>CANRJG010000014.1 GCA_947630875.1 uncultured Lachnospiraceae bacterium
CCCGGTACCATGATCGATAAAGAAGTACCGGCCGATGGTGGCGCCGGGATGAATATCGATGCCGGTGATCTGGTGCGCGTATTCCGTCATCATCCGAGGCAGAAGGGGGACCTGCAGATTGTGCAGGCTGTGGGCGATGCGGTAAATGCTGATGGCTTCAAACGCCGGATAGGAAAGCATGATTTCCTCCTCCGTCCGGGCCGCCGGGTCGCCTTCATACGCCGCCCGGATGTCCGTTTTCAGCGTTTCCGTGATTTGCGGAATCTCCGCCACAAACGCCCGGATAATACCGTCAATGTCCTGCTCCTCTCCCATCAATGCGCCAAGCATGTCATAGAGCATCACCACGGCCTGCTGCAGATACTGACTGATCAGGGTGGGCAGAAACTTCACATCGTAATTTTTTTTCCCAAATACCTTGGGATACATGGCGCTGCGAATCAGCAGCAGCAGCTTTGCGATCTGCTCTTTCAGCCCCGGCCGGTCAATCCGTTCGCCAAACCTGGTCTGTTCCATCCCCGCCAGCTGCTCCGCGGTTTTTGCGATCCATGCATTGATATTGTTTGTTTCACGATCCAAAGATGCCATAAAAACGCATTCCTTTCACGTCGTTTCAGTTTAATAAGAAAATTCTCCTTCAAATACCAGATCCGCGCTGCCTGTCAGCAGGATCCGCTCGTCGGAATAATTGACGATCAGATCACCGCCCAACAGTTTCACCGTGATATCGGTATCCTTCTTACAGTATCCGTTCCGGCATGCCGCCGCCACCGCGGCGCAGGCGCCGGTGCCGCAGGCAAGGGTTTCTCCGTTTCCGCGCTCCCAGACCCGCATCCGGATGGTCTCTTTGTTGACGATCCGGACAAATTCCGTATTGATCCGTTCCGGGAACAGCGCGTTGTACTCAAACAAAGGCCCCAGGGTGCTTAACTGCAGGCCGTCGATTTTCTCACAGAAGACCACGCAGTGGGGATTGCCCACCGACACGCAGGTACCTTCGTAGGTACTGCCTCCGGCCTGCACCGGATAATTAATCATTTCCGGTGTCTTCACGGTCTCTGCCGCCGGCAGGGATCCGGCGGAAAAATCCGCCTTGCCCATATCCACGGTGACGGAGCTTACCTTTCCATCCCGGATATAGAGTTTCAGGCGGTAAATGCCGCTGCCGGTCTCCACCGTCAGATAATCGCTTCTGACATAGCCTTTGTCAAACATATATTTGCCCACACAGCGGATATTGTTGCCGGCCATTTTGCCTTCGCTGCCGTCCTTGTTAAAGGTACGCATCTTTACATCCGCCACGCCGGATTTCTCCATCAGGACGATGCCGTCCGCGCCCACACCGTAATGCTGGGTGCACAGGCTGACGCAGAGAGACTCCGGACAGGTAATGGTATCGTCAAAGTTTTCCATGAAAATATAATCATTGCCGCAGGACTGCATCTTGGCGAACCGGATTTTCCGGCGCCATTTACGCATATCGTTGATATCGATCAATTCCGTATTGCGGTCATTGAAACGGCTTTCCATGATCTCCGCCAGCGCATTGGCCGTATCGATGGAAGTGAGACACGGAATGCCCAGCTGCATGGCCAGACGGTGCAGCTTCGTATAATTTCCGATGGTGGCGTCCTGCACTGCGCCGGTATACACAATGTAATTGAGGGTTCCGGCGTGCATCAGATCCGTGATTTCGCTGCTTTCATTGGCATTGGCCACAATGTGTACCGGAATGCCCAAAGTACCGATTTCCTCCGCGGTATGCCGGGTGGCGTAAATCTCAATGCCCAGATCATACAGCCGCTTCGCCAGGGAAATGATTTCCTGGGAATCTTTTTCTTCCACACTTATCAGTATGCCGGCAGGGCTGCTTCCGTGAATACTGGGAACCTTAAAGCCCGCGGCGGTCAGTCCTTTGTACAGCGCTTCCGCCATAGTTTTACCGATGCCCAGAACTTCGCCGGTGGATTTCATTTCCGGTCCCAAAATGGAATTGGCGTCGGTCAGTTTTTCAAAGGAAAATACCGGTACTTTCACCGCATAGTAGGGCGGCGTCCGGTGCAGTCCCGTGCCGTAACCCAGCTTGGCCAGCTCCGCCCCCAGCATGACTTCCGAGGCGATATCCACCATGGGCACGTCCGTCACCTTGCTGATATAAGGCACCGTCCGGGAGGCTCTTGGATTTACCTCGATGACATACAGTTCATTTTCAAAAATCAGGTACTGGATATTGACCAGTCCTTTGGTGCCCAGCGCAATGGCCAGCTTTTTGGAGCAGTCGCAGATTTTCTCCAGGAATTTATCGTTGAGATTGTAGGACGGATAGACCGCGATGGAATCACCGCTGTGTACCCCCGCCCGCTCAATGTGTTCCATGATGCCGGGAATCAAAACATCCTTGCCGTCGGAAATGACATCCACTTCCAGTTCCGTCCCGGACATGTACTTGTCGATCAGCACCGGATTTTCGATGCCGCCCGCCAGAATGGACTCCATGTATTTTACGGTATGCGCGTCATTCCGGGCAATGGTCATATTCTGGCCGCCGATGACGTAGGAAGGCCGCAGCAGCACCGGATAGCCCAGCCGGTTGGCGGTTTCAATCGCTTCCTCTACGGTCAGCACCGCCGCGCCCTTGGGACGGCGGATATTGAATTTCTCCAGCAGCGCGTCAAAACGGCTCCTGTCCTCCGCGATATCGATGCTTTCCGCCGAGGTGCCTAAGATCGGAATACCGTGGGAATCCAGATAATGGGTCAGTTTGATGGCGGTCTGGCCGCCGAAGGCCACTACGACCCCTTCCGGCTGCTCCACCTGAATGATATTCATGACATCTTCCGGGCACAGGGGTTCAAAATACAACCGGTCCGCCGTATCGTAATCCGTAGATACGGTTTCCGGATTGTTGTTGACAATGACCACCTCATAGCCCATCTTCTGCAGGGTCCACACACTGTGCACAGAGCTGTAGTCGAACTCGATGCCCTGCCCGATCCGGATAGGCCCGGAGCCCAGCACCATGACCACTTTTTTGCCGCTCCGTTCGAAAGTTCTGGCTTCGCAGACCTGATCATAGGAAGAATAGAAATAGGGCGTCTCCGCGTCAAACTCCGCGCCGCAGGTATCCACCATCTTATAGACGGCGTCTCTGTGGGGCAGTTTTTCCGCCTTTGTCAGCCGTTTCAGCGCGTCATCCGTATAGCCCAGTTTTTTCGCCTTCAGGTACATTTGCTCCGAAAGGTTGCCGGTTCCTTCGATCTGCTGCTCAAACTGCGCCAGATTTGCAATCTTATATAAAAACCACCGGTCAATTTTGGTAATTTCATGAATCCGGTCGATACTGACACCTTTTTTCAGCGCCTCAAATACCGTGAAGATCCTGCGGTCGTTCTGTTCGCTCAGCCGTGTCTCGATATCCTGATCGGAAAGGGGCGGCGCATTTAAAGTATCAAAGGAAATTTCCGCGCCCCGGACGGCTTTCATCAGCGCCGCCTCGAAGCTCTGGGCAATGGCCATGACCTCGCCGGTGGCCTTCATCTGCGTTCCCAGCTTTCTTGTAGAACCTGCAAATTTATCGAAAGGCCATTTGGGGAATTTCACAACCACATAGTCCAGCGTCGGCTCGAAGCAGGCGCAGGTCTTGCCGGTAATATCATTTTTAATCTCATCCAGCGTGTAGCCGAGAGCGATCCGTGTGGTGATCTTGGCAATGGGATAGCCCGTTGCCTTCGATGCCAGCGCCGAAGACCGGGAAACTCTGGGATTTACCTCGATGACTGCATATTCAAAACTGTCGGGATTCAAGGCAAACTGACAGTTGCATCCGCCTTCAATGCCGATGGAGGAAATAATGTCCAGAGAAGCGCTGCGGAGCATCTGATATTCCTTGTCCGCAAGGGTCAGGGCCGGGGCCACGACGATGGAATCGCCGGTATGGATGCCCACCGGATCCAGATTTTCCATGGAGCAGACCGCAATGACGTTGCCCAGATGGTCCCGCATGGTCTCAAACTCAATTTCTTTCCAGCCGGAAATGCATTTTTCCACCAGAATCTGGGTAATGGGCGAAGCATCCAGTCCGCTCTGGGCAATCACAGCCAGTTCTTCCTTCGTTTCTGCGATGCCGCCGCCGGAACCGCCCAGAGTATAGGCAGGGCGGATGATCACCGGATAGCCGATTTCTTCCGCAATCTGAAACGCCGTGTCCAGATCCTCCGCAATACCGGAAGGAACCACCGGCTGTCCGATGCGCTGCATGGCGTCCCGGAACAGTTCTCTGTCTTCCGCTTTTTCAATGGCGTCGATGTCGGAACCCAAAAGCCGCACGCCGTACCGGTCCAGGGTGCCGTCCCGGGAAAGCTGCATGGCGATGGTCAGGCCGGTCTGGCCGCCCAGTCCCGCCAGCAGGCCGTCCGGCCGTTCTTTTTCAATGATTCTGGCGACGGTCTGGGCATTTAACGGCTCCAGATAAATTTCATCCGCCAGATTTTTATCGGTCATAATGGTGGCGGGATTGGAATTGACCAGCACTACGTTGATGCCTTCCGCCCGCAATACGCGGCAGGCCTGGGCGCCGGCATAGTCAAACTCCGCCGCCTGGCCGATGATGATCGGACCGGATCCGATGACAAGCACTTTTCTTATGGTATGATCTTTCGGCATCAGGCTTTCCCTCCCATCATCTGTATAAATCTGTCAAACAAAAAGCCCGTATCCAGCGGTCCGCCGCAGGCTTCCGGATGGAACTGCACGGTAAAGCAGTTCTTCTCTTTGTATTCCACGCCTTCACAGCTTCCGTCGTTTGCATTCTGATAAATCAGCGACGCCCCCTCCGGAAGGCTTTCGTTCACCACTGCGTAACCGTGGTTCTGACTGGTAATATAGGTTCTGCCGCTTTTCAAATCCCGGACCGGCTGATTGGCGCCCCGGTGGCCATATTTGAGCTTCTCGGTTTTCGCTCCCATGGACAGGGCCGTCAGCTGATGTCCCAGACAGATGCCGAAGATGGGCAGCTTGCCCATCAGCTTTCTGATCTGGGCGATGCTGTATGCATTGTCGGTGGGGTCTCCCGGTCCGTTGGACAGCATGACGCCGTCCGGCGCCATGGCCAGAATTTCCTCCGCGCTGGTGTCATACGGAACAACGCACACTTCGCAGCCCCGTTTGCAGAGGCTGCGAATGATATTTCTCTTTGCGCCGTAATCAATCAGAACAACGGCATATTTTTTTCCATTTTCTGCGGGATAAATTTTCTTTTCTGCGCAGCTGACTTCTTTGACAATCTCTTTGATCCGGTATTCCTGCACATTTGTAAGATCCGCAGGCAGCTCCTCGCAGATCACAGCATTCATAGTGCCTTCCTGCCGGATGATCCTGGTAATTTCTCTGGTATCCACGCCGCAGATACCGCAGATACCCTTTTCCTTCAGAAACTGATCCAGGGTATACTGGCTCCGGAAATTGGACGGCGCATCGCAGCATTCCCGTACCACATAGCCTTTGACTGCGGTTTCTCCCTCAAAATCCGCTTCGATCATGCCGTAATTGCCGATCAGCGGAAACGTCTGTACCACAATCTGGCCCGCGTAGCTGGGATCTGTCAGCGTTTCGATATAACCCACCATGCCGGTGGTAAATACCAGCTCCCCCGTCACGTCTCCTTTGACGCCGATGCGTTCCCCCTGGAAGCAGGCGCCATTGCTTAAAACTAAATATGCCATTGGTTTCTCCTTAAAGTGTGGCTGCCATGACGGCTTTGATGGTGTGCATCCGGTTTTCCGCCTCATCAAATACAATGGACTGCGCACCTTCAAAAACCTCGTCCGTAACTTCCATACAATCAATATGATATTTTTCGTGAATCTCTCTGCCGATTTCCGTTTTCAGATCGTGGAAGGCCGGCAGGCAGTGCATAAATCTGCATTGCGGTCCCGCCGCTTCCATCAGAGGCTGATTCACCTGATAGGGCGTCAGGTCCCCAATCCGTTCTTCCCAAACCGAC
The DNA here is from genome assembly GCA_947630875.1 of uncultured Lachnospiraceae bacterium. GTDB lineage: Bacteria > Bacillota > Clostridia > Lachnospirales > Lachnospiraceae > CANRIM01. The sequence continues at coordinate 6,002 of CANRJG010000014.1, forward strand.
GCAGGTTCTCCCATGGACACCCATACGTCCGTATAAATCACGTCCGCGTCTTTCACGGCTTCCTTCGGATCTTCTATAAACGCCAGCGTCGCGCCGCTTTCGGCGGCAATTTTTTCGCACTGGGCTACCAGCGCCGCATCCGGGAAATATTTCTTCGGCGCACAGGCCACAAAAGACAGTCCCATCTTGGCGCAGCCGATCATCAGAGAGTTACCCATATTATAACGGGCGTCTCCCATATAGACAAGCTTAATACCTTTCAGTTTTCCGAAATGCTCTCTGATGGTGAGAAAATCCGCCAGAATCTGGGTGGGATGAAATTCATTGGTCAGTCCGTTCCACACCGGCACATCCGCGTATTTCGCCAGTTCCTCCACGATTTCCTGTCCGAATCCCCGGTATTCGATGCCGTCAAACATCCGGCCCAGTACCCGCGCCGTATCCGCAATGCTCTCTTTTTTGCCGATCTGGGAGCTTTTCGGATCCAGATATACCGGATGCATCCCCAAATCCGCCGCCGCCGTTTCAAAAGAACAGCGGGTACGGGTACTGGTTTTCTCAAAAATCAGCGCCACGTTTTTTCCTTCAAACATTTTATGGGGAATCCCCGCTTTTTTCTTTGCCTTCAAATCTGCCGCCAGATCCAGCAGTCCTTCGATTTCCGCCGGCGTAAAATCCAGCAGCTTCAAAAAATCCCGTCCATGTAAGTTCATGCCTCTTCTCCTGTGACCACTGTCAGTATCGTATCTATTGCTTCTTTCAAATCTTCAAAAGAGATATTCAAAGGCGGCAGCAGCCGAACCCGGTTCTTGGCCCGCAGCACCAGTACGCCCTTACTTCTGCAGCCTTCCATCACTTCTTCCACCGGCCGGTCGGTTTCGATGCCGATCATCAGTCCGATGCCGGACACCGATTTAACGCCCCTGGCCCCCTGCAGCCGGCTGAAAATGTATTCCGATTTTTTTCGGACTTCCGCCAGAAATGCCTCGGTAAGACGTTCTACCACCGAAACAGCCGCCGCGCAGCTGATGGGATTGCCGCCGAAGGTGGAGCCGTGCAGCCCCGGTTCGTACACATCCTGCGTTTTCTCCCCAAACAGCGTGGCGCCGATGGGCAGCCCTCCGGCCAGTCCCTTGGCGGTACTGACAATATCCGGCGTTAATCCGTAGTTCATATAAGCGTACATCTGTCCGCTTCTTCCGTTTCCGGTCTGCACCTCGTCATCGATCAGCAGAATATCCTGTTCTGCCGCAATCTGCCCCATGGCAGCCACAAAGTCCGGCTCCAGCGGAATCACGCCGCCTTCGCCCTGCACCAGTTCAAAAAGGATCGCCGCCACCTTGTGTTCCGCGGTCAGCTTTTTTAATGCCTCGACGTCATTGGCCGGACAGTACAGAAATCCTTCCGTCAGCGGGAGAAACTGCTGATGGAAACTCTCCTGTCCCGTTGCGGCCAGCGTTGTAATGGTTCTGCCGTGGAAACTGTTGCTCAGGGTAATAATCTGATAACAGTCACTGCCTTTTTTGTCCGCGGCATACTTCCGCGCGGCCTTGATGGCGCATTCATTGGCCTCTGCGCCGGAATTTGAAAAGAATACTTTGCGCATTCCGGACTTCTCACACAGCAGCTCGGCCAGCCGGATATAGGGTTTTGTATAATAATAATTGGACACATGCTGCAGCGCGGCGGCCTGCTTTGTCACCGCCTCCAGCCAGATTTCATCGCCATAGCCGAAGGAATTGACCGCGATGCCGCTGCCCAGATCGATATAACTGTTGCCTGCGTCATCCTGTACCCGCGCGCCCTTGCCATTCACCAGCACAAGGGGAATCCTTCCGTAGGTATGCGCCACATAGGTATTGTCTTTTTCAATCCACTGATTCATGCTTCTCTCCTATCACCATAGTGCCCGCGCCTTCGTCCGTTAGCAGTTCCATCAAAATGGAATGGGGCACTCTGCCGTCCATAATAACCACATTTTTCACACCGGCTTCGATGGCTTTCACGCAGCATTCCACCTTCGGGATCATGCCGCCGGTCACCACGCCGTCTTTGTACAGTTTTTCAATCTTGGAAACCGGAATCTCCGGAATCAGCGTATCCGGGTCGTCCTTATCCTGCAGCACCCCCGCGATGTCCGTCATCATAATCAGACGTTCCGCGTTCAGCGCCCCAGCAATATACGCCGCCGCCGTGTCGCCGTTGATATTGTAGGTATTGCCGTCTTCATCGCATCCCACGGTGGAGACTACCGGAATATAGCCTTTTTCCAGCAGGTCGGTCACCGGCTCGATGTTGATCTTTGTAATGGAGCCTACATAGCCCAGCCGTTCATCCTTCACTTCAGCCTCGATCAGCCTGCCGTCCATACCGGAAATGCCCATGGCCTTGCCGCCCTTCATTTCCAGCATGTTGACCAGGGTTTTGTTGACCTTGCCGGCCAGCACCATCTGCACGATATCCACCGATTCCTTGTCCGTCACCCGCAGACCGTCCACAAACTCCGGCTCTTTTCCCAGTTTATTCATAATGTCGGTGATTTCCGGACCGCCGCCGTGTACCAGCACCACTTTGATCCCGATGAGCCAAAGCAGCACAATATCCTGCATAACCTGCTGCTTTAACTGTTCGTTCAGCATGGAATTGCCGCCGTATTTCACCACAACCACTTTGTCATTATAGCGTTTGATATGCGGAAGCGCCTGGGTCAGCACCTCTGCCCGCTGCGCGTTTGAAAAATTCTTCATACCCTTCTCCGTTCCTGTCACGTCCTGTAATCGCCGTTAATTTTTACGTAATCATATGTCAGATCACAGCCCCAGGCGGTAGCTGCGGCCGCACCGTCGTTTAATTCGATCAGAATGTCGATTTCCTCTTCCAGCAAAATTTCCTTCGCCTTTTCCTCCGAGAAATCCACCCCGGCCCCGTCTTTGCAGACCAAAATCGTTCCTTTGGCAGAGGCAAAGGACACGTCGATTTTCGTCACATCTACATCCGCGCCGCTATAGCCGATGGCGCAGAGGATCCTGCCCCAGTTGGCGTCGGCGCCGAACATCGCCGCCTTGGTCAACGAAGAACAGATAACGCTCTTGGCCACGCACTTGGCGGTCTCCACATCTCTTGCGCCCCGGACTTTACATTCCAGCAGCTTCGTAGCGCCCTCGCCGTCGCCTGCGATCATCCGGCAAAGCCCCACCGTCACCGTATTTAAGGCTTTCATAAAAACGTCAAAGTCCTCGTTTTCCTCGCAGATGACGGGGTTTTGTGCCATACCGTTGGCCAGTACGCAGACCATGTCGTTGGTGGAAGTATCGCCGTCAATGCTGACCATGTTGAAGGTATTCTGGATATCCCCGGACAGCGCTTTCTGCAGCAGCGTATCGCTGATGGCGGCGTCCGTAGTGATAAATACCAGCATGGTGGCCATATTGGGATGAATCATGCCTGAACCCTTGGCAATGCCGCCGATCCGGCATTCTTTTCCGCCGATTTCAAAAGAAACGGCAATCTCCTTGACCTTCGTATCCGTGGTCATAATGCCCAGCGCCGCCTCCCGGCTGCCGTTTGCATCCAGCGCCGCGATCAGCTTAGGGATACCTGCCGCAATAGGTTCCAGATTTAAAGGCTGCCCGATGACGCCGGTGGACGCTACCACCACGTCATCTGCGTCGATGCCCATACCATCGGCCAGAAGGGCTGACATCTGCTCTGCGATTTCAATGCCGTTACTGTTGCAGGTATTGGCATTGCCGCTGTTGCAGATCACGGCCCGGGCCCTGTGATTTTCCAGATGCTTTCTCGTTACCAAAAGCGGCGCGCCCTTGACTTTATTGGTGGTATAAACCGCCGCCGCCGTGGCCGGAACTTCACTGACGATCAGAGACAGATCATTTTTGGTCCGGTTTTTTCGAATTCCGCAGTGTATGCCGCCGGCCCGAAAGCCTTTTGCCGCGCACACGCCGCCGTTTACAAGTTCGTACATAAAATCTCCATTCCGCCGCAAGTGCTTTGCGGCACTTCTATTTGCACGTCTGCAGCTGCAGGCCGGTTCTTTCATCAGCGCCCATGACCAGATTCATACACTGAATCGCCGCGCCGGAAGCGCCCTTGCCCAGATTATCATACCGGGCATGAAGGCTGATGCGCACGTCATTTCCGGATACGCTGATTTCCATATCGTCAAAACCGCTGTAAATGCCCGCGCTGTAAAATCCGTCTTCATCACAGTTCTCCCGGTACCGGACAATGGGCCCTGCATAAACATCCTGATACAGCTGCCGGATGGCGCAGGCAGGATCCGCTGCCTGTACCATTTCGGCAAATAACGGCACCATTACCGACATGCCGCTGTAAAATGGCGCCACCACCGGTGCGAAAAACGGCTCCTTCTGCAAACCGGTAACATGAACCATTTCCCGCAGATGCTTGTGCTGCTGGGTAAGTCCGTACTGCCGCGGCGCGTCATACGCTGCCGGACGGTCCGCTGCCTCATATTCCGCGATCATTTTCTTTCCGCCGCCGCTGTAGCCCGTCAGGGAAAAACAGGACAGGGGCGTGTCCGCCGCCAGCAGCCCGCTTCGGATCAGCGGCGCAATCAGCGCAATGAATCCGCTGGCGTGACAACCCGGCACTGCAACGCGCTTTGCAGCGGCGATGCTGCTGCGCTGTCCTTCGCACAGCTCCGGAAAGCCGTAAACCCAGCCTTCTTTGGTCCTGTGGGCAGTAGAGGCGTCTAAAATCACCGTATCCGTGCCCTCCGCCAGTTCTGCCGCGGTCACCGCCGCCGCATCCGGCAGGCATAAAAACGTAATGTCGCTTGCCGCGATGGCCGCTTTTCTGGCCTGTTCGTCCTTTCGTTCTTCCTCGGACAACAGGATCAGGGAGACATCCTCCCTCGTTTTCAATCGTTCATAAATGCGAAGGCCGGTCGTACCGGCCTTACCATCAATAAATACTTTTTTCACCCGGATATCCGCTCCCTGACCGCCGCGATCTGCTTTTTCACGGAGGCGGGAGAGGTTCCTCCTTCCGAAATTCTCTTTTCCATACAGGTTTTCAGGGAAATGGCATCGTAAAGATCTTCTTCAAACAGATCGGAATATTTCCGATAATCCGCCAGCGGCAGATCTTCCAGCACCTGACGGGACCGGATGCAGTCCCCCACGATGCCGCCCACCAGCTTGTAGGCGCTGCGGAAGGAACTGCCCTTTTTTACCAGATAATCCGCCAGATCCGTGGCGTTGATAAAGCCTTCCTTTGCGGCTTTGAGCATATTGTCTTCCTTGACGGACATGGTTTCGATCATCGGCGCGAAAATGTCCAGACACAATTTCAGGGTGTCCACACTGTCGAAAATCGCTTCTTTGTCCTCCTGCATGTCTTTATTGTAAGCCAACGGCAGTCCTTTGAGCATGGTCAGCGTGCCCATCAGATTGCCGTAAACTCTGCCCGTTTTGCCCCTGACCAGTTCCGCCATATCGGAATTCTTCTTCTGAGGCATAATGCTGGATCCGGTGGTATAGGCATCCGAGAGCTCAATAAACTGAAACTCCCAGCTGGACCACAGAATCAGTTCCTCGGAAAACCGGGACAAATGCATCATGCAGACCGCGATGGCACTTAAAAGCTCCACGCAGTAATCCCGATCCGAAACGCCGTCCAGGGAGTTGAGGGCGATCTGATCAAAGCCCAGCTGTTCTGCCTCCCAGACTCGATCCGTGGGGTAGGTGGTGCCGGCCAGGGCGCAGCAGCCGATGGGGGAAACGTTCATCCGTTTCACCGCGTCCGCGAACCGATCCATGTCCCGGACCAGCATCATGGCGTAGGCCATCAGATGGTGCCCGAAATTCACGGGCTGTGCCCGCTGCAGATGGGTGTAACCCGGCATGATGCTGTCCGCATAGCGCTCTGCCTGATCGCAGAGGATACCGGTCAGTTTCTTGAGCCGACGGATGATTTCCGCGGCTTCGTCCCGCAGATACATTCGTAAGTCCAGCGTCACCTGATCGTTGCGGCTTCGGGCCGTATGCAGCCGTTTCCCGGCTTCTCCGATCCGCTCCGTCAGCACCTTTTCAATAAACATGTGAATGTCTTCACATTCCATATCGAACTGCAGCCGGCCGCACTCCAGATCTTCTAAAATCCGGCCCAGTTCCGCCGTAATGGCGGCTGTATCCTCCGGCGAAATGATGCCCTGTTTTCCCAGCATTGCCGCGTGGGCAATGGATCCTTTGATATCCTGCCGGTACATGCGGCAGTCAAAATGAATCGAAGAATTAAAATCATTTGCTTCCTTTGCCAGTTCCTGTGCAAACCGGCCGGCCCACATTTTTTCCATGCCTGCTCCCTCAACCTGTTTGTTTTGCCCTGCTCCTTCGCTTTATTTGTTCAGCTTTTCCTTCACCTGCGCCTGCACCTTGATAGGCAGTCCGTACAGATTGATAAAGCCTGCGGAATCCTTCTGATCATAGCAGTCGTCCTCGCCGAAGGTGGCGATTTCTTCCGAATACAGCGAATAGTCGCTCCATACGCCTGCTTTGATGATATTGCCTTTGTATAATTTCAGTTTTACCTTACCGGTTACGGTTTCCTGGGTCTTGTCTACAAATGCCGACAGCGCCTCCCGCAGCGGTGTGAACCACTGGCCGTTGTAAACCAGCTCCGCAAATGTCAGGGCCAGCTCCGCTTTCTTGTGAGCAGTCATCTTGTCCAGACAAATGGTTTCCAGATATTCATGGGCTTTATAAAGAATGGTTCCGCCCGGTGTCTCATAGACGCCGCGGCATTTCATGCCTACCAGACGGTTTTCCACGATATCCAGCAGACCGATGCCGTTCTTGCCGCCCAGTGCATTCAGTTTCAGAATAATATCCTTGGCGGACATCTTTTCTTCATTTAAAGCCACAGGAACGCCCTGTTCAAAGTCCAGTGTGATATATTCCGGGGTATCGGGGGCTTCCAGCGGCGATACGCCCATTTCCAGAAAGCCTTTCTTTTCATACATGGGCTCGTTGCCGGCATCCTCCAGATCCAGTCCTTCATGGGACAGGTGCCAGAGGTTCTTGTCCTTGGAATAATTGGTCTCCCGGTTAATCTTCAGCGGAATATGATGTGCTTCCGCATAATCGATTTCTTCTTCTCTGGATTTTAAACTCCACTCTCTCCAGGGCGCAATAATAGGCATATCCGGCGCAAAGGCCTTGATGGCCAGTTCAAAACGCACCTGATCGTTTCCTTTTCCGGTACAGCCGTGGCAGATGGCATCCGCGCCCTCTGCCTTTGCGATTTCCACCATTCTCTTTGCAATGGCTGGACGCGCAAAGCTGGTACCCAGCAGATATTCCTCATACATAGCGCCGGCCTTCATGGTAGGAATAATATAGTCATTCACAAAAGTATCGCTGATATCCTCGATATAAATCCTGGATGCGCCGGTGGCAAGGGCCTTTTCTTCCAGACCTTCCAGCTCGTCCGCCTGTCCTACGTTACCGGAGACCGCGATGACTTCACAGTTGTTGTAGTTTTCTTTCAGCCACGGAATGATAATGGATGTATCCAGTCCGCCCGAATATGCAAGCACTACTTTTTTGATGTCTTCTTTTTTCATAATTATTTATCTGCCTTTCTTAAATCATTTTCTTTGGGTGTTTTATTTGCATAATTATACATATTTGATGCATAATTGTAAAGTTTTTATTCATAGAAAGCCATCGCTTTTTTTCGGCATCTTTTGTATGAATTGTATAATTTCTTGAAAAATCTACGGTTTAGAAAAAATTCGGACTGCTGGAAACAGTCCGAATCATTATTCATATTTTTCTGTATAATGCATAATTACACATCATACCTGACCATGTCTTCAATGGTTTCTCTGCGTACCGCCAGATAATCCTGCCCGCCTTTGAGCATCACGATGGGCGGTTTCGGCAGCCGGTTGTAATGGGAAGCCATGGCATAATTGTAGGCGCCGGTAGTCAGTACCGCCACGGTATCTCCCCGCTGAATACTTTCGGGCATCCGTACATTTTTCTGGATAATGTCCCCGCTCTCACAGCAGCGGCCGACGACGTCGCAAAGAAAGGTCTTTGCTTCCCGCATCTTGTTGGCGGCTTCTACCGTATACTCGGAACCGTAAAGGGCAAATCTCGGGTTGTCCGTCATGCCGCCGTCAATGGAAACATAGTTCTTATACCCGGTAATCCGTTTCACCGTCCCTGCCGTATACAGCGTCATACCGGCGTCTGCCACAATGCTTCTGCCCGGCTCCATCAGGATATCCGGCACGGCAATTCCCAGGCTTTCGCACTCTGCCTTGATGCAGGCGGCCACCTCTTTGATATTTTCAGCAATATCAATCACAGGGTGGCTTTCCACATAACGCACGCCGTATCCGCCGCCCAGATCCAGTTTTTTCGCTACAAAGCCCAGATCTTTTTTGACCTCGGCAATAAACCCGAGCATGATTTTCGAACTGCGGATAAAAGTATCGGAATCAAACACCTGAGACCCGATGTGGCAGTGAAAGCCGGATAATTCGATATTCTTCAGCTGCAGTGCATGACGCACCATTTCCTTTGCCTGCCCGGTTTCAATGGCGGTGCCGAACTTGGAATCCACCTTGCCGGTATTGACCGCTTCATAGGTGTGGGTATCGATGCCCGGGGTCAGACGCAGCAGCAGCTTCTGGGTTAGATGCTTTTCTCCCGCGATTTCCGCGATCCGCTCCAGTTCTTCCGCATTGTCCACGACAAAATAGCCGATGCCGTTTTCCATGGCATAGGCAATGTCCGCATCCGTTTTATTGTTGCTGTGGAAAAATGCCTTTTCCAGAGACACGCCTGCCGCCAGCGCCGTGCAGATTTCTCCGCTGCTGACCACATCCAGTCCCATGCCTTCTTCCGTCACAATCCGGCAAATCTGCTTGAAGGAAGCAGCCTTGCTGGCATAGCAGGCAAGAGCGCCTTCGCCAAAGTATTTTTGAAACGCCTCCACATAAGTACGGCAGTTCTTTCGGATCCTGTCCTCATCCATCAGATACAGCGGCGTCTGATACTTTTCCGCCAGCGCAACGGTATCCATTCCCGCAAACAGCAGATGTCCTTCTTCGCTGACAGAAATATTTTCGCAAATCATGTATTTTCTCCTTTGTTAAATCAAACCTTCGTTTCTCATCAGTTCAAACAGCACGGTTCTGTGCTCTTCTTCCATAGGGGTCAGCGGCATTCTGAGATAATCTTCACAGAATCCCATCTTCGCCATGGCCGCTTTCACGGGAATCGGATTAACCTCGGAAAACAGCGCATGAATCAAAGGCAGCAGCCGCATCTGCAGTTTGAGACTTCCCTCGATATCTTTGTCAAAGAAACGGTGGCAAATCTCGGACGCCTGCTTCGGCATAAGATTGGAAAGTACCGAAATCACGCCTTTGCCGCCCAGAGAAAGGATCGGCAATATCTGATCGTCATTTCCCGAATACAGATCCATCTTGCCCTGGATCAGGGAAGCGGTTTCCGCTACCTGGGAAATATCTCCGCTGGCTTCCTTGATACCTGCGATATTCGGATGCTCCGCCAGTGCGCAGGCGGTTTTCGGCAGAATATTGCACCCGGTTCTTGAAGGCACGTTGTACAGAATCACCGGAACGCTGCTGGCGTCCGCAATGGCTTCAAAATTCCGGATCAGACCTTTCTGCGTGCATTTATTGTAATAAGGCGTTACGGTCAGTACCGCGTCGGCGCCGACATCGCCTGCAAACTTTGTCAGGCTGATGGCATAGTCCGTATCATTGGATCCTGTACCGGCAATGACAGGAACCCGGCCGTTTACATGCTTTACAAGGAAACGGATCGCTTCTTTGTGCTCCGCATCGTTGAGCGTCGCGCTTTCTCCCGTTGTACCGCAAACCACGAGGGCGTCGATTCCCTCCGCGATCTGCCAGTCCGCCAGTCTCGCGAAATTGTCAAAATCGATTCCATCCTGCGTCAATGGAGTAATCAGCGCTGTTGCAGCTCCCTTAAACACCGTCTTTTTCATGGGTCTCTCCTAATCTGTTTTGCATGTTTTACGAAATTTTATCTTGATTCAAATCATTTTATGCCCTGCAGGGCATACCCAATACATAAAATTTGAACACACTTTAATTCTTTTGTCAAGATATTTTCACCAGGATTCCTTCCTTTTTTATGACTGCGCAGGAAATATGCGCCATCCGATTTTTTCCAAAAAAATTTCTTTGCTAAAATTTTCAAAATCTGTTAAATTATATATAGAGAGAGCAGATTACCCATTTGTATGATCATGCTTAATTTTAATGAAAGGAGTCCGTATGTACCAGGTTGGAGAACATGTGCTGTATTGCCTGCACGGAGTCTGCAAAATCAACTCCATAGAAGATGTTCAATTCGGAGATGTCAAACAAAACTACTATATCTTAAAGCCTGTTTTTGACAGCGGAGCGACCGTATTTGTTCCCACTGATAAAGAAAAGCTCGTATCGAAGATGCTTCCGCTTCTTCCCAGCGAGACAGTTATGGAACTGATCGACGGTCTCCCGAATCAGAAAGGCTACTGGATTGAGTTTGAACCCGACCGTAAAGAGCAATACAAACAAATCATCGAAGGCGATGACCGAAAATTACAGCTCAGCATTTTAAAGGGCATCCTTCTTCAGAGAAAGAAACTGCTCTCTTTAAAACGAAAAATGCATTCCTCTGATGAAATGTTCCTGAAAAATGTTGAAAAACGAATTTGTGAGGAGTTCTGCTTTGTGCTGGAAAAATCCAAAGACGAACTTTCCTCCATCATTCATGATAACCTTGGCTTTTCACTTGCCGAATAGTGGATTGACATCATACTGCACTGTGATAAAATGGGGATCAAAAGAGATCTTTTGGTCCCCGTCATTTTATGAAAAGAATCAGATTGGAGAAATGATACGATGAGTGAAACCTGTACCCATAACTGTGATACCTGCAATCAGAAATGTGATGCGGCTGCCCAGGATCTGAAAGCACCCGCAAACCAGTATTCCCATATCAAAAAAGTGATTGCCGTCGTCAGCGGAAAAGGCGGCGTCGGTAAGTCCCTCGTTACCGCCATGCTGGCTGTACTCACCCGGCGCAAAGGCCTGAAAACCGCCATTCTGGACGCGGATATCACCGGTCCTTCCATTCCGAAAATGTTCGGGATGCACGACGCCGCCATGGGCAGTGATCTGGGCATCCTGCCCTCTGTTACAAAGACCGGCATCGAGCTGATGTCCGTCAACCTCCTGCTGGAACACGACACCGATCCGGTAGTCTGGCGCGGTCCTGTCATCGCTGGCACCGTAACCCAGTTCTGGACCGACGTGATCTGGGGCGACGTCGATCTGATGTTCGCAGACTGCCCGCCCGGTACCGGCGACGTTCCCCTGACGGTATTTCAGTCACTGCCTGTAGACGGTATTGTAGTGGTCACTTCACCCCAGGATCTGGTTTCCATGATTGTGAGCAAAGCCGTCAATATGGCAAAACTCATGGATATTCCGGTGCTTGGCATCGTGGAAAACATGTCCTGGTTTGAATGTCCCGACTGCGGCAAAAGACATTCCATTTTCGGCGAAAGCCATATCGACGCCATTGCCGCGGAACACAAGATCCCCGCTGTGGCGAAAATCCCGATTCTGCCCGGCCTTGCAGGCGAAAGCGATGCGGGCAACTTCGAGTCCTTCGAAGGCGACTGGCTGGATGATCTGCTGACGCAGCTTACCGCCTGAACCGCCGGTAGTTTTACGGCCCGCTGCCGGCTTTCCGCTTCGCCCGGACCACCAGCCGTTCCTCGGTTTGCCGTCCCGTATAAGGATAGCAGGTAATCAGCGTAATGCAGTCCGCTTTTTTTTCTATGCGCATGACGCTGTCGTCCTGCGCCGTTGTAATATACCGATCTGTCACCTGATAACAAAGCGTTTCATAAAAATTTGTGATGTAAATGGGGTCATTTTCCCTGAGTGCTTCACATTTTATGAAACGCTTTGTTCCGTTCCAGCCGTTATGCGCGGCAATCACCGCGTTGGTCCCCGCACCGCCGATGGGGACGGAAGTTTCACGAATCACGGCCGCGCCGTTACGCAGATTTTTTTCTTCGCTGCCCAGATATAACGGCAGTTTCAGCTGAATCGCCGGAATATCGATATACCCGAACAAACTGTCTTTCAGTCCGTATGCCGGCAGGCGGATTTCAAATTCGGGATGTGCCCACTGATCTGTAAAATCCTGTCCGTTTTCCGCCAGACTGCGGTTGTATGCCTGCAGATCCGCATACAGCCGTTCTAAATCCGCCGTGGCAGCCTCCCCATCCCCGGTTCCCGAGATGGCAACAGGCGGCGCGGCCGTTTCATTCCTGTATGCCTGATCCTTTGTTTCTTCCGTCCAGGCGGCGATTGCATCTACCCGTGCCATGGCATCTTTATTTTGGATATGAACCGACAAACCGCTGATGAACGGATACGCCGCTGTCAGCATACCAATAAGTACGAGAACGGTTCCGATCTTTTTTCGTTTTTTGCTCTTCCGGAGGACTTCCTTCATATGTTTCATAGATTCTGCGCAGCCGGATTGCCCGGCTGATTTTTTTATAATGCACGAACAGGCAGATCCACCACGCCGCCGCTGTCAGAACCAGAACGGCCTCAATGCCGTTGATGACGGTAAAGGCAGTCTGCTTCTGCGCTTTGATAAATGTAGCTGCAGTCTTGGGTTCTCCCTTTGCCGGAAAAAACCGCAGCGCATGAATCAGCAGGCGATGGGAATTGACCCCGTAAGGCGTACAGGTAATCAGCGTGAGCCGGTCTTCGTCTTTTTTGATTTGCAGTTTGTTAATCTCGGATGGCATTACCACTTCTTTTTCCTGTACTTCGTAATAAATGGTCCGGTTATACACGGTAAGCGCAATCAAATCCCCCTTTTCCAGCAAATACAGATTGGTAAACAGCGTTCTGCTCTGCATTCCGGAATGTGCCATCAGAATACAATGGGTGCCTTTTCCGCCCACCGGCAGAGAGGTGGAACTGACGTGTCCCACCCCTTTTTGCAGCACCGCATCCGACACGCCATGATAAACCGGAAGCTTCAAATTGATGGCGGGAATTTCTATGGTTGCCATGATATCCGTCAGATTCAGCATCCTGCTGTACGCTACGTCCGACCGATCGGCTTCATCAAACCGAAACGCGCTGTCCACTGTGGTGCCGGTCTGAAACAGCTTCCGGTTGTAATTTTCCGCTTCCTGCAGCTGCTGTGCCTTTTCCGCATCCGGCATGGTCTTGCTTTCTTCCACATATTCCGCAGCATCCGCTTTCTGCCCATGATCCGTCCAAAGGGCGCTCAGCGGCGGATACAGCAGCACTGCGATCCCGATCATTAAAACGGCCATGCCTGCCTGATAGATTCTTTTCAGTCTCAGTGCTTTCATATTTCAAGGTTTATCCTTTATCTTCTCCTGTCCCTGTCAGGAACGCAGTTTCTTTTCTCCCCGGCAGATCAGCAGCATGCCGCACACTGCGATCAGCGTGCCGGTTCCCAGAAACAGAAATGCGCCTGCGCCGCCGGTGCGCGGCAGATTTGTGGTGACAGGATCATTTTTGATGACAATTCTGCATGCACCGTCTTCCGCTCCATCTGCCACGCCGTCCTGATTTACATCCGCAATGGTCACCTGCGTCGTTCCGGCCAGCAGCGCATATCCCGAAACGGTAGCGGTTTCTCTGATCTGATAGGTTCCCAGATCCAGTCCGTCCAGACTCAGCACCCCGTTGGCCCCGGTCACAACCTGCGTCACTGCGCCCGATTCCGAAGAAGATGCAGCACGCCGATAAAATCCGTCCTTTCCCTGCGAAACAAAAGAAATCGTCCTGCCGGCCGCATCCTGCACTTCAAAGCTGACGCCCTGCAGCTTGACGGAAGCATCCTTTGCCGACTGCTTGTCGATCTGTATTCTATAGGTATAAATGGGGACCGGGTCCGAAGAGATCGAAGGAACCTCATCATGACCGCTTGAAATAAACGGATCGGACGAATACTGCAGCGTGGCGGTATTGGACGCGGCGACATCGCCTGACGTTTCCGCAGCCTTTGCCTCTGCCGTCAGCGTCGCCGAATAACGCAGCATCACTTTTGCATATCCCCGAATGGCCGAATAGGTAAACGAGGCTGAAAAACCATTGGTTTCGGTGGCAATATCCGCACCGGACGACAGCAGTACCCATCCTGTTGCCGGATTGGTTCCGATACTTTCTGCGGCATTGCCGGTGAGCGCCTGATTGGCCGTATAGTACACCTGTATGGACGATGCCGATAATGCCAGTCCCTTTGACATATGATCCCCTACAACAAAAGTAGTGGCCGCTGCATTCTCCGGATATACCGGAATGTCTGCGGTAATGGAGAATGGAATACTGTCCCCGATGGCCGCATGATTGTCCGTATCGATGATTTCCTTTGTAATTCCGGTCTCATCATATTTGGGCGAAATATCCACCTGATTTTTCAGCATATAAACGCCATTCGTTACGTAAACCGGAAAGGATGCGGTCATATACTGATAAATCCGATCAGGCTGTATGGCCCTGCCGGTCAGCACATACTGGCCGGGTACCACCGTAGTGGCCGTATCTGCCGGAATCGTGTATGCCTGTGGCACATGATTGGCCGTACAGTATGCCGCATAACCGTCAAGTACCTGCTTCACCCCCACCGACTCCGGCTCCAGCTTCTGGTATGCTTCCGTGGTCTGTGGGGCTTCCTTTCTGGTCTGCAGATAGGATTTAAAATTCTCATGAAACACATATTCCAGTGCATTTGCTTTCTGATTGTATTTGATCTGCATTACGGTATACGCGTAAAATGTATCTCCCGCTTCTCCGTCTACGCGAATGGTTCCGTTGGTTCCTTCCGTGAGTGCTGTCTCACCGGAAGCATACTCTCCTGTCCCGCTGATGCTGGCCTGTACCCGTACCGACAGCAGCAGGCATAATAAACATGTCATTCCCAAAAACCGGTATACTTTCATTTTCTCCCTGCCTTTCCTGCGATGGATTTTCTGTATCTGCGTTCCATCCATATAGTTATTAAAAAGCTCACGGCTGCCATCAGAAGTCCGCCTGCTTCCGTTCTTAAAATACCTGTGCTACCTGCCAGCGGAAGCGCCGAAACAAGCGCTTTGTCCTCTACAAGCACTTCAATCTGTACATTCTCCGGCGTAATATTCTTTATCTCTTCTTTTGTATGGAGCAAAACGCTGCCGTCTTCCGAAAAATCCAGCTGTATCATTTCCGGATACAGATCATATCCCGAAGGCGCCCGGACTTCTTTAATGTAATAGCTGCCGGGCTGCAGTCCGTAAAGATGCAGCACGCCGTCCTGATCCGTGGTTCCGTTGGATTCCGTCAATTTTGTTTTTCTCTGAGAATCTATATAGGCTTCTGCAGGCGTTTTCCCGGCCGGGTCGGTATACAATGCAAATCCCGCGTTCTGCAGAAAACTTTCCTTCCCGTCCGATTTCCGAATCAGCAGCTCATGGGGTTTTAACTGATATACATAGCATACCGTTACCGGTTCCATTGTACGAATGGTGCCTTCCGCATTGGATGGCCGCGTTTTTAATACATACCGCTCAAAATTTTTTTCACTGGTCGTATAACTGTCCAGATAATGCAGTGTTCGTTCCTCCGGCGTAGTCAGCTGATTCCCCTTTGTGTCCACATGTTTTATGGTCAGAAGGACCTCGGCAGGCGCGTAAATATAGTAAACATCCGTATCTTCCACCGCGGTTCCTTCGGTATTGCCGGAATCGTCCACCTGTATATATCCGTAGATTTCCACAGGTTTTGTCGTATAATGGGACTGATATTTATAATCTTCTATGACAGAAACGGCCAGTTCTTTGTTTTGCTGATCCACAAAATGGGTTGTGATCCGGATATCCATCAGTACATTGATTGCCGTAAATGTAATTGTATCCTGTGTCAGCACCACATTTTTGACATCTGTGCCGCGCATCAGCGTTCCGTTTTTGATGGTACTGCCGTCCGTCAATACAACATCGCTGTCTGCAATCCAGCCGGAAAATTCATAACCCTGATTCGGGATTTCCTCACTTCCGGAGGGATTTCTTCCATACAGCTGCTTTTCAGACGAAATCCCGGATATTTCCCCGTTGCCGTCAGTTTTATATAAAACCTCCACCTCTTTGATTCTGACCACCGCGCTGTCTTGCATTGTCACATTCTGCGCAAGATTGCTGACGGTCGCCGTGTTAATCAGATCTTCCGTACATGCCGCCGTGTCCACCTGATAAGTAAAAACACAGCGCTGGTCTGCCGTATTCATTTTTTCCACATCAATATTGCGGCCTGTACTGTAACTGATATCATCCTGCGACGTGATCCTGATATTGTCCCCGAAGGGGCCGGTTCCCCGAAGGCTTTCTGCAATGATCTTTCCGCCTTCCGTACTCAAAATGTCTGACAGATCAAACCGGATGCCGAATGAATTTTCTACCGGATTCCAGACCTCTACGGTATAGCCGACCTGGTCTCCGGGCGTATACACCTCCCGGTCCGCCTGTTTTTCAATGGCCAGACTGCCGAGAAACGGCGGCACTTCCACTGTCACCGTCTCCAGCTCTGCTCTTCCGCCGGTATAACCGTACTCTCCGAAGACACTGTTTTCTACCGTTTCAATCATCTGATTCAGCAGAACATCATAGGTGACTTCAAAGCTTTCCCCATACGCCAGCGGTTCGCTCAAATAGATATTCACATAATCCCCGGCGAATTCCTGCCCCACATACTCCGAATCCACAACAATCTCCGCGTCTATGTTTCCTGTGCGCTGATAACTGTCATATATTTCCCCGGCGGCATAGGACCAGGTCTTTAATACGGTTCCGTCCATTCCTTTTTTTTGAACCACCAGCGACTGCAAATCCAATGCGTACGCTTTACGTACAGTCCCCAATGAATCGTACAGTGTAACATGCGTTGCAACTCCACCCGGCGTCAGTTGTCTGCAGCATATCATATAACGGATTTTCTGATCTTCAGGCCTGTACGCTTCCCTGTCTGCCGTCTTTGTCATTTCCACCTCACACGGGGCTTCCGGCCCCAGTGATTCTGTGATTTTAACTTTTTTTGCATTCTCTGCAGAGGCATAGGCCGTATTTTTGATTCTCGGCAGTTTATCCGGATCAAACGCTGCAGTGGAAACCGTATATTCCAAAACCATGGTGCTGTCCGGCTCCAGATTTTGTTTTGTCGTAACGGTAAACCGTTTCCGATCCCCTTCAATCTTCAGATTGGATGCATACAGGGGGATTTGCGTTCCGTTCTTTTTCAGAGATGTCACATTGACAATGGAACCTTCCGTGATTTCGTCTTCAATCACCACATTGGATGCCGTCGCGCCCTGATCCGTTACGGTAAGGGTATAAGTAATCGTATCCCCCAAATGATATTTGGTTTTGTCCGCCGCTTTTGCAATACGAAGTCTTGCAGCTCCCAGCGGCTCTGTCCGCACTTCATTTGTCACGGCGGATTCCCCGTTGATCCGTACCTCAGCAGAATTGGTAAATGCTGTTCCGTAAACCAGACGGTCATTGATTTCACCTGTTACCACCAGTTCAAAACTGCCGTCAGATGCGGGTGATGCCGCCAGATACGCCGGATCGATCACCACCTTCATCTGTGTCCCGCCATCCTGTGCCGATCTGGTCACATGGTACTGATCTGATGTGAGAATTGATCTGCTGCCGTTCTTTACCACAGAAACGATGATTCCGCTGATTGTCACTTCTTTCGGGATCATATCCGTAATGATAAACGACTGATAATGCATCTTATAAGCCCTTAAATCCGCCATGTTCTGACGGATGATGTACGTAATTTCATCTCCGATTTTTGCTCCGGTGCTGGTTGTCACCTCTCTGGTGCCCAATCGAATCTTTTTTTCCGGCGGCGGATCCACGTTGACTTTCACATCATTGGACGAAAAACTTTCTCCGTTGATCCGGGTTATGCCGGTATTGGAAATCATACAGGCATCTGCAGCCTGTTCTGTACTGGCCCGAAAAGACAGGGTAATTGTCTCGCCCGTATACGTCAGAGACTTCTTTGAAGCAGAGGACAGACTGACATTTTTCGCCGCGGCTTTCAACAGCCTGCTTCCCGCATCATATGTGATCGTATACGCGTCGGAAATATCCTGTCCGTCCGCATATACCTTTGCTGAACCGACAATGTATTCCGTCCTGTCCGGCACGGTATCTTCTATGGAAAAAGATTTGTACAACACAGAGGAATCGGTATTGAAATCTTCAATCTGCTGATGAATATGAAATTCCAGGATATCTCCGGATTGTGCATGAGAAATTTCCCGGACTTCCTTTTCCAGTACCGTTTTTCCATCCTGCAGATAGTGGGTCACGGTTTTCTCCGGTTTTTTCGGGATGACAGGATTGAAGCTTACGCCGATTTTCGGCGCATACCAGTAAGAGCCGCTTTTTGAAACCATGGTAAACACAGGCGTTTCCTCCGGATTGCCAAAAATCACCGATGCGCATTCAAAATTTTTTCCGCCGATTTTATCTTCCCAGACCGGCGTATTGCGGGTACCCTGAAACTTATACATGCCTTCCTCAAAGCCATAGGTCACAATGGTATTGTCGGTGAGACTGACCGTGTACGGCTTATCTGTCCGAAGAGCCACCCCTTCCAGCGGTTCCCCGGTCACGGTGGGATTCAGCGAATAAAATCCTATATTTGCATTTTTCAAAGAAAGCTTCTCTCCGTCCGAAAAAAGCTCCATCTTCATATTGACCGCAGCAATATTATGCAAAAAGATACCGGTCCAAAAATTGTTGTTCAACAGTATTGCACTTCTGGACAGACTGGTGATAATCTCCGGATATTTGTCAGACAGGCTGTCTCCCAGACCGGTCCCTTTTTGAAAATCTGTAAATGTAATTCTGGCAGATACCGTTTTTGTCTGGTTTCCGTCCTTTATGATGCCAATCCGGTTATAGGTAACCACCACCTTATCGCTTGTTTTCGCCGCCTGTGGTGCAACTACAATTTTGGAATCATCGACCTCATACCCGGCATAGGAAAACCCGCTGGCAGATGCAATATTCGCTTTTCCGTCCGATACGGCGGAAAACAACGCCGGCTGTACCAGAACATTTGCGCTGGCGATACTGACTTTGCGGATCTGCGGTACGGAATCGGCGTAAACCGCTGTCATCAGCCGCGGCAGGTTCGTACAGACAGCGGCGAAAATCATACAAAATGTAATACTGAACCATCGTTTCAATTTCTTCATTGATTCCCTGCCTTTCTCACTTCGAATTCCAATCTGCCCAGCCGGATCCGGTCTCCATACCGGACTGCCTGGGATATTCCGTCTTCCAGCAGTGCGCCGTTTAACCAGGTTCCCTCCGCGGAATGCAGATCCGAAAGCCGAACGCCTCCTTTGACCAGATCAAACTTTGCATGAAATCTTGAAATACTTTCATCCTTAATACAGGCATCCGCCGCATAGGGTATGCTGCCGATCAGGAACGGGAACGTCCCGACTTCAAATGACGGCTGTCCTTTGTTCAGCGCCGTCAGTACAAACTGCTGCGAAATATTATCATTATCTTCCCATCCTGCAGTATGCTCCGTATCCGCACGTCCGGGCATTGACTGAAGCATATCCCGCTCTCTTTCTGTTTTTGCCCTTCTGCGCTTTGCTTTTTTTGTTTTTTCCGGCCTGGCTTCGCTGTAAGGAACCGGCGGCAGCACCTCTTTTTCCCAGTCTTCCTCTTCTTCCGCAAACAGCTTTGCTATGCCTTTCCGGATCGGCAGTTTTGCTTCTTCTGTTGTTCTTTGTACATCCGCAAGGAACTGCACGGATTCATTCACCGTCTGTACATTTGTCTCTGTCATCAGATATGTCGGCACAGTTTCTTCCGTCTGCGGCTGTCTTAGACTGTCCAGAATTTCCTCCAGACGCACCGCTTCCTCTCTGACCATCCGGAAAAATAAACAGGCCGTTTTTAATGCCGTTGCATCCTCCGGATCAATGACAGCCAGAATCGTTTCACACAGAAGATTCAAACTGCTTCCGTCAAAATCCGTAAACGGATCATAACAGAAAAAGACCTGCTCCCCGGATTTGTCCCAGAAAATACATGCCGGATCCAGTACAATATGATTCGCATCCAGAAAATACGCCTCCATATTTGCCGACAGAATATGCAGCGTATCAAACAGAATCTGCAGACATCGCCGATTCATAGGTTTTCCCTCAAACGTGGCTGTCATGGACTGCATTCTGCTGATTTCATACGCAAAACGGATTGCTGCGCCGCTTTTGGATATTTCCGGGCGCAGCATCCCTTCGATACGGTTGTTTTGCAGCATGGAAACTGTCAGCATATCGAAGGTTCCGCTCTCTTCTTCAAAAATCAGGTAATTGTTGTTCAGATTTCTTACATACTTTCTCATTGGTGTTCTTTTACTCCGTGACTGTATTCTTAATTTCAATCAGGCCAAGGGCTTTCCGGATCATTTCCGGTGCATAGCAGCCGGTACCGGAGAATTTTTCCTGAATCTCCATCCTCTGATTTAAAAACGGAAACAGGATACTTCCCTTTGTCTCTGCCGTCCACGCAATGCTTCCGGCATCGGTCTGCATCTGGATGGCTTTGGCCGATACACATTCCTGCTGCATCTGCGTCAGACAGGCATCGTCCTCTGTTCTGCCAAAGGCTCTTTCCCGCACACAGCGAAATGTCTTTTCCGCAATCACCGCCTTGTCATGTTCATAGAATCCAAGAAAAATGAAAAAAAATATGACACACAGCACCACCGGCAGCAAAAGCGCCGCTTCAATGGTAAAACTGGCTTTCCACCTCATGATATCGCCTCCGTTAAAAACAGCAGCAGCTCCGCCGCAAGCAGAAACGGAATCCACGGCAGGCTGTATCGAATCGTTTTCTTTCTGCACTTCATCAAAGCGATGCCGACAACTGCAGACAGTATGCAGGCAATCAAAAGCAGCTGCATACAGACCAGCCACCCGGTCAGCATGCCTACGCCGGTCAGTAAAATGCCGTCGCCGGTGCCGATATGTTCTTTCACCGCACGTGAAAGTACAATCAGCGCAATGCCCGGCACCATGCCGATCATGCCGCTTTGCACTTCTCCCGTGATCAGAAGCCAGAGCAGGCCTGCAAAAGATCCTGACAGCAACAGCCACAGCGGAACCGTGCCCGTCCGGAGATCACTGAAGGCCGCAAGACCGGTATAACCTATGCAGATAATATTTTTCATGTATTGCCTTCCTCCAAAGTAGCGGCACGCGCGCCCCCGGGCGCACCTGCCAAATCGTCGGAAGGCATTTATAATTATGCTCCGCATAAGCCTTCCTCCTTGTATAAAATGTAGCGGCACGCGCGCCCCCGGGCGCACCTGCCAAATCGTCGGAAGGCATTTATAATTATGCTCCGCATAAGCCTTCCTCCTCGCAGGTTTTGCATACAGGCATACCCACCACTTCCGAAATCGGTACCTTTCTGATATTTCTGGTAATCTCCGGACAGCTTTCGCTGCTGTGATATGCTGTCCCGTAATCCGTAATAAAAACCGTCCCTGATGCACCTTTTGCCCCGCAGATCCGGCAGGGATAATACTTTGCGCCATCCCGGTTGCGCAGGGCTGCCACCGTCTGCAGGGACGCTTTTCGCAAATGAATATTTAAGTGTCTGCATTCCAGTGTCAGATGATAGACCGTCCCTGTTTTTGTCAGATATACATACTGTATGCTTTCGTCCCCGGCAAACGCCTTTTCTCCTGTCCACGCATGAATCCGGATTCGCTGTACGACCTTGCATGTGGAAAACGGCCAGAAAGAAAAGGGCAGTTTTGTTTCATATTCCGCAATCAAATCCATGTACTGCGCTTCATCCGGAAGTCCGGAGCAGGAAAAATGAATGCCCCGGCTTCCGTCTACAATACAGGAACGATCCAACGCATCCCGGTCTGCTTCCTGCAAAAACAGCTGCTTTGCCGTCAGCTGTCCCACCCCGGAAAGCAGAAACTGTTTCCACTCCCCTGTATCGACTCCATCCTGTCCGAATATTTCATAAATAAACGCATCCTGTGCCAGCTTACTGCAGGTGTTTTTCAGCGGGACCATCATCTTTGTCTGTACCTGTATCATTTCCGCAAACGACAGCAGGCTTAACCCCGCAAACAAAAACAGACTCAGGCAGACTGCAGCTTCAATACTAAAGGAGGCGCGTTCCCGAAAGGCGAATGCAGATGTCCTTTTCGTCGGAAAATGATCCGTATTTGACTGGGGGAGATAATCTTTTCGAAAACCGTGGAACTTTATTTTATCGAGGGCTTTTTCCGGTTTTCGAAAACACACACAAAGAAAATCGTACATATTGGATGGTTTCTTTGAAAAGGACATGTGCATCCGCCTTTCGGTTTTTCATTACAGATAAGAATATCCGGAAGAGACTCGGATCTTCGGACGCAGTGCATCCGCATATCCGGCAAATACGGAACTGCTGTCAAAGGAGACCTGCACCGTCAGTGCAGTGATCACCTGATCCAGGCAATACCGGTCTTCCTGATATATTTCCCGCATCCGCATTTGGACCGCATCCATTCCGTACAGACACAGCTTCTGTCCATCCTGAAACATCAGAAGCAATTTTACATAGGTTTCATACTGCAGTCCCCCATCTTCCTGTTTTGCTTCTGTCTCATAGGAAGCCGGATCCCCGATTTTTTCCAGGGACAGTTTCCAGTTGTTTTGTGTCTTGATCAGTGCGGAGCTGCCTCCGTTCAGCAGATTGCGGACGTCTAAAATGCTTTCCGCGTACGCCCAGGCCAGCAGGATGGCATATTCCGTGATTTTGACCAGCGGTTCGATTCCGAAAGCGCCGGTGAGTACCATCGCCGCAGCCAGTGCCTCCGCTTTCTTCCCGGCATCCGTCATCAGATATGCCATATTGGCCGCTTCCTTCCACAGGAGCAGACGATTTACCACATATTTCAGATTTTCCGTATCCGTCGTTTTTCCGGCAAGACAATACTCCAGTTTGCATTGCAGTCCCGTACTTTCCGCCTGGTCCGTAAAAGACGGAAACCGGTCTGCCAGATAAGTGACAAATATGGCTTTCTGCCCAAGTCCCGTATCATAGGCCGGTGATCTTTGTGTTTCCTGCTGCAGCCGGTGGGACACGCAGTCGTCCGGCGACACCGTATAATCCGACAGCGTTCTGTCTGCCGGCAGGACCAGCGACAAAATGCCTTTTTCTCTTATTTCCCGGACGGTATCCATTGGGGATTTTTCCATCACCGGTTTATCGGAAGGTACCGGCTGGCTTTCCGGAGGTTTTTCTTCCTGCCCGGCTGCTTCTTCCAGATACGCGTTTGTTTTTTCTTCTATATTTTTTTCTTCATTTTTGTAATAGTCCTCCAGATCCTCTGTGCTTTGGCTTCCTTCCGCGTAGTTTTTCAGAAATTCCAGCATATGTGCCGGCGCCTGATCTTTCATAAAACAGACGGCCTGCTCGTAAAAGGCTTTTCCGCCCTGATCGGTCAGGTACGTACATTCCGTACATTCTGCCTGCTGCAGATGCAGCCGGTAAAAATTGCTTCGCCGCGGCAGCACAAACTCTTTTTCAGGGGACAGCATCCGTTGAATTTCTTCGGAAACCATCTGTTCTGCTGCCGCCGTATCGCTGCAGTAATGTCCGAAAATCCCCAGCGCATCCAGCATCGGTCTGTCATACGATGCCATAACGGATTCCGCAGCCGCATCTGTCAGTTCCGCCGCGCAGATCCGGCATCCCCGGATGCGAACCGTCTCGCAAATGACCGATATAAACGTCAGTACCGAAACCAGGAGAAGGCTAATAAACACGGTCATACTTCCTCTGCAGCGCATCTTATATGGAATTTGCGGAACTCCTGATCTTCGAAAAAATCGTCTGGATCAGCGTGTTCAGCTGTGTTTTAAATATCAGCACCAGGGCGATCAGTACCACCAGAATCAAAACGATTTCGATGACGGCAACGCCTTGATTTCCTATCAATATACTTTTTATACGTTTCATCTTCCCCCTCCTTCTGATGTTTTGTCTGTCCCGGCTATGCGGTTTTTATATGTGCATTGACATAAAAGCCGGCACCAGCAATATCCCCATCATTACCATCAGTTCCAGCATCATCGGCAGCATCAGTTTTTCCGAAGCCGCTTCCGACTGCTGCAATGCGGCGCTTTTTCTCTCCGCCATGGCTTCGGCTGCCTCTGCTTTCAACAGATCTGACAAATCCGCCGTGCCTTTTCTGATGTTGGAATGAATCAGCATACCCAGTTTTTTATAAGGCGCAAGTCCGCAGCGGTTTCCAAATGCTTCGAACACCGCGCCGTTTTGCATACCGCTTTTCAGCTGTCGGTAGGTATAAATCACTTCTTCCCGGCAGCCGCTGATTTTTTTTCCGCTGCTTCTGTCAATATAAGACAGGGCGATCCGTTCCCATGCCCGGGTGATATGCATTCCGGCGCCCAGCAGCAGGCTCAATGCGCAGACCAGCTCCGGATATTCCATCAGCATCTGCGTTTCCTTCTTCTTCCGTTTTCTTTCTGCCGCCGATTTTTCTTCCAGCGGCATCAGCAGCACCAGCAGAAGTGTCAGCGCCATGATCACGGCGGCAGAATCGGTTTTTCTGATCCGGTACCGCACCTTTGCTCCGTTGATTTCCGAAGGCAGCATATAAACTGCTTTTTCGGTTCCGTTCGCTTCTTTCTCCTGAATTTCGGTTTCCAGCTGTGCAAAATCCTTTTCCGTCCCGGACAGCGCCTTTTTCCGGACACGGACCTTCAGTTCCATGCGTTCCTCATAACTTCCATACCGCAGTATGGCCGTCAGCAGCACCGGCGTACCGGTTTCTGTCAGATGTTCCGTCTGCAGCGTTCCGGAAGACGACAGCAGTTCCTCATGATCCGACTGCCATTCCACCTGAATGGCAGAGCCCGGAATGGTACGGATCAGGTGCAGATCAGAAGTCACCGCATCCAGGGATTCGTTTTCTCCCAAAATCAATGTCCCGAGATGGGTTTTCGCATAGGAAAACCAACGGTTTCGTTCCTGGCTGCTGTAGGTTTTTTCATTGACTGTCACCGGAATCTGCTTTCGAACGCCGTTGATTTCCGTTTCCAGTTCATACAGAATACTTCCTTCCCCGGCCTCTTTCCTTGGCAGCGCCGTTACGGTTTCGTCTTGTTTTGACATACGCCATGCGGCAAACGCAAGCAGGCTTCCGGCCAGCAGAATCAGCAGAATTTCAGCCATGCATCTGACGCATCGCTGTTCTGCCGCAGCCCAGGCACTGTGTCCCGGCGGCAGATCTTCTGTCTGCTTTTGTATCCAGCGCTTACAGATTTTTGCAAAGGGGCGCATCCGCAGCAGCCGTTTTCCGGCTTTTGCAAATGCGGCAGACAAAAAATTACTTTTTTTCCCCTGCTCTGCAGGTTCCTTCCGGGCAGATACCAGAAACAGAAGGACGCCTGCCGCAGGCAGCAAGTACAAATACCCCATTTTTCATACCTTTATATCGATTATGGCGCCGGACCACAGCCAGGCGCCTGCATAAATCAGCAGAAACACCGTCATAATGACTGCGCCCGGCAGATTATTGTAAAGCGCATCTATCAATGTGGGGCAGCAGAGCTTAATGTATACAAGGATTCCCATGGGAATCAGACTCATGATCTGCTGTTCCATTCTTTTTGCGCTGATGATATTCATCATTTCTCTGTTGAGTTTGATTTTGTCAATCAGGGTGGCGGCGCTGAAGGCAATGGTTTCCACCAGATCTCCGCCGCTGCGCTTTGCCGTGCCGAACACAAACGAAAACGTCCGGATTTCTTCCTGGTCTGTTTCCTCCGCCATGGCCTGCACCAGCTTTTCCACCGGTATATTGATCTGCAAACCCTGTACCAGATTCCGAAGCGCCCGCATAAAGGCTGTTTCGGCAGAATACAGCTTCGCGATCTCTTTCTGCGCATACACAAACGCATTTTCCACCGCGCTGCCTGCCTGCAGATTCTGGGAAAGCAAAATCAGCATATCCTGAAACTGCCGTATACAAAGCGCGTCCTTTTGCATCCTGTTCTTTTTGATATCCCGGCGCATCAGCAAAATAAATCCCGGAAACAGCAGAATGCCGCAGAACAGATGATCATAAAACAAATCCGCCAGCAGAAGGATAATTCCTGCATTTTTCAGGGTCTGCAGCAGCAGCCGGCGGTCCGGACGCTTTTCCTGCAGCCGGTTCGGTCTGTGCCCTGTTTGTTTCAGCATTTTCATCCGTTTCCTTCTTGTTTTCTTTGATAGAGGGGTTTCAGGGTAAATTTTCCGTTTTCATACGCTTCAATTTCCACGATCTCGCTCAATTTTCTGCTTTTGTCCGGTTCCCGCTCCAGATGGATCAAAATCTGCAGCGCGGAAGCCATCTGTCTGCGAATTGCTTCCACCGGAATATTGATGCCGGTCAGTACCATGGTTTCAAATCTGCTGAACACATCCGCACAGCTGTTTGCGTGAATGGTTGACAGAGAGCCGGAATGTCCTGTGTTCAATGCCTGCAGAAGATCCACTGCCTCCGGGCCCCGGACTTCACCAATGATGATTCTGTCGGGCCGCATCCGCAGGGCGGTTCGTATCAGCGTTCGAATGCTGATTTCCCCGATGCCCTGCGTATTGGCATTGCGGCATTCCATGCGCACGATATTGGGCATCGCGCAAAGCTGGAGTTCAGCGGAATCTTCAATTGTAATCACCCGTTCGTCTGATCCGATAAAATCGGAAAGCGCATTTAAAAAAGTGGTTTTTCCGGTGCCCGTTCCTCCGCTGATCAGCACATTTTTCTTTTCCTTGACGATGGTTTCCAGCAATACTGCTTCCGCATCGGACAAAGTACCGTATGCAATCAGCTTTTTCATATCGATCCGGTCCTTCGGAAAACGCCGGATGGTCACAGCCGGGCCGTCTAAAGACACCGGCGAAAGCACGACGTTGATTCTGGATCCGTCCGCCAGTCTGGCATCCGCAATCGGAAAACGTTCATTGACACTGCGATTTGTGCCCGAAATCACCCGCTGGATAATATCTTCCAGATGCTCCGATGTGCCAAAATGCCTGTCCCAGCAGTACATGCCCCCGTTCTTTTCATAAAAGATATTCCGGGTGCCGTTGACCATAATCTCTGTCACGGAATCGTCGTCCATCAGTTCCTGAAGAATATCGTAGCCTCTGAGGGAATTGAAAATATCTTTTCGGATCCGCTGCTTTTTCTGCAGTCCGATATGCGCTTCCGCGCTTCTGCCAAGGATTCTGTCATCAATGATGCGGAGAATCTGCGCGTCATCCACTTCACTTGAACAGTCCAGCTCCGCAATCACATCCTCCTGAATCTCAGCAGTCAGCGCTGCTTCCGCGTCAGATATTTCCCGCAAGCAGTTTTCTGACATAGATTTCGCCGTTTCCCTCTTTCAAAGTCTCCAGAAAATGATCCGTGGGTATGTCTTCTGTCTGCGCCGGTACAGGAAGTCTGATCATTTTTCCTGTAATTCCGTCAAACCCCAGTTTTTCCGCCGCGTCCGCAAAAGCCGAAAAGGCTGCGTCACAAAACGCATTTTTCTCCGAAAAGCTGTAGATCCTGTCACAGCGGGCCAACAGTTCAAAGCACGCTTCCGTGCTTTCATCAATGTCCAGCATGATACGATCATATCTGCCGCTTCGGATGATCGCGTCGATCAGCGCCATCCAATCTTTTGTTTCTGCAGACTGCAGATCTTTTGCAGATACCGCAGGCAGAACGTAATGCAGATTCCCGTATTGCAGAATCATGCCGTCTCTCCATTCTTCCAGACGGTCGTGACCGTTCTGTATTTCATACATCACATCGGACAAATCCAGCTCAGACGCGCCTTTTAATAAACTTCGATACCCGTATGCACTGTTTGCATGCAGATAAATTACCTTTGTGTTTTCCGCCATAATCATGGCCATTGTAAGTACCAGGGAGGAATGTCTGTAATCCGGCGCCGGTGAAAATGCCCCGATGACCTGCAGCCTTCTGTTTCCGCCTTGTGCCGTTAAGGATGCGGCATTTCGATCTGCAAAATCACACATTACCTTTTTCATGATATCGGGTATCGATGAATATTTGTAAAGCCGCACCGGCGCTGCGCTGTCCTCTGACGGCCGTTCTTCTGTCAGCAGAAACACCTTTCCGGCGTGCAGTTCACAGACTGCGTCTGTATAGAGCGCCTCATCGATCAGCAGAACGTCGATATAGTGATTCCGTCCGTATTCAATCAGCACAGACTGCCGGGTAAACGACTCCATCATATACGGACACAGGTGATTTCTATTGACATATCCTGCCATTTTTTCGGCAAATGCCGCCTGTGAATCACACACTGCAAAACAATGATTCAACGTACACCTTCTTTCTGAATAAACACTGTACACAAACTGCATTGTTTTGATTTTTAAATATATACCTCTCCTTCCTTTCTTTAATTTTGTATACACTCTGTATCATTTTCTTAATTTTCAATTTGTTAGTGTTTATTCTTTATTAATATGTGATAGTCGTATTCTAACATACCGTTCTGCGGGCTTATGCATATCAGATAATTTGCATTTTTCCCTTCGGTTTTAGTCTCTTTTTCCGACAATCATCGACATTTTCCGCAAAATCACCTGCCGCAGACCCCGCCTGCAGGCACAAAAAAAGCGCCTGCATGGATTTTTGTCCATGCAGACGCGAATGGGTTATTGTCTTTTATTCTGTTCGCAATGCCTCCACCGGGTCTTTCCGTGCCGCGATTCTGGAGGGAATCAGCCCCGCCACAAAGGTCAGCAGTATACTGATGATGACCAGGATCACGCCCCCCGCGGCCGGCAGCGCCGCATTGATGGTGTAGATATCCGTCAGCCTGTGTATGATATAGTTGATGGGCAAAATCAGCAGCAGCGTCAGACCGATACCGAAGACGCCGGACACCAGACCGATCAATATCGTCTCCGCATTAAAGACTCTGGAAATATCCTTCTTGCTGGCGCCGATGGCCCGCAGGATACCGATTTCCTTGGTCCGTTCCAGTACGGAAATGTAGGTTATGATACCGATCATGATGGACGATACCACGAGGGAAACCGCCACAAAGGCAATCAGTACATAGCTGATGGCGTCGATGATGGTTGTAATAGAGCTCATCAGCAGCTGAATGTAGTCCGTATAATCGATTTTGTCCTCTTCCGCCGCTTTCTGATTGTAGCGCCCAATGGCGTCATTGATGATTTCCTTATCTTCAAAGCTGGACACATAAATCAGAATCGATTCGGGGGTATCTTTCCGCATATATCCCAAAAGTTCCAGATTGTCTTCATAGGTAGAATCCGAAACCTGGGACGGCATATAATTGTCATAAATTTCCCCATACTGCCAGTCTGCCCAGGTCGCCGCGTCATAGGCCCCGGCCAGCGCGATGTCCTGCATCGTTACCAGCTGGGCGTTGACCTGCTCCGCATACCGGGCCTTCACCTGCTGGCGAATGGACTCTCTCACATTCTCAAACAGCGTCTCGTCGTCCATTTCCGCGATATAGCTTTCCACCGTCGCGGCATCCACGCCCATATCCTGCGCGTACAGCTGCTTCACCTGTTCCTCGATGGTGGCCCGGTCCAGTCCCGCAATCTGCTGCTCTACGATCCCGTTGACATAGGCCTCATCCGGCACGGTCATAATATACCGGTACAGATTTGCCTTCTCCGAAATACCCAGCTTTCCAGCATATGCCTCCACAGCTGCCTTCTTTTCCTCCGCCGAAGGCTCCGGCGCATCCGGATCCTTAAAGGGCAAACCGCTGATCACGTCTGTTTTTTCGTCCGCCAGCTGTTTTTTCACGATCTCCTGCTTTTCCACCTGTTCCAGCACATAATCCGTCAGCGCTTTGGTATAACCGATGGCGCCGGTGGTCCGGTTGCTCATGGCGTCCTGGTCCATCCGCACAATCCCCACAATTTTCAGGGGAAGGCCGATTTCCTGATTGCCGTACAGATAGGAAAGGCCGGTGTCTGTCTCCGAAAGATTTACATAATTCCCGGTTACATCTTCATATTGATAATAATCCGCCGGCAGAATCATCTTCAGCTGCCGGTCGCAGATTTCGCTGTATTCCCAGCCGTTTTCCGAGATGTCGATCTGTTCCATGTTCATGGCCGCGTCCATGGCGTCCGCCATTTCCGCGCTGCTGCGCAGTCCCAGCGCATACATGACCATGTCGCTGATCTCATTGTTCTGATCCACAATCAGCACCAGTTCATCTTTGTTTTCGGGCCATTTGCCGTACAGAAGATCGTACTGTTTTTCATAAATGCTGCTTAAATCACCGCTGTCAATATCCGTCAGCAGTTCCTCCCAGACGTCATAATTTTCATACATCTGTCCGAAATTCGAAAAATAAGAACTGAAATCGGCGCCGTACATGGTTTTCATCGTGTCCTGCAGCAGCGTCATCACATCTGCCTTGACGATTTTGCCGTCGGTGTCTTTGGTATAAATATCAAACTTTCTGCCG
The DNA here is from genome assembly GCA_947630875.1 of uncultured Lachnospiraceae bacterium. Lineage (GTDB taxonomy): Bacteria > Bacillota > Clostridia > Lachnospirales > Lachnospiraceae > CANRIM01. The sequence goes on from CANRJG010000014.1 coordinate 36,691, forward strand.
TAATTGTACTGGATGGCGCTGGAATGGGTCTGCACTTCCTGATCGCTGTCCAGAAATTTGCGGAAATCCTTCAGGTTGTTTTTGTTCACTTCCACCGACGTCATGGAATTGATGAGGTCGTACATGACCGTACTGAAATAGACCTTATCCTTATCATGCTTCACGCCGCCGTTTTCCTCGGCATTGTCCCCCATCATCTGGGAAATCATATCCGACATATCCACCGTTTCCGACTCGATGCTCAAAGGATAGTTGGACAGCGTTTCTTCCTGTACGTCGTCAATATAATTCTGAATTCCGTTGGACATGGACAAAATCAGCGCGATTCCGATAATGCCGATGCTGCCCGCAAAGGCGGTGAGAATGGTTCTGGTTTTCTTGGTCAGCAGGTTGGTCATGGACAGCCCGCAGGCCGTCAGGAAGGACATGGATGGTTTCTTCACCTTTTTCTGCGGCATTTCCTTCGGCTGAACATCTTCCGCCGCAAAAGGCCTCGTATCTTCTACCACGGTGCCGTCCACAATCCGCACGATCCGGTTGGCATAGGTGTCCGCCAGTTCCGGATTGTGGGTTACCATGATAATCAGCTTATCTTCCGATATTTTTTTCAGAATGTCCATGACCTGCACCGAGGTCTCGGAATCCAGCGCTCCCGTAGGTTCGTCCGCCAGCAGAATGTCCGGATTGTTTACCAGGGCTCTTGCGATGGCCACCCGCTGCATCTGTCCGCCGGAAAGCTGATTGGGCTTTTTGTTGATCTGATCTTCCAGCCCCACCTGGGCCAGGGCTTCCTTTGCGCGCTTTCTTCGCTCCGCCCGCTTCACGCCGGTTAAAGTCAGCGCCAATTCCACATTTTTCAGCACCGTCTGATGCGGGATCAGGTTGTAATTCTGGAACACAAATCCCACGGAATGATTCCGGTAAGCGTCCCAGTCCCGATCCGAAAATTCCTCTGTGGAACGGCCGTTGATTTTCAGCACGCCGCTGGTATACCGGTCCAGCCCGCCGATGATATTTAACAGCGTGGTCTTTCCGCAGCCGGAATGTCCCAAAATGGCCACAAATTCATTTTCCCAGAAAGCGATATCGATGCCCCGCAGCGCATGGACCGTCTCATTTCCGGTGATATAATCTTTGACAATTCCCTTTAATTCAAGCATGTGATTTTCCTTCCGTTTCCACGATAATATCATGCAGTCCGGCCGCGCAGCGTTTCCATGAGAATGCCGCGGCCTGCTTCAGTCCTTTGGCGCGCATCTGCTGCTGCAGCGCCTCGTCCGTTAAGATTTCCTTCATCGCCTCTTTGATTTCCTCCGCCGAATAGGGATCCACCAGCCGGCAGGCGTCTCCCGCCACCTCCGGCATGGAAGACAGATTGGAGGTAATCACCGGCGTTCCGCTCTGCATCGCTTCCACAATGGGAATACCGAAGCCCTCGCAAAGGGACGCATAGACAAATACACTGGCATTCGCATAGATATGCCGGATTTCTTCATCCGATGCATAGCCGGTAAACAGTACCCGTTCTTCCATCCTGTGCTGCTTCACATAGTCATAAATTTCTCCATTGTTCCAGCCGCTGCCGCCCACAATGACCAGCTGCACTTCCGGCAGTTCTTCTTTGGTCAGCGCTTCAAAGGCCTGTATGGTCCGCAGCATATTTTTCCGCGGCTCCACCGTAGACAGACAAAGCACATAAGGCGTTTTTATATGGTATTTTTCCATAGCCGCGCGAATCCCGGCCTCATCCCGTTCGGGGCAAAACCGCGCGTCCGCGCCATAGTAAAGTACGGTAATTTTTTCTTCCGGAACATGCATATATTTCACCACATCCGCCGCCGTGGCTTTTGATCCGGCCACGATATGATCCGCTTTCCGGGCACACAGCCGTGTAAACATACGAAACCGCAGCCGGTGAAAAAAGGTAAACAGCTCCGGCATATACAGCGGGATCAGATCATGTACCACGCCGATATAGCGAATTTCCGGATGAAACGGCGGCAGATAATGTCTGGTGCCCACAAATACCTCGATTCCCTCTTTTTTTAATATCTTCGGTACTTCCGTCATATAGCGCAGGGTGCTGCCCCGCTTTCCGCCGTAATTGATCAGATGCCAGTGGTCATTTTCCGCAACCGGCAGCGCAACTTCTGTGGGCGCGAACAGATAATACGTATTCTCCTGGTCCATCGCATAGAGTTCTTTGAGCATCTGTACGCAGTACTGCCCGATGCCGGCCAGGGTTTTGGCCATGGCTGAAATGTCGATTCCAATTTTCATACTCGTTTCTCCACAGGATAATGACAGGGACAACCTGTCATGTCGTCGCAAGGCATTATAACACCACATTTTTCCTTTTGCCATCTTTTTCACAAAAAAGTCATTGTTCTGTTCCGGGATTCGATGTAAAATGATTACAGCGTCAAAAGCTCGAATCCACGGTATGCTTGCATACCGTTGGGTGAAAAGCTTTATGCCGCTGTAATCATCATACCTGCAGGACGGAGGGACTGACTTTGTATCAGGAGAAATATCAGGAATGGTTAAACGCCGAAGGTCTGGATGCGGACACCCGGCAGGCGCTGGCAGAAATGGCAGAGGATCCGGAAAACTTACGTGACTGTTTTTATCGGGATCTGGACTTCGGCACGGGAGGCCTGCGGGGCATTTTAGGCGTGGGCAGCAACCGGATGAATATCTACACCGTCCGGAAAGCCACGCAGGGACTGGCGGACTATATCTGTTCCGTGCACAAACAATCCCGGGGCGTGGCCATTGCCTACGATTCCCGTCATATGTCCGATACTTTTGCCATGGAAACCGCACTTGTATTATGTGCCAACGGCATTAAAACATACCTGTATGAGGGTCTGCGGCCCACGCCGCAGCTGTCCTTTACCATCCGGCACCTGCACTGCGCGGCAGGGGTCGTCATCACGGCCAGCCACAATCCCGCGGCATACAACGGCTATAAAGTTTACGCGGAAGACGGCGGTCAGATCACCCCGCCTCTGGATCACGAAATCATTTCCTTTGTGAACCGCGTGGATCTGTTCCGGGACGTGCGCCATATCAGCGAAGCACAGGCACAAAAAGCGGGTCTGCTGCACTGGATTGGCGAGGACATGGACCGGGCTTATCTGGCAGCAGTCAAAAAGATCATTCTCCGGCCGGAGGCCATCGAACAGGAAAAGCACCGGCTGAAAATTGTTTATACGCCCCTGCACGGTACCGGGCTCGTGCCTGTCACTTCCCTTTTGAAAGAATGCGGTTTTACACAGGTCTGTGTGGTTGCCGCGCAGGCGCAGCCCGACGGGGATTTTCCCACCGTAAAGCTGCCCAACCCGGAAGATAAAGACGCCTTTGCCATGGCGCTGGCCCTGGCAAAGGAAAAAGACGCCGATCTGGTACTGGCTACGGATCCGGACGCGGATCGTCTCGGCGTCTACGTCAAAGATACCGTCGGCGAATATCATGCTTTAAGCGGCAATCTCTCCGGGGCGCTTCTGATGGAATATGAGCTTTCTCAGCGGCAGGCACTGCAAAAACTGCCCGCCGACGGCGCCGTGGTCAAAACCATCGTCACCGGCAATATTTCAAAAAAAATTGCCCAAAACTACCACGTCAAACTGATTGAAACCCTGACCGGCTTTAAATATATCGGGGAACAGATCAAACGCTTCGAAGAAACAAACAGCCACAGCTTTCTCTTCGGCTATGAAGAAAGTTACGGCTGCCTTATCGGCACCCACGCAAGGGACAAGGATGCGGTGACCGCCAGCCTGGCCCTGTGCGAAGCCGCCGCCTGGTACCAGTCTCAGGGCAGCAGTCTCTGGCAGCAGGTCCTGCATCTGTACGAAACCTACGGATATTATGCGGAAGACATCCTGACCAAATCCTATCCCGGCGAGGATGGCGCGGCCCATATGAAAAACCTGATGCGTGCCCTGCGGGCCAATCCGCCCCAAAATATCGGATCACATCAGGTTTTTGAAATCCGGGATTATCTGGACAGCGCCAAAACCGGCCTGCCTTCCTCGGACGTATTGTATTTTTCACTGGACCGGGAAGCCTGGTTTTGTATCCGTCCCTCCGGCACGGAGCCGAAACTGAAACTCTATGTGGGCGTTCGCGGAACCTCCGCTTCCAACGCGCAGCAGCTGCTTGGCAGTTTAAAAGCAGATCTGCAGTCCCTGCTTTAAAGTTTGACGGCGGGCCAATGCCCGCCGCCTTTTTCTTTATTCTCAGCCTTTCATAGCCTTTCTGTGATGGTTGATGAGACAGCCGTCCAGGATGATTTCCCGTTCTTCCTCCGTCAGACTGCCCAGTTTCAGGGTGATTTCCATCCATGTCTCTCCCACAATATAGGCTTTGATTTCCTCCGTTTTGTCCCTGACTGCCGCCGCGGCATCCGGAACAAAAATATAGTCGCCATTGACAAAGGGGAGTTTCTCCTCGTCAAACAGGAATGGCAGCATACCCCAGTTGATCAGATTGGAACGATACCGCTTGGTGGCATATTCCTTTGCAAGGTTGGCCCAGCCGCCCAGCACCTTCTGGCAGGAAGCCGCCTGCTCTCTGGCAGAACCGTCCCCCGGCTTTCTCGCATAAATGGTGGAGCCGATGCCCGTATCTTTCAATACCTCTTCTCCGTAAACTTCTGCAATCCGTGCAAAGACCGCCTTTAACTCCGGTACTGCTTCTGCCGGACAGTCTCCCACTTCTCTCGCCTGTTCCGCCGCGAAGATCTCCTTCGCTCTGCCCACATAGGCAGGGTCTCTCCGGGAAAGGGCAAATTCCGCCAGTCCCAAAGGATTGGAACGATAGGAGGAAGTTTCGCCGGAAGGAATCAGCTCGTCCGTGGTAGTCACCGGATCTTCAATCACCGATACCACCTTCAGCAGCAGGTGCTTTGTCAAGGCAGGCATCTTCGGCCAGTCCTTGATATTGGGGCCAAGCACGATTTCCGTTTCCGGGGAAGCCACGCCGTGGCTGTCAAATACCCGGTTTTCGTAAATGCTCTTATCAAAATAATAGCTTCGTTTCTGATAATTCGTATCCAGATCCGTGGCCGCCGTAAGCGCCCCCTGACGGGCCGCCGTTGCCGCAATGGAACGGGCGTCCATCAGCGCCACGCCCGACATCTGGCTGTTCTGCACCTTGCTGCCCTCCCGGTTCGGGAAGTTTCTCGTGGAATGGCGGATACTGAGGGCGTTGTTGGCCGGCGTATCTCCCGCACCGAAGCAGGGGCCGCAGAAGGCGGTCTTCATCACGACGCCCGACGCCATCAGGTCGGCTGCCACGCCGTTTTTCACCAGTTCCATATAAACCGGCATACTGGCCGGATAAACGCTCATGGTAAAAGCGCCGTTTCCGATACTTCTGCCTTTTAAGATATCCGCTGCCGCGCAGATGTTTTCAAATCCGCCGCCGGCACAGCCCGCCACAATACCCTGATCTACCATCAGCGCGCCGTTTTTGATCTTGCTGCGCAGAGAGAAGTCCCCCGGCGCATGCAGGGTTTCAATGGCAGTTTTCTCACATTCCGCCAGAATATCCGCCGGATGCTCCATAACTTCATGAATCGTATAGACATTGCTGGGATGGAAGGGCATGGCAATCATACATTCGATTTTGTCCAGATCCACCTCGATGATCCGGTCGTAATACGCGCCTTCCGCAGGAGCCAGTGCCCGGTAAGCTTCCGGCCTTCCGTGAATCTCATAGAATTCTTTCACGGATGCGTCGGTCTGCCAGATAGAAGAAAGGCAGGTGGTTTCCGTGGTCATAACGTCCACGCCAATACGCTCGTCCACCGTAAGGTTTCCGATGCCTTCGCCGATGAACTCCATGACGCAGTTATTGACAAATCCATTTTTAAAGACCGCGCCGATGATGGCCAGGGCGATATCCTGGGGACCTACGCCTTTTTTCAGCTTTCCTTTCAGATATACGCCTACCACTGCGGGCATTTTCACGTCATAAGTCTGTCCCAGCAGCTGCTTCACCAGTTCGGGACCGCCTTCGCCGATGGCCATGGTGCCCAGGGCGCCGTAACGGGTATGGCTGTCCGAGCCCAGAATCATTGCGCCGCTTTCCGCCAGCATTTCCCGGGCATACTGATGAATGACCGCCTGATGCGCCGGCACGTAGATGCCGCCATACTTTTTGGCGCAGCTTAAGCCGAACATGTGATCGTCTTCATTGATGGTGCCGCCCACCGCGCAGAGGGAATTGTGGCAGTTGGTCAGTACATAGGGCATGGGAAATTTTTCCAGCCCGCTGGCCCTGGCCGTCTGTATGATACCCACGTAGGTAATGTCATGGGAAGTCAGCTTGTCAAACCGGATATTCAGCTGTTCCATATTTTCGGACCGGTTGTGGCTCTTTAAAATCTGATAAGCCATGGTGCCTTTGCGGCCTGCTTTTTTGTCCGCTGTGCTTCCATCCGGCAAACGGACCTGTTCCCCCTCCAAAACCAGTCTGCCGTTCAGCAAAAATCCGCCTTCTTCATGTAGTACAATCATCTTGTCGATTCCTTTCTCAATTTGTTTTGTTGTTCTTCATATAATCCATATAGCTGCTGACCATCATCGCGATCCGGAAAGTCAGCGCGTCCTCAAACTGTCTGACGTCCAGCCCGGTCATTTTCTGCAGCTTTTCCAGCCGGTAAACCAGCGTATTTCTGTGTACAAACAGCTGTCTGGCCGTTTCCGACACGTTCAGGCTGTTTTCAAAAAACTTAATGACGCTCTGAATCGTTTCCTCATCCAGGCTTTCCATGGGCGTTTCAGTAAAAGTTTCTTTCATAAACAGCTCGCACAGATGCATCGGCAGCTGATAGATCAGTCTTCCGATCCCCAGAGAGCTGTAGGAAATGATCGGCCGGGAGGGATAGAAAATCCGTCCCACATCCAGCGCCAGCTTGGCTTCCTTATAGGAGCGGGAAATATCCTTCAGCTGCGGCGTTACTGATCCGTATCCGATGCGCACCGAAGACATGGTTTCCGAATTCAGCATGTCCATGGCCGTATGAGCGATATTTTTCATACTCTGCTCGTCGTCTTTGTCATCCAGTTCCATTACCAGCACAATGGCGTGCTCGTCCACAGAGGTGACAAAGGCCCGGTCCACAAAGATCTGTTCCAGAACCTTCAGCGCGTTTCTGTCCTTCGCGTTTTTCGTTTCAATCAGATAGACCAGCCTGCGCCTTTCCATTGGAATGTGCAGGCGCTTTGCCTTATTGTAGATATCCACCTGCAGGAGATTGTCCATCAGCAGGCTCTGAATAAACGAAGATTTGTTTTCCTTGTCCCGGAAAATCGAAATGATATGCTCCAGCTGCGCGGCAACCACCTTGCCCAGCAGGTGAATGTCGTCTCCGAAGCCCTGAATCAGCAGAATATAGCAGGGTGCGTCCTCCTCGTATACTTTAAAGAAGTGCATTCCCGCCACTTCCTGATTTTCCGCTGTGGATTCGAAAAAGAGTTTCAGCGCCTCCTCCGACGGTTCCTTCTGTATCAAAACGCCTGCAATCCGCAGCCCGTCGCTGTCATAGACTGCAATGCCCTTTTTGGTAATCGCATGAAAATCCTCTGCGGTTTTCTGTATTGCCTGTGTCACTTTCATATCTTTTCCTCATCTTTCTATGGGCAAATGCCGTAAGGGCAGCGGCCCGCGCGCCCGAAGGGCACTCCTGCCGGGTCGTCCGTTTCTGCTTCATTTATCCGCCAGCGTATTTACCAGGTAAGCATAAATGCCGCTGCATTTTTCCTTCCACTGATCGCAGATAGCGTTGGCCTGCGCTTCGGAAGGCACCCGCAGCTGCAGTTTCATAAGATCCTCTCCCTGCTCCCTGACAGTGCACTCTACCATGTATTCCGATTCGACGGTCCGGTGATAGTCTGCAAAAACGGATACTTCCTCCCGGAGTTCATATTCATTTTCTTTCAGATATGCCTTGATATCATCCCGGATTTCATGGGAAACCTTTCCCTGAAAATAATGACAGACCTCTCTTCCTCTTGGCTCGATCGTATAATGCGTATTGTTCCGTATAATTTCCGCTTTGACCAGTCCCGTGCTTTTCAGCTCCGACATCGTCTGCTGGAACTTGAAATAATCCATATAGCCCTTTGTCAGAATGTACTCCGAAAGCTGGTCATTTGTCATTGGAAAGGAAACCCGGTCCAGCATGTACAGAATAATCAGTTTGTACAGTGTCAGCGGTTTTGCCATACACATCCCCCCATTCAAACCGTTTTTTAGTATACCATAACGATTTTTTATATACAAGTCACGAGAAAACTTAATCGTGAAAAGTTCTAGTGCCATTTCCTGAGGCATAGCTTTGTATGATCTTAAAAACGAGGTAACGCCATGCGCTCTGTCCTGAAAAAACTTTTGCCGCTGTGCCTTGTATGTCTCCTGTGCGTTTCCTGCGCCGGCTGCGGCAGCACTGCCGCAAAAGACGCCAATCAGACCTTTTCCGCCCTTTGTCAGGAGCTGGCGGCGTCCATTTTGTCCGAAAATACGCTGGATCTGCATTTTTGTCTCTCCGATCCGGCAAAGCTGGGTATCCGGCAGCCTGCCGCCAGTCTTGGACACATCTGTGCCGATGCTTTTACTGCCGAACAAAACCGCGACCGTCAGGTGCTTGTCCGGCTTTCCGACATCGACCGTACTTTGCTGTCCGAAGAAAATGCTTATCTCTATGACATCCTATGTACCGCTTTGCAAAATCATACCGCCATGCTTGATTTTCCTTATCTGTATGAGCCCTTATCTTCCCACAGCGGCCTGCATGTACAGCTTCCGCTGATGCTTTCGGAATACCGCTTTGCCGATAAACAGGATGTAACAGATTATCTGGATCTGCTGAAACTGCTTCCGGATTATTTCGCGGAAATCACTGCATATGAAACCCAAAAAGCCGCCGCAGGATATTTTATGTCCCAATCCGCCTGCAGCAGCCTTCTGGAGTTTTGTCACGCCTTCCCCGCAGAGTCCGCCGAATCCCACTTTCTGTCCGCCGCCTTTGATGAAAAACTGGATTCCCTTTCCCTGGACGACGCCGAAAAGGAAGCCCTCCGGCAGCAGCATCTGGATCTTTTGACAAACGCGGTTTTTCCCGCCTATACCGTCCTGGCGGACGCCATTGCCGCCCTGTCCGAAAATACAGCGTTTCACAATACTGGTCTGTGTTCACTGCCTGATGGCCGGGACTACTTTGCCTTGCTGGTGAAGGAGCAGACCGGCGACAGCCGTCCCATGGACGAAATCGGCGCCGCGCTGGAACAGGATCTTTCGGCGCTGGCCAAGGCACTGACTACGGCACTGACAGACAATCCCCAGCTTTGGGAATTGCTTCTTACCGGTGATCTGCGCCAGACCCTGCAGGGAGACGATGCGCTTTCCGCCGCAAAAAATGATCTGGCGTGTTTAAGCAAACTGACGGAAGACTCCTTCGGCACGGCCCGCTGTGATTACACCGTACAGTTCATTGCGCCGGCGCTGGCCTCCCGCTTCAGCAGTGCTTTTTTCCTGATTCCTCCGGCGGATGATCAGAAAAACCCCGGCATCTACATTAATCCGCAGACGGCCTTCTCCCCCTTCGACCTCTTTACCACCCTTGCACATGAAGGCTTTCCGGGGCATCTGCTGCAAAACCATGTACAGAAAGGCAATCTGATTTCCCGGCTGTTTTCCTGCACCGGCTACGCCGAAGGCTGGGCCAGCTACTGCGAACTGTACACCTATCCGCTGGCCGTGGAAACCCTGGGTCTGGCAGGGGATTTTCCTGTCAGCGAAGTGGCGGGTGTCTTGCAGACTTACCGCAAACTGACCCTCTGCCTCTATGCGCTGCTGGATTATAATATCCATTACAACTACTGGACCGCGGATGACGCCGCTGTACTGCTTTCTTCCTATGGCATTACCGACAGCGGTACCGTGCAGCAGATTTACGATTACATTGTCAGTGAGCCCGCCAATTATATGACCTATTACCTGGGTTATACCAACGTGGAGCGGCTCAAACGCAGCTATATGGCGGCCGGCCACAGCGAAGACGAGTTTCACAAAGCGTTTCTGGACTGTATCGAAGCGCCTTTTGCGATTGTGGAAGCAAAGCTGATGCAGACAGAGGATACAGACCGTTAAAACCGAGCTGTTATTCTCTCTTTTTTAAAATGTATTCCAAAGAAAAAAGCACCCTCATCGGTGCTTTTTATGTTTTCTTTTGCATTATCGTCATGCCTGCATGTATCGGACCCTCTGGGAAAGATCGTCTTCGTCTCTGTCAGCCCAGAATGTACTTCCAGTAGGTAAAAACGATACAGAGGGCCATGGCATCGAAGAAAAGGTATGCGGAAAAGCACAGCCAGAGCCCGACGCGGGCCAGCCGGCGACGCCGGAAGTGATAGAGGATCCAGAGGGCAGCCGGGATCAGGACGAATTTCAGCCCCAGGGTGGCCCATGGCGTTTGCAGGATCCCGCCGAAAAAGGGGTTGAACTCAAAGCTGTCGGGAATGAGCCGAAGACTCACGGTGGTATAGATGAAGTCCAAAAGACTTAAACTCTGCGTTCCTATGGCTAGGGCCAGGTATAGCCTTGCGTGTACCTGGCCCTCGGTGTTTGAAGTTTTGATTGGATTAGAGGCAGGGGTCATTCAGCAGGGGTAGGAGTTTTGGGAGTACCGACATGGAACGCAACACTTATCAACGGATTTTCTCCCTCTTTGTCCTGAATATATTGATTGTACTCGTCTACGATAACTTCTTTATCCCCATCTGCCGTAAAGCCCTGCACATTGGAAAAAGTATCATCTGTGCTGGCAACCTTACCATTCGAGGTAATTGTCGCGCCGTTATTGACTAACGTGGCGGGAAGGCTGATATCCCACGTTGCGGCGGTGCCCCAGTAATAGTCTTTTTTATAGGAATCTGCGCCGTAGAAATACAGAGCCTTGCCCTCTGCTAAGGTAAGGTTGGCGCCCTCCTCAAGTGTGATGCTGCATCCGGGCAGGATCTTGAGCAGGTTGTCAATGGTAACGGATGAGCCCGGATTTACTACCACATCGGTCAGATAGCCGAATGGACAGTCAAGACCAAGACTGCTTACCGTGTAGGTTGTCCCGGCCACATCAAGGTCAATGCTCAGACCCTTGCGGATCAGTTCCGTGCCGGGGCGGAAGGATGCCAGCAGTCCCGCAAAAACGGGAAAGATAATGATAATGGCAAGGATCGCGAACCACGCCGTAGCAATCACGCTTAAGATGCGGTTTTTCGCGCGCATGCCCATCTTTTTATCGACAGAATTTGCCATCTTATCTCTCCTCCTTCTTGAATGT
>CANRJG010000015.1 GCA_947630875.1 uncultured Lachnospiraceae bacterium
GTGCTGACTATCCGCTTGTGACTGCGCTGCATTGCCTCGGCGTCGTGACTGTAAAACGGGCTGCCCTGCTGATTGACCATGATGCCGTCGTCCTTCAGCGCGTTGTAGCAGTTGCCGTAAAATTCCCGGGTAAAGAGACCTTCCGAAGGGCCAAAGGGGTCCGTGGAATCCACGATAATCAGATCGTAAACCTTTTCACAGCGCCGGATAAATTTCAGCGCGTTTTCAAAATGGATATGCACCCGGCGGTCGTCCATCCGGCAGGCGTTGCCGCGGCAGGCCTCCAGCACCATGGGATCCATTTCCACCAGATCGATGCGCTCCACCCGGTCATAGCGGGTCAGTTCGCTGACCACGCCGCCGTCGCCTGCGCCGATCACCAGAATATCCCGGATGCCCTGATGCACGGACATGGGCACATGGGTAATCATTTCATCATAGATAAATTCGTCCCGCTCCGTAAGCATGACATTGCCGTCCAGGGTCAGCACCCGCCCGAACTCGGGGGTTTCAAAAATATCGATATGCTGATAATCGCTTTGCTTCGAATAAAGATGCCTGGTGACCCGGATGCTGTGTTTCACATCCGGCGTATGAAATTCACTGAACCACATTTCCATTGCAGGTTCCTCCCATCAGATATTACGCCAGTACGTTGATGTGCTTCAGCTCCGGATCTTCCGAGCCGGTCATGCTGCAGCCTTTTTCCTGTGCGTAGCGGATGTGCTCGAGAATTTCGGCGGTGATCCGCTCTCCCGGAGCCAGAAGGGGAATACCCGGGGGATAGCACATGACGAATTCGCTGCATATCCGGCCTTCGCTTTCTTCCAGCGGCAGACTGGTCTTTTCGGCGTAAAAGGCGTCCTGGGGGCTCATGACTACCACAGGATCGATGTATTCCTGACTCAGCAGGCCGGTGCCGTCTTTCTGGTAGCGTCTGCGGATCTCCGCCAGAGCGCTGACCAGACGCTCCACCTCCTGAATCCGGTCGCCGATGGAAAGATAGGCCAGAATGTTGCCGATATCGCCGAATTCAATCTGTATATCATATTCGTCTCTTAAATAATCATAAACCTCGATGCCGGCCAGACCGATATCCAGCGTGTGCACACTCAGTTTTGTGGTATCAAAATCAAAAATCGAATTGCCGTTGATCAGTTCCCGGCCGAAGGCATAGTATCCGCCCACCGCGTTGATTTCCTGTCGGGCGTATTCCGCCATGTCGGCCACCTGATGAAAGACGTCCCGTCCCCGCAGCGCCAGATTGCGGCGGCTGATATCGAGGCTGGACATCAGCAGGTAACTGCCGGAAGTGGTCTGGGTCAGGTTAATGATCTGCCGCACATAACCGGCCTGTACGCCGGGACCCGTCAGCAGAAGACTGGACTGGGTGAGGCTGCCGCCGCTTTTGTGCATGGACACGCAGGCCATATCCGCGCCTGCCGCCATAGCGGCTGCCGGCAGTCCGCCGCCGAAATAAAAATGGGTGCCGTGGGCTTCATCGGCCAGACAAAGCATGCCCGCCTCGTGGGCCATCCGGACAATAGCCCGCAGATCGCTGCAGATTCCGTAATAGGTGGGATTGTTCACCAGCACGGCCACCGCATTTGGGTGTGCGGCGATGGCTTTTGCCACCTGTTCCCGTTTCATGCCCAGAGAAATACCCAGCCGGTGATCCACTTCCGGGTTGACATAAACCGGAACGGCGCCGCAGAGTACCAGGGCGTTGATGACGCTTTTGTGCACATTCCGGGGCAGAATAATTTCGTCCCCCCGTTTGCAGACGGAAAGAATCATGCTTTGGACCGAGCTGGTGGTGCCGCCCACCATCAGAAAGGCATGGGCCGCGCCGAAAGCGTCGGCGGCCAGATCCTCCGCTTCACGGATGACGGAAACGGGATGGCACAGATTGTCCAGAGGACGCATACTGTTGACGTCCACGCCCACGTAGCGCTGTCCCAGAAACGCGGTCAGCTCCGGATTGCCGCGGCCCCGTTTGTGCCCCGGCACGTCGAAGGGAACTACGCGCATTTTCCGGAAAGTTTCCAGCGCCTCGTAAATCGGCGCACGGTTTTGATTCAGACGGGTTCGGTTGACTATCAATTCTATTTTCTCCCTACTAGTAAGGTATCGGCACGCGCGCCTTAAGGCGCACCTGCCAAGTCGTCGGAAGGCATTTTGAGTTATGCTTCGCATAAGCCTTCCTCCTAAGGTATCGGCACGCGCGCCTTATGGCGCACCTGCCAAGTCGTCGGAAGGCATTTTGAGTTATGCTTCGCATAAGCCTTCCTCCTAAGGTATCGGTACGCGCGCCGATGGCGCCGGCATCTTTTCATCCAACATTCCGTCTGTCAGTTTAGCATAATTCGGGGGAAATGTAAAAGAATTTCTGGAAATATCCCTGATTTGTCAAAACGGGAAAGAGAACGAAAAAAGGACCCGCAAAAACCGTAAGGTTTTGGGTCCTTTTTAAACGGAGAAGGAGGGATTTGAACCCTCGCGCCGCTATTAACGACCTACTCCCTTTCCAGGGGAGCCCCTTCAGCCGCTTGGGTACTTCTCCAGCTGAATAAAAATATAATGTATGGAAAACGGAGAAGGTAGGATTCGAACCCACGGCCCCTTTCGGAGTCACTGGTTTTCAAGACCAGCTCCTTCAACCACTCGGACACTTCTCCATTGTCTGTGCTGCCGCACAGGCAAAGATTATCTTAGCATTATCGTTTTCCGATGTCAAGAAAAAAATCAGCGGGCATTTGCCCCGGGGATTTTGGCTATACATTTTCCGCCGGAAATGCTATAATGCACCTTGAAAAACGATAAAGGAGAGGTTTTATGCATCCGTTCAAGCATCTGAAAGTGATCTTAAAACACCGGCATCAGGTAATCCGGCACTGCTTCCGCGCCGGCATCGGATGGCAGGGACTGCGGCATGACCTGTCCAAATTTTCACCGGAAGAATTTATCGCAGGGGCCAGATATTTTCAGGGTTCCAGAAGCCCCAACGAAGGAGAGCGGGAGGCCGTGGGCTATTCCCGGGCATGGATGCACCACAAAGGCAGAAACAAGCACCACTTCGAATACTGGACCGACTATGATCCGGTGAAAAAGCAGATGCGGGCCGTACCCATGCCGGTCCGGTATGCGGCCGAAATGTTCTGCGACCGGGTGGCGGCCAGCAAGGTCTATCTGAAGGAAAACTACAATGACGGCAGCGCCCTGGCGTATTTTCAGCGGGGCAAGGCTAACCGGTCCATTCATCCGGAAACCTCTGCTCTACTGGAATCGTGGCTGGTGCTTTTGAGCGAAGAAGGGGAACAGGCGGCCTTTGCCGCGGTGCGGCAGAAGGTATCGGCACGCGCGCCGGGAGCGCACCTGCCAAGTCGTCGGAAGGCATTTTGAGTTATGCTTCGCATAAGCCTTCCTCCTAAGGAAGCGGCACGCGCGCCGGGGGCGCACCTGCCAAGTCGTCGGAAGGCATTTTGAGTTATGCTTCGCATAAGCCTTCCTCCTACTGTCCGGGCGGCAGCGTCCAAAACCCCTTGACAGCCGGCCGCTCCTGTGGTAGCATAATAGCACTTATATAGTCGGAGGAACCATATATTATGGACGACGGTCCTGCCCGAAGTTGCGGGTTCAGTTACATAATCTGTTATTACCACTTTTACCATAAATTGCTTTGTTGAAAAAAGACGTGCTTTTTAAGCAGGTCTTTTTGTCGTGTTTACGGTTTTACCAATTTGAGAGGATGGACATTCATTATGGGAAAAATAGGGCAGCAGCTTCTGCTGCAGCTGATACTGATACTTTTAAACTCGTTTTTCGCGGCGGCGGAAATCGCGGTTATCTCGCTGAATGACGCGAAGGTGAAAAAACTGGCGGAAAGCGGCGACAAAAAAGCGGCGACGATGCTGAAGATGGTGGAGGAACCCAACGGCTTTCTTTCTACCATCCAGATCTGTATCACCCTGGCCGGTTTCTTAGGTTCCGCGTTCGCGGCGGATACCTTTTCCGATATGCTGGTGGGCTGGATGGTCCGACATGAATTTCTGGCGCTGTCGGAAAATGTGCTGAACAGCATTTCGGTTGTTATTATTACCATTATTCTTTCTTATTTTACGCTGGTACTTGGAGAACTGGTGCCCAAGCGCATCGCCATGCGCAATCCGGACAAGCTGGCCCGGGCCGTCTGCGGTTTTATCGCAGCCATGTCCACGATCTTAAAACCCATCGTATGGCTGCTTTCCAAATCCACAAATCTGGTGCTGCGCATCTTCCGGATCAATCCCAATGAAATCGGAGAAGACGTGACGGAGGACGACATCCGTGTCATGATCGACGCGGCGGAGGAAAAAGGCGACATCGACGCGGATTCCAGGGAAATGCTGGAAAACGTATTTGAATTTGACGATATTTCCGCCGGAGACGTGATGGTACACCGGACGGATATGACCGTCATTTACGACACGGATACGACGGAGGAAATCTTAAACACCATCGTGGAGAGCGGCTATTCCAGACTGCCTGTCTGCAGTGAAACCATCGACCAGGTCATCGGTCTGGTCCGGACGAGAGAACTGCTGCTGGCCCTTCGGGAAAAGGACAGCATCGATATCCGGGAAGTCATGCAGGAGGTATTCTACGTGCCGGAAACCATCAAGGCCAACCGGCTGCTGCAGGAAATGAAAAAGAACAAATCCCATATGGCGGTGGTGGTGGATGAATTCGGCGGTACCGCAGGGCTGGTGACGATGGAAGACCTGCTGGAAACCATCGTAGGGGATATCTATGACGAAACAGACAAAGAGGAACCCAATGAAATCGAAGCGCTTTCGGAGGACAGCTGGCGGATTTCCGGCAATGCGGCCATGGACGACGTGGAAGAGCTGATCCACATGGATCTGCCGCTGGACGAAGAAGAGTACAATACCTTCGGCGGCTTTATTATCGCCAATCTTTCCTATATTCCCCATGCGGGAGATCATCCCCAGTTCGATTACGGCGACTTTTCCGTTTACGTGGAGCAGGTAGGCGACCGGCGTATCGAGTGGGCAAAGGTGGTCCGGAAAGAATCGGAAAACCTGCCGGACGAAGATTGACAAAAAAAGCGCCGGATGGTAATATAGACAGTATAAAATGTTATCGTATGGCAGGATTGCCATATCATCAAACAAGGAGGGTATATATGAGACAAAAAAAAGTATTCCATGCGGTGATCTCCGCGATGCTGACACTGAGTCTTGCAGTTCCGGCTGTTTCGCTGGGAGCGGTGCCGGCAGCTGCGGACGAGGCTGCAAAACCGATTGCCGTGTATGACTTTGAAGACGGACTTCGGTGGTTTTACGACAACGACAAGGACAATTTTGAAATCGTATCGTCAGGTACGCTTGTCGTGAAAAAAGAGGGCGAGCAGATCGAAGAAGGCAAGGATCTGGTAGACGCCAACGGCTTTTTATATCAGGGAAGCGGCGATTCCGCACACTATGCGCTGCAGCAGGTTTCCAACCAGCCGGTCTGCGCATATGACGAGGAAAGAGGCACTGTTTTCAATCTCTGCAAGACGTACAAAGTAGAATCCCTTAAAAAGGACAAATCCGCAACTATTGCAGGGGACGATAAAGCAACCGCTGCACTGGACGCGGCGCTTAAAGTGGGCGATGAAGTAAGAAAAGAAGCAACTTACAAATCCGCCATTACCTGCAGCAATCCCTTTGCCAAGCTGGATCAGGCGGGGGCCGTGCTTGCATTCTGGGGCAAGGCATCCGCAGACAAAGAAATGACGGACAAAACCGCATTCCTGGAATTTGACAAAGATACTACGGCTGTCAGCTTCTGCTTTGACACCGCATCCGCTGCTTCCGATGTGAAGGCAGGCGAGTGGCACTACTATACCTACGTGATTTCCGCAGAAAAGATTGATACATATATTGACGGCAAAGCTGCGGAAGGTATGACAACCATCGACGGAGAAGCACCTGCAGATTATATCGCATTCTTAAAAGAAGCAAAGATTTATCTGGGCGCTACGAACCTCAGCACGGTGGAAACCCACGAAGCTACCAGACTGGACAATGTCAGCTTCTATAACTGCAGCATGACGGCGGAAGAAGTTGCTGCGCTGTACGAAGCGGAGACGGCAACCACCTCTGTAGACGTGACCAAGCCGGCTAAATTCATTGCGATGGATTCGGAAGAAAACTTTACAAGTATGGATGACAAAGCGCCCGGTGAAGTGAAAGACTTCAACATCAAGGGACATACGGTGAAGGGCGTTGCAGTGGCTGAAAATGCAAAGCAGTCGACGAAATCCGGTATCAAGCTGAGTGAAAATCCTTTTGCAGGCAATCGCCTGACAGGCGCCAGCATTTCCTTCTGGCTGCACAACAATGTCACAGCGAGAAAAGCGAATGCAGGAAAGACGACGCTGGACGATTCCTATGTACTTTCTTTTATAAACAAGGAAAAATACGTTTTCAACCCGAAGGAAGAAGACAAGAGCCAGAACGATATCACAACATTTAATTTTAAGACCAGTATGGCTTTCAACTTTAAGGAAGGTGCGCTGACCGACATAGGTACCGGCAACCAGTATTCGGGTCTGGCGGATGAGACAGCATCAGCCAAGTTTTTGGAAGATTCCGGAGACTGGCATTTCATCACGCTGAACATCAACAACAACGGCGTAACACCTTACTATGACGGCGTGAAGGTAGAAGGGTATCTCCGCGGACAGGGCAACCGTTTTATGGACGGATATTATGTAAGATATGGAACTGATGGCAGCACAGAAAAAGGCGATCTTTACAATCCGGTGAAGCTGAATGGTATGTTCGGCGGCGACAACAATCAGAGAGCAACGGCGATGATGGCCGCGTTCGCTGATGCGGATATGGATATCTATTTCGGATACTTCCCCAAATCACTGTCTTTGACGGAAGTGGGTTCTCCCATCGACGTTACCAGGATCAGCTTTTATGATGCCGAGCTGACGGATACAGACGTGAAAGCCCTTTACGATCAGGAAATGGCTTATATCAATGCGCAGCCGGAATACAAGGAAGCACCTCAGGGCAAGATGGGCGATCTGAACGGAGACGAAAATGTAACCGCAGCGGATGCGCTGGTTGCATTGCAGGTTGCTGCCAAGCTGACCGAAGAAACCGACGCATATCATACATACGGTGATATGAACGGCGACGGAAGCATTACGGCAGCGGATGCGCTGGTTATGCTGCAGATTGCTGCAAAACTGGTACCGGAATCGTGAGAAAGCGTTTGTCATAATCACTAATTTCTAAAATCAAGACAAAAAAAGCCACAATTTTTTCCCACAAAAATTGTGGCTTTTTTTCACGAAATCCGAACCATTCGGATTGAAAAAAAAGGATTTGATGGTATAATACACTGTGTAGAACTACAAATAAAAAAAGAAAGGGGATAAACATGAACCAAAAAAGGCTTATGAAAACAAAGTGGTTCAGAGGTATCGCACTGGTTCTGGCGATTATTCTTGCGCTGCCCGCAGCGCTGGCCAATATCGACAGACTCAGCGCGGCTGCAGCTGAAGATGCCGAACCTACGAGATATGGTGATATCAACGGCGATGGCGACGTAACTGCAGCGGATGCGCTGGAAGCACTCCGCAGTGCTGCGAAGCTGGTGGAACTGAAAGAATCACAGATACTGTTTGGTAACGTGGACGGAAATGAGGCACTGACCGCAGCAGATGCGCTGCTGATCCTGCAGTATGCCGCGAAAATGATTACCAAATTCCCGGTGGAAGAACCGAAACCGTCAGAAGAGGCGACACCTGCACCGGCGCGTAATACCGCACCGCCGCAGACTTTTGACGAGAAGAACGTGACACCGGGCGAGAAACTGGTTCCGGTGAATTTAAACGGGGCCGTATACGACGATAAGAATGACATTTACGTATTCTCAAATTCAAAAGAGGGTATCGAAGTGCCCAACCCGATCGTCGGAAATGAAGCGTTTGAAGAGGACTATGGATACCTCAGAAAAGCAAAGGCTGCGGACGGCAAGAAGAATCCGTGGGATCTGAAAGGTTCCGTCCTTGGCTGGAATGCGGACGACGGCAAAGAACTCAACGTGGAACACGCGGATGCTGATAAGCTGATCTACAATGCACCGAAGGAAAATGAGGTGGATTACAGTCTCATTCCGCAGCAGACACCGCCGGAGGGCGGACATGCAGGCTTTTCGATCAGCTTCTGGCTGCAGACCAAGAAGGACGACGAAAATGCACCGCTGCTGGTGATCAATGATCGTAATTATTCGACGATCGTTACCGTCAACGGTTCTGTAAATTACGGTACCGCGACGCTGCAGCTGGATTCTCTGCAAAATTCCAATTACACTTTCATCGCCAAAAAGGGAGAATGGCATTACTACACCGTAACCTTTGCCAACGACTGGATTACCTTCTATATGGATGGCTATGAGGTTCCCTTCGAAGTCACCAATATCGGCAGAGGCAAGATCGGTTACTTTAACGATGGCTTCCTGACCAGATATAACACCGCTCTGACATGGACGGAAGACGACTATGCCAACCACGACTGGCAGGGCTATCTGGAGCAGCAGCGTGGCGAACATAAAGATTATAAGTCCATTACCAACGACGAATATACGGTATTCGGCAACACCCGGTTCAGAGGTACCCACAGAAGTGAAAGTACAGGGGCGAAGCTGCTGCTGACCCGTATGACGAGTAAGAATACCAAGGTATTTATCGGCGGCGCCAATACGGAAGTGCTGAACAGACAGGCAAAACATGCTCTGACACCCGGCACGCTGGTATCCGGCCTGACCTATAATCTGACAGAACTGAATGCCGCACAGGTATTTGCAAACTATACCAGGGCTGCTGAGAAGATGCCCGGCGAAACCTCGGTTACAGAGGCGCCCAGCAGTACGGAAGACGCAGAAGCAACGCCGCTTCCGGAAGTTAATCTGACAGACGGCCGTCCGTTTAATGTCAAGGACACCACAAACGCAGACGTAACCAAGGACAGCAAGGGTCTGGAACGCTATACATTCAAGGCTGTTGCCGATCCGGAAGAAGCCTATGGCGTTGAGTTTGAAAATCTCTTTGACAATGAGGAAGAAAAAGAGAAAGTACGCGAGACCATTGACAGCGCACTGGATACATGGCAGAAGGAAAACAATGCGGCTCTGTTCCCTGCCGGTGTGAAAGCGGCCGAAGCAGACTCCAATCATACGTACTATCATAACTATTTTGATACATATCACGGAGATGTTACTGTAAATCCGCTCAAACTGGATGATGAGGGGCTGAATAAACCGGATGATCCGAACATCACGCATACACAGTTCCACAGACCGGTTTGGACAAAGGGAGCTTCCATCGGCTTCTGGTTCAAACCGAGCCAGGCAGTGATCGATTCTTCCAATACGGATGCGCCCATTCCGATCATGACCATGTATGCCACAAATAAATTTGCCTTCGAAATGGAAGCAGACGGCAGCCTCGCCTTTGTGGATCTGAACAATGCTGCCTGGGATGGGAACCGCAGACTGCAGGCAAATCAGTGGTGCCACAACTCCTTTATGACCGAGGGCGATCCTTCCAAGGTCAAGGCGGATGCGTGGAACTACTATACCATCACCTTTGCAAACGACTGGATTCAGGTTTATATCAACGGTGAAGAACTGGTTTATAAGGTTTCCGGCCTGAGAAAACAGGGTATGAAGGAATTCAACGGCGGATTTATGTCCAAATACAATCCTGTCGGTCTGGTACTTCCCGAAGATCCTGATCCGAACGGTTATATCAAGAACAACGGCAATGGTACGGATAAGTACGGTAACTATGGCGGCATTACGCTGAAGATGCAGACCTATGATGAGTATAAGAGCACGAATGAGAAGACGGACAATGATGATGCCAGCATTCGTGCAACGGGTGTATATGAAGTCGGATACCATGCTCAGAAAGAGGTAGAAGACGACAATTATCAGTATACACTGCTGCTGGATGCACTGACCACTTCCGATGCGAAGTTCTATATGGGCGGATGTCAGACAAGTATGAACAAAGCACTCGGATGGGGTATTGAAGGCTCCGCCACCAAGAGGATCCGCTATACTGATCATCTGGTACCGCAGGGTATCCAGTTTGCGGACGTTCGTTTCTTCGAAGATGATCTGACTGCAGCGCAGGCTCAGGAAGCTTACGAAAAAGCGAAAGCGCGTATGGGCGAAGAAACCGGAGAAGAACCCGGACCGCAGCCCGGCGGCGATACGGAAGATGCCGATTATGTGGCAAATCGTCATAAGAGCGCTACATACAGCAATGGTATCTATACCTTTACTGCTCCGGTAAAAGAAGATGAACTGACGTATATGGCACCTGATCGATATGATGAGCTTCAAAAGAATACAGTGGATCAGGCCTTTGGTGTCGAGCTGAAAAATCCTTTTGTAACCCATGCAGGTGAAATTCGACAGACCATAATTGAAGCACTGGCTGGTCAGGAATTGGTTTACCCGCAATCCCCTAAAGCAGAGTATGCGGCTGCTGCCAGTTCCGAGGCATTAACGGGAGACGGCCTTCTTCTTGCAAACGGAAATGCAGGAGATACCTATAATGGTGTAAAATACCAGTATCCCAAGTGGTCAAAAGGTGCAACTATCAGTTTCTGGTATAAACCGGCGGATTTGAGTGACCGTTCACCGATTCTCTATATGTGCGGAGATTCGGACAAAGGCGGCGCATTTGGTCTGCTTTCAGATGGTTCGGTACTTTTTGCCAGCTTGAAGTATGGCGACTGGACGCAACGACAGGCAATCGGCGCAACGCATTGTTTTAATTGCTTTACGGCAATGGGCGATGGAGAAGAGACGAAATATGTCAAAGAAGGCGAGTGGAATTATTATACCGTTACCTTTGCAAATGACTGGATCCAGGTCTATGTCAATGGCGAAGAGCTGATTTACAAGTATGTCAATCTTAAGGGCGATACGACCGGACAGGGTAAGTATAATTTGAAATTCTTTAACGCCGGTTTTATGACCCGCTATAATACCATCGGACAGCCGACGGAAGATCCGAAAGGATATTTCAAAGCCTGCGGCGGACTCGCCGAAAATGGGGTTGACAACTTCCTTTGCTCAATCCGTGCAAACAATCAAAGTTATAAGTTCAGTCATACCTTTAATGAAGAAAAAGGACTGTTAACAGCTGAAAGCGGATATGAGGCGGAAATTCCTGTTAGTCCTACATATTATGCTGTATGGGATAATGAGCTGGGAAAAGAAAATACTATCACGGTGCAAGACGTTGATAAGCTGTCAGTGAGCGGAAGTCTGATGATGGATTTGCTGACAGATTCGAGCATGAAGCTTTATATGGGCGGCGCACCCTCCCAGTTATCGTCGGATGGCAATCCTTCTGTTATCAGAGAAGGTACTGGCAAAGGCGGAACCGGGTGGAATGCTTTTGCGTATGATAGCGAAAAGGAAATCACTTCCAAACGAGCCAATTACCCGAAGGAAATTCCTACACCGTCGTTCTGGTTTGATTCCAAACACAATCAGGAAGGTTCCTCTTTCGCAGACTTTACATTTGTTGAGCCGAGAGAATTAACGGCTGCTGAAGTAAAAGCTGCATATGATAAGCTGACGAAAGATCCGGAAGGAAACGCACTCGCAGCAGAGTAACTGACACAAAAAGAAAACAGAAGTTTTAAGGGAAGACTCTGCCCGGGAGAACCGGGCAGGGCTTTCCTGCAATTTAAGAAAAAGGAAGGAAAGACATGAAAAAAAGAGTTTTAAGCAGAACGCTTGCGTCTGTGCTTTCCCTTACACTTGCGGCAGGCTGCATGACAGCATTTCCCGTTGCTGCGTCCGCAGATACCGATACCACTGCGGTTCCCGAACCGCTGATGGTATATGACTTCTCCCACAGCTTTGATGAACTGAAAACGCTGGATGCCGGGTTGGAAGTGGTGGAAAATGCAGCAAAGCCGGAAATTGTTTCGGATAGTGAAATGGGCAACGTTCTGAAGCTGGGCAAGGCAGTCAATACCGAAAGCCAGAAATTCATGGACGGCACCAAGTACATCGAGGATGACGCATCGGAATACTCCACCATCAATATTTCGAATCCTTTTAAGGATTCCAAAGAAGACCTGGTGGAATACAGCGATCATGAAAGAATTGAGGTTGATATTTTTGACAGTAAATATCTGCCCGTATGGAAAACCGGTGTAACCATCAGCTACTGGATCAAGACCTCGGGATTAAATTCCAACGTTGTGGGATTCCGGAACAATAAATACGTGATTCAGGCAGACGACTATGCGAAATACCTCTGCACGGTAGATTTCGACAGAGACTACAATGCATTGACAGATGCCCAGAAAGAAGCATTAGGAAAGGATGTCGTCATCTGTGGTGTAGCAAAGACCTCTGATTATTATTTCAAATATGAAAATGATGATCCCACCCCGAGAACCTATGACGAGGGTGAAGGTCCTGTTTACGTCAAATTAAGTGATATGGGCGCTACCTTCTGGATGAACAAGTTCTATAATCTGAAGGGCGTTGATGAAAATGGTGTTGCTGAATACTATAGTGTAGGATATACTCCGAAATCAACCGGTGTTGGATACGAGCTTGCCGCGGGACAACCGGTGGGACGTTCCGGTTCCTATGCGGAATTCAGTGTTGCGCCGAAACTTGGAACTACCTATGGCGATGTGGAACTCAATAACTCCAAGCTGAGATTTGGCTGGGCCAAAGGCGAAATGTGGCTGGATTCCACCTCTTCATTCTTCTTTGAAGCGGATAACAGCAAATCTGTACAGGAAAATCCCGATGCGGATCAGGCTGGTGTGAGAGCCGGTATGCAGAACGGCAACTGCTTTGCAGTCAACTCCTGGAACGGCGGATTCCAGACCATTGAAGCTGCAAAAGAGGAAGAAATGGTGGCAGACAACCCTGTAACGCTTGAACCGGACAAGTGGCATTATGTAACCTGTGTTATCCAGAACGACTGGGTAGAGTATTATCTGGACGGCGTGGATGTAAATGTCAAGGAAAACTACAGCTCTTACGGCGCCATCGGTATCGGCGGCAACGTCAACGACCATGAGAAACCCTGGAAGCGTTTCAACAAGGGCGGCGGCAGCCGTTATGGCTATGGCAACAACAAGACGTATGTTACTTCCGGTACAAAGAATCAGCCTGCACCCGGTACCAACGGCAACTATGTGTGCGAAGTTATTATGGACTGGCTGACAGACGGTACCACCACGGCGACCATCGGCGGCGGTAACACGGCAGGCGACGGTTACAATATGTTTGCCAACACGGATGAAATCGAAATCAAGAACATTGTATTCTATGATAAGATGCTGACAGATGATCAGATCGCGATGCTGGCACAGAATGCGGATTACTATGCAGGCTGGGGATTTGAAGAGCCGGGCGACGCAGATGGCGACGGTAAGATCACATCTGCGGACGCACTGAAGATCTTAAGAGTTGCAGCGCAGCTGGATACGATCGCTCCGGCAAAAGTCTCTTTTGCAGACGTTGATGGCGATGGCAGCGTTACATCCAAGGATGCATTGGCTGTTTTGCAGTATGCTGCGAAACTGATCACGGACTTTTCTGAAGTAAAATAATAAAGTCTGGAAATTATAAAACGACCCCGATCGTACAGATCGGGGTTTGTTTTTTTACAGGGCGGACACCGCCGGAGTAGATACCGTCTCCGGCGTATTGCTGTGCTGCCTGCCTTCATGGTCCATATAGTAATTTTCTTTGATGATCAGTTCCGAGATGGGTACGATTTCGTATCCTTTTTCCTGCAGTCCGGTGATAACCTGTTCCAGCGCATCCGCGGTATATTCGCCGCCGTTGTGCATCAGGACGATGGAACCCTTTCCCAGGTGCTTGTGTTCGCAGACCGTGCGGATGATGGAATCCACGCCGTAGTTTTTCCAGTCCAGACTGTCCACGTCCCACTGGATGGGATAGTAGCCGCAGGCGTTGGCCGCGTCAATCAGTGTGTCGTTGTAGTCTCCGTAAGGGGGACGGAACAGGATCATATCTTTTCCCGTGAGCTCCTTGACCATGTCATGGGGCTTTTTGATTTCCTCCACGCATTCCTCATAGCTGATGGTGCTCATTTCCTTGTGATTCATACTGTGATTTCCCAGATCATGCCCCTCCGCGGCGATGGCTTTGACGTCCTCCGGATAGGATTCGATCCAGCCGCCGGTCATAAAAAAGGTGGCGTGAATGTTGTGTTTTTTTAAAATATCCAGCAGTTTTCTGGTGTCTTCATTGCCCCAGGCCGCGTCAAAGCTGATGGCCACCTTGTTTTCTGCCGTATCCACGCAGTAAATCGGCAGCTTTTTGTCAGAGGCTTTGGCCGAAGTGGAGATCATTTCGGGAACGGTCAGAAGACTGAAAAGAACCACTGCAATCAGAGAGAAGGAAAGAAGAAAGGATTTTTTGATCATGGAAAAGATTCCAATCCCTGTGTTTTATCATCCGTAAATTATATTCGCGGATTTTTATGGATATGATTTTCTTATACTGGTATTTTGCCGGACGGTATGTTAAGATAAAGTATCTACAGGAAAAATTCGGAAAAACCGGCGGAAAGAGAGAACCGCCGGCGGAGGGAAGGTTGAAGATGCAGAAAACGTATTTTATGCCCGTGCGCGTATACAGCGGCGAAAACTGCCTGCTGCAGCATCCGGAGGTGTTTGCGGCGGCAGGGAAAAAGGCGCTGATCGTCTGCGGCAGAAATTCCGCAAAGCGCTGCGGGGTGCTGGCGGATATAGAACAGGTACTGAAGGAAACGGGACAGGGCTTTTCGGTGTTTGACCGGGTGGAGCCCAATCCCTCCATTGAAACGGTCTATGCGGGGGCGGAATTTGCCCGGAGCGAAGGAGCAGATTTTATCGTGGCGGCGGGCGGCGGTTCGCCCATGGACGCGGCCAAAGCCATTGCCGTGCTGGCCTGCGAATCCATTCCCCGGGATGCGTTGTTTCGTGGAAACTATGCGAAGGCGCTGCCGATGATACATATTCCCACCACGGCGGGTACCGGTTCGGAGCTGACGCCCTACGCCATATTGACGGATGACCGGATCGAGACCAAGATGACCATGTCCGGGCCGGTGATGTTTCCGGGAACCGCTTTTCTGGATGGCAAATACATGGCGCAGCTGCCTTACAAAACCACGGTGCATACGGCGGTGGACGCCCTTTCCCATGCGGCGGAAGGGATGCTTTCCAACAAATCCTCCCGCTTTTCGGACGCGCTGGCAAAGCAGAGCCTGCAAATGATTGCCGCGCAGTTTCCGGCGCTGGAGACGGGCCGCTTTGACGCGGCGGCCCGGCAGAGCCTGCTGGAGGCATCGGCGCTTGCGGGTATGGTGATTTCTCAGACCGGTACCACGGTGGTACATACCATGGGGTATTCTTTTACTTATTTTCTGGGTACCGATCACGGCAGAGCCAACGGCCTGACCTTAGGACAGTTCCTGGAACTGGGCGAAGTACAGTGCCCTGAACGGATCCGCGAGATTTTGTCCTGTCTGGGCATGACAAAGGCTGGGGAACTGACTGCATTTCTGCGAAAACTTTTGCAGCCGGAGGAGCGTTTGAGCGAGGCACAGGTGAAGAAATTTACGGAGATTACGATGAAGCGCGGGGCGAAAAAACTTTCGGACTGCATGATCCGGGCAGACGAGGCGGATATTATGAATTTATATGCCGTATACCGGCAGGAGGGAGTCAAATGAGCGGCGTTGCATTAAAAAGTATTATTGAAAAAATGAATTTACAGGTACTCAATCCGGAGGTGGAAGTCTCCGAAATTGAGGTGACGACTTCGGAAATCAACCGGCCGGCCCTGCAGCTGACGGGATTTTTTGCCGATTTTGAGGTGGTGCGGCCCCAGCTGATCGGCAATGTGGAATACAGCTACCTGAAAACCAAGACGGAGGAGGAGCGGACGGAAATTTACGACCGTTTTCTGTCCTATGGCGTACCCTGCGTGATTTATTCCTCCAACCGGGCGCCGGACGGGCAGATGTTAAGAATTGCCACGAAATACCATACGCCGGTGCTGAAGACCAGGCGGACGGCTTCGGATTTCATGGCGGAATTTATCCGTTCCATGAAGGTGCAGCTGGCGCCCATGATTTCCGTCCATGGCGTACTGGTGGATATTTACGGTGAGGGCGTACTGATTATGGGCGAGTCCGGTATCGGTAAAAGCGAGGCGGCGCTGGAACTGGTGAAGCGCGGACACCGTCTGGTTTCGGACGATGTGGTGGAAATCCGCAAGGTGTCGGATGAAACGCTGATCGGCACTTCGCCGGATATTACAAGACATTTCATCGAGCTGCGGGGCATCGGCATCGTGGATATCCAGAAGCTGTTTGGTTATGCCAGCGTCAAGGAGACCCAGAATATCAATCTGGTCATCAAACTGGAGGACTGGAGCAGCGAAAAGGAATACGACCGGCTGGGTCTGGAAGACGAGTATACGGAGTTTCTGGGCAACAAGGTGGTCTGCCACAACATTCCCATCCGTTCCGGACGGAATCTCGCCATTATCTGCGAGACGGCGGCGGTCAACTACAGACAAAAACAAATGGGGTACAACGCGGCGCAGGAGCTGTACAAGCGCGTGCGCGAAAATCTGCAAAAAGGGGAGGCAAACTGACATTATGGGTAAAGCTGTTTACAATCTGGCGTTTGATTACGGCGCATCCAGCGGCCGTATGATTTTGAGCAAACTGGAAGATGGAAAAATTTCCCTGCAGGAACTGCATCGTTTTGATAATGAACCGGTGCGGATCGGGAAATACTTTTACTGGGATACCTTTCGCTTATACCATGAGCTGAAGCAGGGTTTGAAAAAAGCGGCGGCGCTGAAACTGCCGATCGCGTCCCTGGCCATCGATACCTGGGGCGTGGATTACGGACTGATCGACAAGGAGGGCAATCTCATCGGGATGCCCATCCATTACAGAGACGACCGTACCATCGGCGTGATTGAAGAAGTGGGAAAGCAGATTCCTTTAGAGGAACTTTACGCCGCCACAGGCATTCAGTTTATGAATTTCAATACGATCTTCCAGTTTTATGCGGATCGGAAAATGAGACCGGATATCTACGAAAAGGCAGACAAGGCGTTATTCATGCCGGATTTGCTGAATTATTTCCTGACCGGAAAGGCGTACAACGAGTACACCATCGCGTCCACGGGACAGCTGCTGGACGCAAAAAAACGTACCTGGGATTTTGATATCATGAAACGGGCAGGCCTGCGCACCGATCTGTGCTGTGATCTGATTGCACCGGGCACAGTGGTGGGAGACCTGACGGAGGAAGTCGTAAAGGAAACCGGACTGGAAGGCGTCAAAGTCATTGCGGCAGGAAGCCACGATACCGCGTCTGCGGTTGCGGGAACGCCCTTTGAAGATGAAAATGCAGCCTTCTTAAGCTGCGGCACATGGTCGCTTTTGGGTATGGAAATTGATGAGCCGATTCTGACACAGCAGTCTTATGCGTATAATTATACCAACGAAGGCGGTGTGGAAGGAAAGATCCGTTTTTTGAAAAATATCAACGGACTTTGGATCATGCAGAACCTGAAGCGTAACTGGAGTCAGTTTGAGCAGGAGGTATCCTATCCTGATATTATCCGGGCGTCCCGGGCAGCGAAAAAACAGGATTATACCATCAATCCCAATGATCCCCGTTTTACCGCGCCTTACAATATGATGCGGGAAGTCATCGCCTACTGCGAGGAAACCGGACAGGGCAGGCCGGAGGGCCTGGGCGAGATCGCCATGGCCATTTATAACGGGCTGGCGGAGGAATACAAGACCACCATCCGAAATCTGGAAACCATCACCGGCAGAACCATTTCCTGCATCAATATGATCGGCGGCGGCATTCAGGACGAACTGCTCTGCGAGCTGACGGCAAAGAGTACCGGGAAAAAGGTCATTACGGGGCCGGTGGAAGGCTCGGCGCTGGGCAATATCATTATGCAGCTGAAAAGTCTGGGGGCGGTTTCTTCCCTGCAGGAAGGCCGGGAGATTATTAAGCGAAGCTGCACGCAGAAAGTTTATACGGTTTAAAATTTACAGGGTATCAGGCGTATGGCCTGATACCCTGATCGGAGTTTTTGAAGGCTCCTTAAGACGGAAAAAAAGAGGAAATGATACGATGAATCTGGAAAAACTGTCAATGTATACGCTGGCGGAGACCTGTCCTCTGGAGGATATCCAGTCAGTGGGCTATTATTTTGTGCACAAGAAAAGTCAGGCAAAGCTGTGCGTGATTGCCAATGACGACGAAAACAAGGTCTTTATGGCGGGATTCCGCACGCCGCCGGAAAACAATACGGGGCTGCCCCATGTGCTGGAACATTCTGTGCTCTGCGGTTCCAGACATTTCCCGGCGAAAGACCCCTTTGTGGAACTGGCGAAAGGTTCTTTAAATACCTTTCTGAACGCCATGACCTATCCGGACCGGACGGTGTATCCGGTGGCCAGCTGCAACGATCAGGACTTTAAAAATCTGATGCATGTGTATATGGACGCGGTGTTCTATCCGAATATTTATACGAATCCGCGGATTTTAAAGCAGGAAGGCTGGCACTATGAGCTGGAGGATGCGAAAGGCCCCCTTTCCATCAATGGTGTGGTTTATAATGAAATGAAGGGGGCTTACTCCCTGCCGGAGGCTTTTCTGGAGCGGGAATCCCTGCGGATGCTGTTTCCGGACACGCCCTTTGCCTTTGATTCCGGCGGGGTGCCGGAGGAAATCCCCCAGCTGACCCAGGAAGCCTTTACGGCTTTTCATAAGAAATATTATCATCCTTCCAACAGTTATATTTATCTCTACGGAAATATGGACGTGGAGGAACGCCTGCTCTGGCTGGACGAGGCGTATCTTTCCGCATTTTCGGCGGCTGAGGCGGATTCAGAGATTGCCTCCCAGCCTCCCTTTGACAAACCGGTGGAAAAAGAAATGACCTATCCCATCGGCACGGAGGAGAGCGAAGCGGAAAACACCTATCTCTGCTCTTATCAGGTGGTGGCGCCGCCGGAGGACTACGAACTGCAGGCGGCCTTCCAGGTGCTGGAATATGTGCTGATTACCGCGCCGGGCGCCCCCATACGGCAGGCGCTGCTGGCGGCGAAGATCGGCAAGGATATTCTGGGCGGTCTGGAAAAGGATGTGAAGCAGCCTTTCTTTTCCATCATTGCCAAAAATGCGGAAGCCTCCCAGAAAGAAGCGTTTCTGCGGATCATTGATACGGTGCTGAAAGAACAGGCGGAGAAAGGCATTGATAAAAAAGCGCTGGCCGCGGCCCTGCATTCCATGGATTTCTCCTATCGGGAAGCGGATTACGGCAGATATCCCAGGGGACTGATGTACGGCCTGAATCTGCTGGGGGCCTGGGTCTACGCCGAGCGGCCGCCTTTTGAATCTCTGGAAATGCTCTCCATCTATGCGTCATTGAAAAAGAAGGCGGAGGGAGACTATTTTGAAGATCTGATTCGGACCCGCCTGCTGGACAATCCCCACAAACTGGTGCTGGTGATGCGGCCGGAAAAGGGATTGCTGGCCAGGACAGACGCGAAGCTGCGGGCGCAGCTGGAGGTTTACAAAAACAGTCTGGACGAAGCCGGCCTCGGCACGTTGATGGAGGATACGGCGGAACTGAAACGGTATCAGCAGGAGCCCTCGCCCAAAGAGGCGCTGGATACCATTCCCATGCTGAAACGCAGCGATATGCGCCGGGAAATCATGCCCCTTCGTAATGAAACGGTACAGATGGGGAAGATGCCCGTATTGCTGCACGGCTACGAAACCAACGGCATCGGCTATATGGATCTGTTGTTTGACGTGGGAAAAATCGCGCCGGAATATCTCCCGTATCTGTCGCTGCTGAAAAATGTACTGATGTTTGTGGATACGGATCATTATACCTACCGGGATCTTTACAATGAGGTACAGTGCACATCCGGCGGCATGTCTTTCCAGACTCTGACCTATGATATTGCCGGAGAGAAGGACGCCTACGGCGTGCAGTTTATGTTCAGTGTGAAAGCGGTGTATGAGGATTACCCAAAAGTGTTCGCCCTGCTTTCGGAAATCCTGTGCAGCAGCCATATGGAAAATACCGACCGGCTGTATGAAATCGTTTCCGAACAGAAATCCCAGCTGCAGATGGGCATTTTAAGCTCCGGGCACCTGTTTTCCATGATGCGTTCTTCGGCCAATTACGCGGAAAGCGCCTATGTGGAGGATATGTTCTCCGGCATCGGTTATTATGATTTTATCAAAGACATTGAGGAACATTTTGACGCACGGAAGTCAGAAGTTATCCGGATGCTGCAGCAGCTTTCGGCAATGATTTTCGATCCGGCACGGATGATGGTCAGCTTTACCGGCAGCCGGGCAGGCGCAGAACAGATGGGCGCGCTTCTGCCGGCCTTTGTGAAGGATCTGCAGGCACATCATCAGGTGCCCATGGAATACGGCAGCATTTCGCTGCGCCGCAAAAACGAGGGCATCAAATGCGCTTCCAAAGTGCAGTATGTGGCCCAGACCGGGGATTTCGGCAAAATTTCCACGGAATACCACGGCGTTTTAAATGTGGTGGCCACCATGATGCGCTACGATTATCTCTGGAATGAAATCCGTGTGCTGGGCGGGGCTTATGGCTGTATGAACGGCTATGGAAGGACCGGAAGAGGGTATTTCATTTCTTACCGGGATCCCCATCTTGCGCGGACACTGGAGGTCTACCGCAAAGCCGCCGACTATCTTAAAAAATTTGACGGCGGCGAGGACGAAATTACCCGGTATATCATCGGCACTTTAAGCGATCTGGACGCGCCGCTGTCCGAAAGCAAAAAGGGCAGCCGCTCGCTGATGGCCTGGCTGTCCCACGTGGATGAGGCGACGATTGCGAAGGAGCGGAAAGAAATTCTGGAGATCACCAAAGAAGATATCCGACGCATGGGCGATCTGATCGAACAGATTGTGGCGGATCATCAGATCTGTGTCATCGGAAATGAGGAAAAAATCGAGGAAAACGCCGGACTGTTTGACGTAGTCCGCGCGTTATAGGCAGGGGCGCCCCGGGCGCGCGTGCCGATACCGATTAAGAGAAAGAAGGCCTTGTATGCCAGTAGATAAAAAATCCGGCTTTGTGACCTTAGTGGGCCGGCCGAACGTAGGAAAATCCACCCTGATGAACTGTCTGATCGGACAGAAAATTGCTATTACTTCCGCAAAACCCCAGACCACGAGAAACCGGATCCGCACCGTGTTTACGGATGCGCGGGGTCAGATTGTCTTTGTGGATACGCCGGGCATGCACAAGGCGAAAAACAAGCTGGGAGATTACATGATGGAAACGGTCGTCCGAAGTATCCGGGACGTGGATCTGATCTGCTGGCTGGTGGAGATCGAGCGAAAGCCCGGCAAAGCGGAAGAAAAAATCGTGGAAACCCTGAAAGATAAGGGAATCCCCGTGATTCTGGTGATCAATAAAATCGACGGGCACCGGCCGGCGGCGGTGATGGAAAGCATTGCCGCCTATCAGAACCTGATGCCCTTTGACAGCGTGGTGCCGGTTTCCGCCATGGAAGGAAGCAACACCGAAGAGCTGCTGTCGGAGATTTTCCGGCTGCTGCCTGCAGGCCCCATGTATTATGACCCGGAAACCCTGACGGATCAGCCGGAGCGGCAGATCGCGGCGGAAATCATCCGGGAAAAGGCGCTGCACGCGCTGGAAGAGGAAATTCCCCACGGCATTGCGGTGACAATTGAAAAAATGTCGGTGCGTCCGGGCAAAAAGCTTATGGAGATTGAAGCCAGCATCATTTGCGAAAAAGATTCCCATAAAGGCATCATCATCGGCAAAGGCGGGCAGATGTTAAAAACCATCGGCAGCCGCGCCCGGTTTGAACTGGAAAAAATGCTGCAGATGCAGGTCATCCTGCATCTCTGGGTCAAAGTCCGCAAAGACTGGCGGGACAGCGAACTCATGCTGAAAAATTTCGGCTACGATAAAAAGCGGATCGACTGAGTCAGGGAATTACTGACAGTATAGAAAAGCGGTCATTTGAAAAAGCTAAGAGCAGGATAAAATTTAAAAAAAAGGGACAAAAACTATGAATGACCGTTTATGGAAAAATTTTGAAAATACAGGCAGTGTGGCGGCTTATCTTGCGTACAGAGGCATAAGCGTGCAGAAAGAAAGCAAAGGCAATGGAGAAAACAGCAGCAACGGGAATCGTTCTGGCAGCCTCCCCGGTGGGGGATTATGACAAACGGCTCCTGATCCTGACAAAAGAATACGGAAAAATATCCGCTTTTGCCCGGGGCGCCAGAAAACCCACCAGTATGCTGGTGGCGGCGGCCAATCCCTTTGCCTTCGGGCGGTTTGATCTGTACGAAGGCAAAAGCAGTTTTCAGGTGACTGCATTTTATGCGCAGCATTATTTCCGGGAGCTGACCGCAGATCCGGAAAGCGCGTATTACGGTTTTTATTTTCTGGAACTCTGCGATTATTATGCAAGGGAGTTTACGGATGAACGGGAAACCTTAGCGCTGCTGTACCAGTCGCTGAAAGCGCTGGTACATAAAAAGATTTCCAACCGCCTGGTGCGCCGGGTCTTTGAACTGCGTCTCATGCGGATCAACGGAGAACTGCCTTCCGCGGAACAGATGCGGCTGCAGGATCAGACCCTGCAGTACACCGTGGAATTTATTCTGAAAACGCCGGTGGAAAAGCTCTATACCTTTGCACTGTCCGAACCGCTGCTGCAGGCGCTGGAGCAGCTGGCGGATTTTTACCGGAACAGGACCATTGACCGGAAACTGCATGCGCTGGAAATTCTGGAAGGCATGCTTGCAAACGAAGGAGAAAACAAATGTTAAAAATGATATCATGGAATGTCAACGGCTTCAGAGCCTGTCTGCAAAAAGGCTTTGCAGATTTTTTCAAGGCGGCGGACGCGGATATATTCTGTCTGCAGGAGACGAAGATGCAGCCGGGACAGGCGGATTTTCGGGCGGAAGGATATTATGAATATTATTTCAGCGCCGAGAAAAAAGGATATTCCGGCACTGCGGTGTTTGCAAAGCAGGAGCCGCGCTCTGTCGCCTGCGGCATTGACGGCGCTTTTATGGACGAAGGCAGAGTCATTACCCTGGAATATGAAAATTTTTATCTCATTACATCCTATACGCCCAATGCCCAGCCGGAGCTGAAGCGCATCGACTACCGGATGGCCTATGAGGATGCCCTGCGTACATATATGCAAAAACTGGATGCGTTCAAACCCGTGATTCTCTGCGGGGATCTGAATGTGGCACATCAGGAAATCGATTTGAAAAACCCGAAGTCCAATGTGGGCAATCCCGGCTTTTCCGACCAGGAACGGGGAAAGTTTTCGGAGCTGCTTTCCGCCGGATTTACGGATACATTCCGTTATCTGTATCCGGACCGGAAGGACGCCTACAGCTGGTGGTCCTACCGGATGCGGGCAAGAGAAAAAAATGTGGGTTGGCGAATCGATTATTTTGTGGTATCATCTTCTTTGCGGGAGAAAATCTCGGATGCGCTGATTTACAGTGAAGTAACCGGCAGTGACCACTGTCCGGTGGGAATCGTGGTGAATTTATAAAAAAAAAGGACATTTTATGCCGCAAAACTCCTGAAAAATAAGTCCAAAGTGGGAGACCTTTACAAAACGAAAGCTTTGTGTTATAATGACAGCGTCGCATGTAATTATGTGCGTTTTAAGCACCCGTAGCTCAGGGGATAGAGCAATGGTTTCCGGTGCCATGTGGCGGGGGTTCGAATCCCTCCGGGTGTGCTTTTTACCATCAGAGAAAGGAGTTTGCGCATGTTTAAGAAATGTTGCCGTCAGGTGAAGCAGTATGCACGACTTTACGGCAGGCAGATACGGTTTTCCGCTTTGGGCATTTTATTTGTCATTCTGATCGTGCTGATTGTCATCGATCAGAAAACCGCGAATCAACCTGATCCCGGCGCGATTCTGACCGATGCGTATGACGAAGTCAACGAGCTGGTGGATTCGTATTAT
The DNA here is from genome assembly GCA_947630875.1 of uncultured Lachnospiraceae bacterium. Lineage (GTDB taxonomy): Bacteria > Bacillota > Clostridia > Lachnospirales > Lachnospiraceae > CANRIM01. Next base: position 24,161 of record CANRJG010000015.1, read on the forward strand.
ACGGCGGTGGCAGCCGGGGATACGGACAGCCTGAAAAAGATCGTTGTTCCGTTTACTACTGCGGATGAACAGGCAGTGACGCACAAAAGCACACTGGTGGAAAGCTACGACAACATCAAATGTTATACCCATAAAAAAGGCGTCACCAAGAATTACTACATCGTGTTTGCATATTACGAGATCCGCTTCCCGGATGTGCAGACCCCGGTACCGGGGATGGAGACCCACTTTATATGCCGGGATTCGGAGGGCAAGCTGTATATCAACAATGACCCGGAGCGCCTGACGGAATCCCAGAAAAGCAGACTGCAGACCGTGCTGGGCAAGATCGAGACGGAAGCGCTGTTTGACGAGGTGGAGACTTCCTTTGCAATGGCATTAAGTTCCGATGAGGGCGTTTACAATTTCGTGGAGGCGCTGGACGAGGATCTGGCCAGGTCAGCCGATGCGCTGAAAGACAAGAACAAAGATAGCGCCGGGGGCAGCGGAGAATTAAAGGTCGGCGAAACAGATCCGCCGAAGACGGCCGGAGACGTGAAGAAAACCCAGGTGGCGGTCATCAATCTGGATCTGTACGAGTCGGATGATACGTCGTCCACGGTGGTCAGTGTGATTCCGGTGGGGTCCGGCGTGTATGTGGACAGCAACAGGGAAAACGGCTTTTCCGCTGTGACCTACAACAACATTACCGGCTATGTGGAAAGCAAGTATGTTTACAACAGTATTGACGTGAACGATACCGTCACCGGCAGCTGCGCTTACTATGCTTCCTGCAGCAGCGTCATTGATCCCATGGGCAATCTGGAGGCGGGAACCACTTATGAACGAACCCGTTATTTCGGAAACGGCTACAGCGAGATCAAGCTGAACGATACATATGTATATGTGAAAACGGAAGAACTGGATCATTAAGAAACAAAAGGCTTCCCGCAGATCGCGGGAAGCCTTATTCTATGATGTCGATGATTCTTTTGGGTGTGATATCGCGCGTACAGACGCCGGTAAATGACGGCTGGTATTCGTAGTGATCCAGCGCCTCGTAAGCGATGCATTTGACCAGTTCCAGAACGAAAGGAATCCGATCATCTTCCGAAATGTCGCTGAAACGGATAACGCAGCGGACGGCGCTGCCCATAATCTGCGCATCTGCGGCGTCGGCCGGCATATGAAACGAGGCGCCGCCCTTTACTTTGAGCCCGTGGGCGCGCAGATCTTCCGGCGTATGACCGCAGGTCGGACAGAGCGCTTCAAAGGCCCTGTGTTTCAGGATTTCCATCATTTCACACAGAAGGTCGGAAAGGGCAGGATCCTTGCGGACGGCGTCCGGGGTCAGACTGCAGTGCATATAGGCGCCGAAATATCGTATATTTTTATGAAAATACGGACGCAGCAGTTTCAGGTTCCGCAGCGCAAGCTGTTTCAGCGCGGCAGGATAGGTGAAGGGCTGGTTTATTCTGATTCTGATCATCTTTGGTCTCTTTCAAAAAAGTTTCTGCTTTGAAACACGAAGCGGAAGCTTTTTAATTTTGCTGTGATAATGAGTATAAATGATTTTCGCAGCGCTTTCAAGAAAGCTTTCGCCGCGTTTTTTCGAATAATCTGTCCGAAATCCGCAAAGACTATAGCAGACAGCAAGAAAGACGAAAGGAGACAAAGAAGTGATCAGCAATTCTGATAAAAGGCTTTTGCAGGAAACGTATAAAAACGCTTCGGCAGCGGTGGATACCATTTACGCGATGATGGACAAGGTGGAGGATGAGGAACTGGCGCTGGATCTGACCAGACAGCTGGGAAAATACACTTCGATTCAGGATCGGGCGGAGGAAGAACTGATCGTATCCGGAGACCGGCCTGCGCCTTCCGTCATGAAGCGGATCTGGTGCAGGATGTCCTCATTTGTCCGGACCATGGGAAAGCGCAAAGCATCCTCGGCCGCCAATATGCTGATCCGGGAAAACACCGGGAGAATCATTTCCACAACGAAATCCCTGCACGATAATCTTTCCGCAAAAAAAGAGTATTGTGAGCTGGCGGACGAATTGATGGATTTTGAACAGCGCAATATCAGCAGAATGAAAAACTATCTTTAAAATCCTGGTATAAGCGACCTGTCCCCTTCATAAAATGAATCGAAAAAGGCCATGCCGTTACATGTGTTTGTACCGGCATGGTTCCTGCATACGGAGGGTTTTATGAAGATCAAATTGTTGCTGAAGGTTATGTTTGTTACATATCTGTTTTCTGCAGTCCTGCTGATCCTGCTGGCGGCGGTACTGTATAAATTCGGTCTGAGCGCGCAGAAGCTGCGTTTGGGGGTTATGGCCATTTACTGCCTTTCCGGTTTTTTAAGCGGCTTTCTGATGGGAAAAATTGTCCAGACCAAAAAATATCTGTGGGGCGTTGTGACGGGACTGTGCTATTTTGCCGCCCTTGCGGCTGTTTCTCTGATCCTCCACGGGGATTTTCAGGGAAATTATAAAAATATTCTGATGCAGCTGGCGCTCTGCGTGGCTTCCGGCATGATCGGCGGCGCGCTGGCCTGAAGAAAGAGGGGCTTTTTTGCATGGAAATCTCCGGGGCTGCCCGTGAAAACTGCTTGCTATGCCGCGGGGATTGTGCTATAGTATATTAGTCGTTTTGCGACATTTTTTATAATTCATGTGAAAAGCGCAAAAAACTTTTTACATCAGATAAAAAAGAGGAGTTTCAGTCAGATGAAGAAAAACGGAAAAGCAAAAAGCATCGTCGTGCTGGCCATTCTTCTGGTTGCGCTGATTGCCTTCGGCTATGTGAGCCTTTTTGGTATCGGCGACACGGCGACAGGCGCTGCGGAAAACATCAGTCTCGGACTTGATCTTGCAGGCGGCGTCAGCATTACTTACGAGGCCAAGGACAGTAAAGTCAGCCAGGAAGATATGGACGATACCGTCTATAAGCTGCAGAAACGTGCGGAGACCTACAGCACGGAGGCTGAGGTTTATCAGGAAGGCGACCGCCGGATCAACATTGAAATTCCCGGCGTCAGCGACGCCAACGCGGTGCTGGAAGAACTGGGCACCCCCGGATCCCTGTATTTCCTGCGTTCGGTAGACGGCGAATCGGAAGTCGTCATGCAGGGTTCGGACATCGTCAGCGCGGAAGCCATGGTGACCAGAGACGAAAAGACCAGTGCCACTTCCTATGTGGTACAGCTGAAGCTGACGGACGAGGCGGCCAAACGCTTCGGAGAAGTTACTGCGGAGAGCATCGGACAGCAGATCGCCATTATCTATGACGACGAGCTGATTTCCTCCCCCACCGTACAGCAGGCCATTACGGACGGATCCCCTTCCATTACCAATATCGGTTCCTACGAGGAAGCGGAAGAACTGGCGTCCTACATCCGGATCGGCGGCCTGAGCCTGGAACTGGAAGAAGTCAGATCCCAGGTGGTCAGCGCGAAGCTGGGCGTAGAGGCCATCGAAAAGAGTATTCAGGCCGGTATCGTGGGTATCCTGCTTGTCATTATCATGATGTGCATCGTATACCTGATCCCCGGACTGGTTTCGGGCATCGGCCTTTTGCTTTATACGCTGATGATGCTTCTGATTCTGAATGCATTTGATATTACCCTGACCATTGCGGGTATCGCAGGTATCATTCTGTCCATCGGTATGGGCGTCGACGCCAATGTCATTATCTTTGCCCGTATCAAGGAGGAAATCGCGGCGGGCAATTCCGTCAAGGCTTCCATCCGGGAAGGCTATCGGAAAGCGTTTTCGGCGATCCTGGACGGCAATGTGACGACGCTGATCGCAGCCATCATCCTGATGTGGCGCGGCTACGGCTCTATCCGCGGTTTCGCACAGACGCTGGCCATCGGTATCGTGCTTTCCATGTTTGTGTCCCTTGTAGTTTCCCGCTTTGTTATTAACGCGCTGTATGCGCTGGGCGTTACCGACGCGAAATTCTACGGCAAAGCCAAGATTCGGAAACCTTTTGATTTTGTGGGCAAACGCTTTATCGCCATGGCGATTTCGATTGCGGTGATTCTCGTGGGCGCCGGCTTCTTTATCGGAAACGGCGTTGCAGGAAACAGAGTTTTGAATTTCAGTCTGGAATTTTTGGGCGGTACTTCCACTACCGTTACCTTTGACGAGGAAATGAGCGTGGATCGGGTGGAAAAGGAAGTGGTTCCCGTGGTGGAAGACATCACCGGCGACGGCAATATCCAGACGCAGATCGTACAGAGCAGCGGCAATAAAGAGGTCATCATCAAGACCAGAGAACTGGATCTGGAAGAGCGTACCGCTTTGGATGAAGCGCTGGCAGAAAACTTCGATATAGATGAAAGCATGATCCAGGCAGAAAATATCAGCTCCACGGTCAGCAACGAGATGCGTGCCCAGGCCGTCATCGCGGTTGTGGCTGCGGTTATCTGTATGCTGATTTACATCGCCCTGCGGTTTAAGGATATCCGCTTCGGCGCCAGTGCGGTCATCGGCCTTTGCCATGACGTGCTGATCGTCATCTGCGCTTATGCGATTTTCCGGATTCCGGTGGGCAATACCTTCGTCGCCTGTCTGCTGACGATTGTCGGTTACTGTATCAACTCCACCATCGTTATCTTTGACCGTATCCGGGAGAACATGAACACGAAGGGTACATTTAAAGACAGACGGGAACTGGTCAACACCAGTATCACCCAGTGTATCAGTCGGAGTATCTTTACCTTCGCATCCACCTTTATCATGGTGGCGGCCATCTATATCAACGGCGTTACCGCGATCCGCGAGTTTGCGGCGCCTTTGATGGTGGGTCTGGTTGCGGGACTTTTCTCCTCCAACTGCCTGACATCTCCCATCTGGTATATGCTGAAACGGGATAAATCCAAAAAGAACTAAATACGGTTGGTGCAAATGACAGAAACAATAAAGCATCCTCTTTGATTAAGAGGGTGCTTTACTGATTTTCAACTGTATGTAAAGCGCAGTTTCCGCAAAAGATAAGGAATGACGGAATGAAACAACAATGGTACACACAGAATAAAAAAGCGGATTTTCAGAGGCTGGCGGAGCGCTTCGGCCTGAGCCCGGTGACCATCCGGCTGATTCGAAACCGGGGACCCGAAACCGATGCAGCTTTCGAAAAATATCTCCATGGCAGTATCCGGGATCTTTACAATCCCTGGAATATGAAAGATATGGCAAAAGCGGTGTCTCTGATAAAGGAGACCATTGCGGACGGAAGAAAAATCCGGGTCATCGGAGATTATGATATCGACGGGGTCTGTGCGTCCTTTATTTTAAAAGAAATGCTGCAGGCCGCCGGGGCTGATGCGGATGTGGATATTCCCCACCGGATAAAAGACGGCTACGGTGTCAGCCGCCGGCTGATGCAAAATGCGAAAGAAGACGGCGCGGCGCTTGTAATCACCTGTGACAACGGCATTTCTGCCCGGGACGCCATTCATTACGCGAAGGAAGCAGGTCTTGCCGTCATCGTGACCGATCATCACGAGGTGCCCTTCGAAGAAAATGCAGACGGATGCTGCGACATCCTTCCGGAAGCGGACGCGGTGATTGATCCCAAGCGCTCAGACTGTCCCTATCCCTTTCAGGGACTCTGCGGCGCGGCGGTGGCTTTCAAGCTGGGACAGGCTCTTTTAGAAGCGCTGGCCGTGGAACAGCGGCAGGCACTGTATGAAGAACTGCTGTGTTTCTGCGCCTTCGCCACCATTGGCGATATCATGGAATTAAAGGATGAAAACCGGATTCTGGTGAAGGAAGGACTGCGGCATTTCGCAGATCTGAAAAATGTGGGCCTCCGGGCGCTGATCGCGGTGAATGGGCTGGATCCGGCGCATCTGACGCCGGAGCAGATCGGGTTTATCTTAGGCCCCTGCATCAATGCGGCGGGCCGGCTGGACAGTGCCATGCTGGCTTACGGGCTGTTGAATGAAACGGATGCAAACGCGGCGCTGGCACAGGCACTGCATTTAAAGGAACTGAACGATCAGAGAAAGACGCTGACCCAGGAGGGGCTGGAACGGGCGGTGGCGCTGGCGGAGCAGGAAAGGCAGGCGCCGGTGCTGTTCCTGTATGTGAAAGAAATCCATGAAAGCGTAGCCGGCATCATCGCGGGGCGTCTGCGGGAACTTTATAATAAACCGTCCTTTGTCCTGACGGACAGCGGCGGGCTTCTGAAAGGGGCGGGACGGTCCATTGAGGCCTATTCCATGTTTGACCGGCTGCAGGCCTGTGGCGAACTGTTTTCCAAATTCGGGGGACACAAAATGGCGGCGGGATTTTCGCTGCCGCCGGAAAATTTCGAAAAAGCCAAAGCCTTTCTGACAGCCCACTGCGGATTGACAGCGGAGGATTTTGTGCAGAAGGTCAGTGTGGACTTTCAAATGCCGCCTTCATATATTACAATGGATCTGCTGCAGGAAATCCGGCAGCTGGCGCCCTTCGGCAACGGCAATCCGGAACCCTGCTTTGTGGAACGGGATCTGAAGGTGACGGGATATCGTCTGGTAGGAGAAATGAAAAATGTGCTTTCTCTGAACTTTGAACAAAACGGCAGGCATATCAAAGGCGTCTGTTTCCGGGATGTGGAGGCGCTGACGGAAGAGCTGAAAAACAGCGATACGCTGACCATTGTGTACCGGCCCCGGCTGAATGAATACCGGGAAACGGTTTCCGTGGAACTGGTGGTGGAATATTTCGCAAACCGGCGGGAAGACGCCTCGAATAACAATTGATTTTTTGTTGAAAATAGTCTAATATATAACAATAGTTTTGCACAGAATCAAAGGAGTTTGACCGGGAATGCAAAATGATGATGTTCGGATAGAAGAAGAATTTAAGCTGCCGGAAAGCCATCAGGAGGAGAAGAAACCTGCTGTAACGGATCCGGACGTCCTGTTTGCGCAGCTGATTGACAATATCAAAGGCTATCACCCTTCCGCGGATCTGAAGGTCATTGAAGACGCTTATGCCCTGGCGAAGGAGGCCCACAAGGACCAGGTCAGAAAATCCGGGGAGCCTTATATCATGCATCCGCTGAATGTGGCGCTGATTCTTTCCCAGCTGGAGCTGGATAAGGAATCCATTGCCGCGGGACTGCTGCACGATGTGGTGGAAGATACCGGCTATACCCTGGAGGACATTGAAAAGCGGTTTGGCGGGGAAATCGCGGCGTTGGTGGACGGACTGACCAAGCTGAAGAAAATCGATTATCATTCGGACCGGCTGGATTACCAGGCGGACAATCTCCGGAAAATGTTCCTGGCCATGGCAAAGGATATCCGGGTGGTACTGATCAAGCTGGCGGACCGTCTGCACAATATGCGGACCCTGCAGTATAAGGAACCGGACAGGCAGAAGGACATTGCCAGAGAAACGCTGGATATTTATTCGCCCATTGCGCAGCGGCTGGGTATTTCCCGCATCAAGGTGGAACTGGACGACCTTTCCCTGAAGTATCTCAAACCCGACGTCTACTATGATCTGGTGGATAAGATCGTCATGCGAAAGAGCGCCAGAGAGGCCTATGTCAGAAATATTGTGGCCCAGGTGCAGCAGCACATCAAAGACGCGGGTATTGAAGGCACCGTGGAAGGCAGGGTGAAGCATTTTTTCAGTATTTACAAAAAAATGGTGAACCAGCATAAGACCATCGATCAGATTTATGATCTGTTCGCGGTGCGCATCATTGTGGATTCCATCAAGGACAGCTATGCGGCACTGGGGGTTATTCACGAATTTTATACGCCGATTCCCGGCCGGGTGAAGGATTATATCGCCATGCCCAAGCCCAATATGTACCGTTCGCTGCACACCACGCTGATCGGCAAGGACGGACAGCCTTTTGAAATACAGATTCGTACCAAAGAAATGCACAAGACCGCGGAGTATGGCATCGCCGCGCACTGGAAATACAAAGAGGCTTCGGACGGAAAGAAACCGGAGCTGCATGAGGAAGAAAAACTGACCTGGCTGCGGCAGATTCTGGAATGGCAGCGGGAGATGAGCGACAACGAGGAGTTCATGGGACTGCTGAAAAACGATCTGGATCTGTTCAGCGAGTCGGTATACTGTTTTACGCCGACGGGAGAGGTCAAGACCCTGACCGCCGGCTCCACGCCCATTGATTTTGCCTATCAGATTCATACCGCGGTGGGCAACCGGATGATCGGGGCCAGGGTCAATGACAAACTGGTGCCTATCGACTATAAGATACAGAACGGCGACCGGATTGAGATTTTAACTTCCCAAAACTCCAAGGGTCCTTCCAGAGACTGGCTGGCAATCGTCAAGACCACCCAGGCAAAAAATAAAATCAATCAGTGGTTCAAGAATCAGTTAAAGGATGAAAACGTCGTCAAGGGACGGGAACTGCTGCATTTATACTGTAAAATGAAGCTGATCCGGCTGTCCGATATTAACAAGCCGGAGTATCAGGAAAAAGTCATGGCCCGCTATGGCTTCAAGGACTGGGATTCTATTCTGGCTGCCATCGGACACGGCGGCCTGAAGGAAGGCCAGGTAGCCAACAAGCTGCTCTATGAGTACCGGAAGGCCAATCCGGAGCTGCTGACGGACCGGGATGTGATCGAACGTGCGGAGCCTGCCGTGCATGCGCGGAAAAACAGCGCCGCCAGCGGCGGGATTATCGTCAAGGGCGCGGAGGATGTGTCGGTGCGCTTTTCCAGATGCTGTTCTCCGGTGCCGGGAGATGAGATTGTGGGATTTGTCACCCGGGGACGTGGGGTTTCCATTCACAGAACAGACTGTGTGAATATTATGCATCTGCCGGAAGCGGACCGGGCCCGTCTCATCGAGGCAGAGTGGGGCAGCACGGACAGTGATTTAAGCGATACCAGCTACACCACCGTGATTTCGGTCTACGGCAATGACAGAAGCGGCCTGCTGGTGGATATTTCGAAAATTTTCACCGAGGAACAGATCAATATCAGCCGGGTCAACGTCAGAACCAGCAAAACCGGTACTGCCAGCATTGAACTGGGCTTTGATATCCATTCCAAAGAGGAACTGAACCGGATCTGCAATAAGATATCCCGAGTGCCGGATGTGCTGAATGTAGAAAGAAGTGTGGGCTGATGCAGACAGACAGGATTATTACAGGCAGTATACAGACCAACTGCTATATTGTGACGTCGGAGAAAAGCAGCCGCTGTTTCATCATTGATCCGGGAGACAGCGCGGACAAAATCGACGCATTCTTACGGGAACGTAAGCTGACGCCGGCGGCGGTGCTTTTGACCCACGGACATTTTGACCATATTCTGGGATTACAGGAGTTAAAAACAAAGTATCATGTACCGGTCTGCGCCATGGCGGCGGAACAGGCGCTGTTAGAGGATGCGGCGCTGAACTGCTCTGCGGAGGTGGGCAGGGCCTTTGCCTTTTCTCCCGACCGCTGTCTGCAGGACGGGGAGAAGATTACCCTGGACGATATCTGTCTGCAGGTGATTGCCACACCCGGGCATACCGCCGGCTCCTGCTGCTTTTATGAGGAAACGCAGCAGCTGCTGTTTACCGGGGACACGCTGTTTTTCCGATCCATCGGGAGAACGGATTTCCCTACGGGCAATTTTGATACCATCATGGCCTCGCTGGAAAAACTGAAAAGCCTGCCGGAGGATACCCGCTGCCTGTGCGGCCACGGTCCCGAGACCACCATTCGAAGCGAAAAAGCAAACAACCCGTATTTACGAGGACGGTTATGATCATTATAAAACTGAACAACAGGGAGTTTGAGCAGGATATCCGGCCGCTGGTGCTAAGCTTTTATCCGGGAGCTGTTCTTCTGGTGCTGGACGAGGATGCGTCCGAAGCGGATGCCGAAGGAAAAGAAGCCCGAAGCGAGGCGGATCTGCTGCTGCGGATCTTTCAGACGGAGACCAATGTCAGCATTTCCCTGTACCAGACGCCGGACGCAGCGGAGCCGGTGCTGAAGAAGACGGAAACTTTTCCGGTGCCAGGGCCTTTGCCCCGGGAGGAATACCGGATCACCCGGAAAAATCAGTTAAAAAGAGACCTTTACCGTTTCCTGTCCGCCTGTACCGGCAGGACCCTGCCCTGGGGCACGCTGACCGGCATCCGGCCCGTGAAGCTGGTGACGGCCATGCTGCAGGAAGGCCTGTCGGAGGACGCCATCTGCACCCGGCTGGAAACGGACTATTATATGAGCAGGAAAAAGCAGGAACTGGCCCTGCGCACCGCGAAAAATGAGGACAGGCTGATCCGGTCGCTGGAGGGATTAAAGAGCTTCAGCCTCTACGTCAGTATCCCGTTTTGCCCCAGTACCTGCGCGTACTGTTCTTTTACGTCCTATCCCCTGGCAAAATGGGCCGGGGAGATGGACAATTATCTGCAGTGTGTGGAAAAGGAGCTGGATCTGATCGCAGACCAGACGGCGGGGAAAAAGCCGGAGACCATTTACATCGGCGGCGGAACCCCCACCACCCTTTTGCCGGCCCAGATGGAGCGGCTGCTTTCGAGAATCGCGGCGCGATTTGACCTGTCCGGACTGAAAGAATGGACGGTGGAGGCCGGAAGGCCGGACAGCATTACGGAAGAAAAGCTGGCCGCCATCCGCGGGTTTCCGGTGAGCCGGATTTCCGTCAACCCCCAGACCATGAAGGACGAGACGCTGCGGCTCATCGGCAGGAAGCATACCACGGCACAGACGCTGGAGGCTTTTGCCTGTGCCAGACGGCTGGGATTTGACAATATCAATATGGACATCATCGCGGGTCTGCCCGGGGAAACCCCGGCGGATTTTCAAAATACTGTGGAGCAGATCCGGCAGCTGGATCCGGAGAGCCTGACGGTACATACCCTGGCCCGCAAACGGGCCGCGCGGCTGAATACCAACGCGGAGGAATTCGCCTCCTATACAGGAGGAGATACCGACGCCATGCTGGAAGCGGCTTACGCGGGCGCCCGGAACATGGGCATGGAGCCCTATTATTTGTACCGCCAGAAAAATATGGCGGGCAATCTGGAAAACACCGGTTATGCGAAGGAAGGCAAATTCGGCATTTACAATATTCTGATTATGGAAGAAATCCAGAGCATTTACGCCGCCGGGGCCGGGGGCAGCTCGAAGCTGGTCTTTGGAGACGGCAGGCACGAGCGGATTGAAAATGTGAAGGATGTGGGACATTACATTGCGCGCATTGATGAGATGATAGCAAGAAAGATCGGGAAGATCGATGGAGGGAAATTATGATTACACAGGCACCCAGAGGGGTACAGGACTGGTTCGGCGAGGCCATGCACAAACGCCGCATCGTGGAAGAAACGGCAAGAACGCTGGCCAAAGCCTATCATATGCAGGAAATTATCACGCCCATGTTTGAACACACGGTGCTGTTTCAGCGGGGCGTGGGCGAAACCACGGACGTGGTGCAGAAGGAAATGTATACATTTACGGACAAGGGCAACCGGAGCATTACGCTGAAGCCGGAAGGAACGGCGGGCACCATTCGGGCCTATCTGGAGCACAACATGTATGCGGAACCTGCGCCGAAGAAGCTGTTTTATGTGACCCAGGCTTTCCGCTATGAAAAACCCCAGAGCGGCAGACTGCGCCAGCATCATCAGTTCGGGGTGGAAATCGTGGGTTCCGAATCGCCGCTGGTGGAAGCGGAGCTGATGTCTTTTATTACCGAACTGTTAAAACGGCTGGGACTGAAAGGCGCGAAGCTGCATATTAACAGCATTGGCTGCGCCACATGCCGGAAGCAGTACAATGAAGCGCTGCTGGCCTTTTTGAACGACAAGAAAGACAGCCTCTGTCCTTTGTGCCGGGAGCGGATGCAAAAAAATCCGCTGCGGGTCTTAGACTGCAAAAACCCGGAATGTAAGGAGATCGTCAAGGCGTCCCCCAGAACCGTGGATTATCTGGACGAGGCATGTCGGAATCACTTCGAATCCCTGCAAAAGATCCTCACCAGTCTGGGCATCGCCTATGAAGTGGATACGGATATTGTCCGGGGACTGGACTATTACACCAGAACCGTGTTCGAATTTGTCAATCAGGACGGGTTCGCTCTCTGCGGCGGCGGCCGGTATGACAATCTGGTGAAGGAAATCGATGAAAAGCAGGATATCCCGGCAGCCGGGTTCGGCATGGGCATCGAGCGGATTCTGTCCTTTATGGAGGCGGAGCAGATCGCCTTTCCGCCGGAAGATCCGGTGGCCCTGTACGTGGGCGTGCTGGGGGAGGACGCCATTGCCACGGCTTACGGCATCGTGCGGCGGCTCCGGGCAAAGGGCATCGTCTGCGAGACCGATTATATGGGCCGCAGCGTGAAGGCGCAGATGAAATACGCAAATAAGATTGGCGCGAAAAAGACTGTTATCATCGGTTCGGAGGAACTGGAGAAAAATGAGGCCGATTTAAAGGATATGGGAAGCGGGGAAAGCATCCGCGTCCGTCTGGATGAGATAGAAAATGCGATAGGGGGAGCAGGCAATGTTTGAATCAATGAAGGGCATGAAACGGACACACCGCTGTACGGAAGTCTTAAACTGCAAAATCGGTGAAAAGATCACCGTTATGGGCTGGGTACAGAAACGAAGAAACTTAGGCGCCATGATTTTTGTGGATCTGCGGGATATCAGCGGACTGCTGCAGATTTTGTTCGATGAAACCTATATCGGCAAGGAAGGCTTTGACAAGGCCTATACCCTGCGGAATGAATATGTGATCGCGGTGGAAGGCACCATTGAAAAGAGAAAGGGCGCGGTGAACGAATCCCTGGCTACCGGCGAACTGGAGCTTTGCGCCACCTCCTTACGCATTCTGGCGGAGGCCCAGACCCCGCCGTTTCCCATTGAAGAAAACAGCCAGACCAACAACGATCTGCGGCTGAAATACCGGTATCTGGATCTGCGCCGGCCGGATCTGCAGCGCAACTTTATCAAACGCAGCGAAGTGGCTTCCATCATACGGAATTTCCTGATCGGAGAAAAATTCCTGGAAATCGAAACCCCGGTGTTGTGTAAATCCACACCGGAAGGGGCCAGAGATTATCTGGTGCCCAGCCGTGTGCATAAGGGCACCTTTTATGCGCTGCCCCAGTCGCCGCAGCTGTTCAAGCAGCTGCTGATGTGCGCGGGCTATGACCGGTATTTTCAGATCGCCAAATGCTTCCGGGACGAGGATCTGCGGGCGGACCGGCAGCCGGAATTTACCCAGCTGGATCTGGAAATGTCTTTCGTGGATGAAGACGACGTCATGGACGTGACCGAGCGGATGATCGCGGAGATTTTCAAAAAGATCCGGGGTGTGGACGTGCAGCTTCCGCTGCAGCGGATGACCTGGATCGAGGCTATGAACCGCTTTGGTTCGGATAAGCCGGATCTGCGCTTTGGCATGGAGCTGAAGGACATTTCCGATATTGTAAAAAACTGTGGATTTTCCGTATTTGCCAATGCGGTGGCTTCCGGCGGCAGCGTGCGGCTGATCAACGCCAAAGGACAGGCCGGTATGCCCAGAAAGAAAATCGACGCGCTGGGAGACTTCGCGAAGGATTACGGCGCAAAGGGACTGGCGTATCTGGCCATCACGGAAGACGGCGGATATAAATCCTCCTTTGCCAAATTTATGACGGAAGAGGAGCTTTCACAGATCGTAAGCGCCGCAGAAGGAGAGCCGGGAGATTTGCTGCTGTTTGCGGCGGACAAAAATAAAGTCGTCTGGGACGTACTGGGGGCGCTTCGGGTCCATCTGGGAGATCTGATGGGGCTTCGGGATCCGGATACCTTCCGTTTCCTGTGGATTACCGAGTTTCCGCTGCTGGAGTGGAGCGATGAGCAGGGCCGCTATACCGCCATGCACCATCCTTTCACCATGCCCATGGAAGAAGATATCGAAAAGCTGGATACGGATCCCGGCGCGGTACGGGCCAGAGCCTATGACATCGTGCTCAACGGTACGGAACTGGGCGGCGGCAGCGTGCGTATCCATCAGAACGACATTCAGGAAAAGATGTTTGAAGTGCTGGGCTTTACGCCGGAAAAGGCCCAGGAACAGTTCGGCTTTCTGCTGACTGCCTTCAAATACGGGGTACCGCCCCACGCAGGACTGGCTTACGGCTTTGACCGCCTGATGATGCTGCTCTTAGGGCAGGAGAGCCTGCGCGATGTCATTGCGTTCCCCAAGGTGAAGGATGCCTCCTGCCTGATGACGGACGCCCCCGGCGAGGTGGACGCAAAACAGCTGGAAGAGCTGGGACTGGCCATTGCAGACACAGAATAAATCCAATCCAATATAGAATGACCATCGGCCGCTCCTTACAACGGAGCGGCTGATTTTTATGGGAAAAGCATCTTAAAACCTGTGTGAATTGGTTGAATTTGCCTTTCGGATGAATTATAATGAAAAATAGCAGGGTCCGGACTGTAAACCAAAAAACAGGCACAGTCCCCGGACCGTTTCAGAACTAAAAAAATTACTTTTCAGGAGGAATCAATGCATGGATAAATCAAGCTATTTTCATCGTGTCAGCGCGCAGACAGCCACCAGATTCTGGATTAACAACGTGACCAGAGAAGAGGCGGATATGGCCATAGAAGCCGGCGCCGTAGGCTGTACGCAGAACCCTTCTTATGTATGGAAGATGCTTTCCCATGAAACCGAAAGCGCATATGCCACGGATATTTTAAAGGATATATTAAAAGAAACCAAAGACGCCAACGAGGCCCAGGCGGCGCTGCAGCGTACCCTGGTGGGCAATGTGGCCAAACATTTCCTGACCATGTATGAAGAAACCCACGGCGCCTGGGGTTATGTCAGCATTCAGGGCAATCCCTTCATGGAAACCACGGAAGATATTATCCGCTTTGCGGAATACAACCGGGAAGCCGGCCCGAATATCATGGCAAAGATCCCCGTAACGGAAGACGGACTGAAAGCCATCGAATACTGCGCTTCCAAACGGATCCCCATCAACGCCACAGAGGTTATGGCTGTAAGACAGGCGCTGGACGTCTGCGAAGTCTATGAGAAAGCCACCAAAGGCATGAAGGATCCCGCGCCTATTTATTTCTCCCACATTACGGGCATCTATGACGAGTATCTGCAGAATTACGTAAAGGAAAATCATGTGGATATCAGCCCGGATACCCTGTGGCAGGCGGGCATTGCCGCGGCAAAGAAGGTATATCAGATCGTCAATGACAAGCGTTATCCGGTGGGCTTTATCGGCGGCGGCGCCAGAGGCCTGCATCATTTTACCGAGATGGTAGGCGCAAAGGCCTGCATCACCATTAACTGGAAGGGCGCCGCGGAGGACCTGCTGCAGCAGAATCCGCCGGTGGTACAGCGTTTCTTTATGCCGGTTCCCACGGCGGTACTGGATGAGCTGTATGAAAAACTGCCGGATTTCCGACGCGGTTACGACGTACACGGCATTACGCCGCCGGAATACGAGCAGTTCGGTCCGGTGGTACTGTTCCGGTCCAGCTTCGAGGACGCATGGACGAAGGCAAACGCGTATATTAAAGAACAGATCGAGCAGCTGTAAGTAAGGAAGGTGGAATACATGAAGCTTTGTACATTACATACAACCGATAAATTTATGGAAATGATGAGCGATCCCTTTACCAAGCCTTTTCTGGCGGACAACCCGGACATCGAGGGCATGGATATTGCGGACAGCTCTCTGATTGCGGAGACCCAGAAGGCAGGCTATGCCACTCCTTCCGTGGCCCGGAGAATGTATAATTATATGATGTGCGCGGTGGACGCGGGAGCAGACGGCATCCTGGTGACCTGCACATCCGTGAATACGGTGACCAAAGCCATCCGGCCCCTGATTCCCATTCCGGTGGTGGGCATCGAAGAGCCGGTGGCAGAGCGGGCTGTGGAAATCGGCGGGAAGATCGGTATCTTATCTTCTCTGGCCACCAGCGCGAAACCGGTGGAAAATTCCATTCTGGAAGCCGCAGCAGCAGCCGGGAAAAAAGTGGAAACTTCCATCTGCGTGGCAGACGGCGCTTTTGAAGCGCTGATGAGCGGCGACCGCCCCTTACATGACGAGAAGGTGCGGATTGCGCTGGATAAACTGGTGAAGGAAGTGGACGTAGTGGTATTTGCCCAGATGTCCATGGCGCTGGTGGAGCATCCGGACTATCCGATTGAGGTGCTGAAATTCGGCAGACGCAGCTATGACGCGATTAAGAAGAAAATGATTGCGCATAAAAATCAGAAGTAATGGGAGGAAATTATGAGAAAGGTCATTATTTCAGTGGCGCCGGTTGGGCCGAAGACGCCGATCGTTCCGGAAGAAGTGGCCCAGGACGTGGTCAAATGTGTGGAAGAGGGCGCTGCCATCTGCCATCTGCACAGCAGAGATGAAAACGGAAAGCTGATCCCCGATACTTCCATGATGGTGGATACCTTTGAGCGGATCCGGGCGAAGACGGATGTGGTGGTACAGGCTTCCACCGGCGGCGTATCGGATATGAGCATTGAGGATCGCTGCAATCCGCTGAAATACTGGAGAGTGGAAAGCGCGTCCTTAAACGGGGGTACCATGAATTTCGGAGAGTCGATTTATGTCAACTCTTTTGAGGATATTCGCTACTGCGCAAAGGAGTGCTACGACAGAGACATTCTGCCGGAAATCGAAGTATTTGATATCGGCATGATCAACAATATCAAGCTGGTTTCGGAGGAGCAGATGTTCCATCATCCCATCTGGTACAATCTGGTCTTCGGACACAAGGGCGGTATGCCAGCCACCATTGACGCGCTGATCGCTTTCAGTTCTTTTGTTCCGAAGGGACAGATCTGGGGCGTGACCCATTTCGGCCGTGTGGACTGGCGGTTCATCAGCGTGGCCATCGCTTTAGGCGCTTCCGTGGTTCGCGTGGGCTTTGAGGACAGCGACAGGCTGGATGCCCATACCAGCGCGCAGTATAACTGGGAGCTGATCCGGCAGCTGGCTTCCATCATCCGGCTGTTCGGCCTGGAGACGGCGACCCCCGAGGAAGCAAGGAAAATCTTAAATTTGTCTCCCGTACAGCCTTTTGAAAAGGGCAGCAGCCGGAAACACAAATTTGACAATGTAGAAGAGGTAGATTTGTATGAATAAGCAGGTACAGATTCCTGATACCCTCAATCTGGCGGACCGCGCCCATATCGCTTTGAACGCCATGATCGGCGTGGCGGATGAGGATTACGAATATATTCCGTTCTTCATGGGATTTTTCCCGGCGAAGCCGGCATGGATGCAGCACGGCAACTGGGATTACGGTTCCAGCCACGGCCGGCTCATCGACGCCATGACGCTGGTGCGGGAAATGACCGGTACGGAGGAAGGCAGAGACATTGAGCAGCATTACAAAGAAAATTTCCTGACCTTTTTCCATAAGGACGATCTGAGTTACCGCAGAAATACCTTTACCCAGGATCTGATCGATTTTTACGGCACCCGCTTTGAAGAAGGGGCTTCCATGATCGATCAGCGGGCGGTCATTCTGGGACTGGGTACCTGGTTCATCGATACCGGGGACGAGAAGATCAAGGCATATGCGGACCGACATGTGGCGGCGCTGAAGCGCATCGCCCGGAAGGAGCGGGATTCCTGGTATTATCCTGCCAGTGAATATACGGATCACGGCTGGCCTTCCTTTGACGCGGTACATACCAGACTTTGTCCGGATCCCTGCGCCATGTGGGGCCGGCAGGTCAACCCTTTGATGCGCTGGCATGAGGCCACCGGCAACCGGGACGCTTTTGAGTTATCGGAAAATTTTGTGGCAAATATTATTTACCGCAGCGGCGCATTCCTGCCGGACGGCAGCTTTAACGCCGGACTGGGATACCGCAACGGCCATTTCCATACGAGAATGGGAACCTTGGCTTCTATTGCCCGTTTTGCTTCCTTTACCCATGATGCGGATATCTTAAACTGGGTGAAGAAGTGTTATGACTGGGGACTGACCCAGTGCACCAGCTTCGGATGGACGCCGGGGGATCTGCATGATCAGGGCTATGAGCATGAAACCTGTACGCTGGTGGATGCCATCGGCACAGCCATCACCCTGGCAAAGAACGGTTATACCGAATACTGGGGCGTGGCGGAACGGTTCCTGCGCAACCATCTGACGGAGGCGCAGCTGCTGGATACTTCCTGGATCCAGCAGGGAGATTCCAAAGAAAATGACATTCCACACGAGCTGACCTATTATAAAGTGGCTGACCGGCTGCGGGGCGCGTTTGCAGGCTATTCCGCTCCCAATGATTTTGTTTACAGCGGCAACAAGGGCAGGGGACACATCATGGATGTGCAGACCTGTTGTGTGGCCAGCGGCGCAAGGGGCCTCTACAACGGCTGGAATAATATCGTGACCAAAGAGCGGAACCGGGTCAGCGTCAACATGCATTTTAACAAGGCGTCCAAATGGTGCGATGTTTACAGCTATCTGCCCCACGAAGGCAAGGTGGTGGTGATCGCGAAAGAAGAGATCGAAGAACTGCTGATTCGTGTGCCGGAGTATGTACCCCATACGACGGTGGAGGTGAAGCGCAGTTTTGCCACGGAAGAACAGACCCTGCGGGGCAAAGATCAGCTGTTTTCCGCCATCGTACTTCCCTGGGTCAGAAAGTGCTTTGTGAAGATCGAAAACGTCAGACCCGGCGAGCGGGTGGAGCTTTCCTTCCCCATCATCTTCCGGAAAACCACGGAAACCGCCGTAGACGATACTTTTGAAGTAGAGTGGGCCGGCGACACCGTGATCAATATCACCCCCGGCGGCACCTATTATCCGCTGTATAAGCGTAAAAAGCTGCTGGAGCACGCGCCGATGACGGCGCAGCCGCTGTACATGGGAAGCGGGAAGAATTATGACTGATGCGGTGATCTTTGATTCCCACGCGCATTATGACGACGCTTCCTTTGCAGCGGACAGAGACCAGCTGCTTGAGGGCTGCCTGCAGCAGAACGTGGGATATGTCGTCAACGTGGGATCGAATCTGCGCAGCCTGACCTGGGTGCCGTATCTGTGTGAAACTTACGAACATGTGTACGGCGCTGTGGGGATCCATCCGGATGATACAAGGTTTCTGAATGAAGTGTATTTTCAGCGGATGCGCAGCCTTTGCCAAGGGGAAAAGATCGTGGCCGTTGGGGAGATCGGGCTGGACTATTACTGGAACGCCTCTCCGAAGGAAGTGCAGAAGTACTGGTTTGCGCGGCAAATGGAACTGGCTGCAGAACAGCATCTGCCGGTGATCGTTCACAGCAGAGAAGCGGCGCAGGATACCTTTGATATGATCGCGGCGGCGGACCTGCCCTACCGGGGCGTGATTCACTGTTATTCCGGCAGCGCGGAAATGGCACTGGACTACGTAAACAAAGGTTTCTTAATCGGAATCGGCGGTGTGCTGACCTTCAAAAACGGCAGAAAGCTGAAGGAGGTTGCGGCGGCGGTTCCGCTGGAATCCATTCTGCTGGAAACGGACTGTCCGTATCTGGCGCCGGCGCCCTTTCGGGGAAAGCGCAATGCATCCGGGCTGATCCGCTATGTGGCGGAAGAACTGGCGCGGATCAAACAGTGCAGTTATGAAACTGTGCTGGAATGTACCTGTCGGAATGCGAAGCGGTTGTTTCGTATTGCATAAAATAAAATAAGCAGCTGCAGTTTGCAGAACGAAGGAGCATGAGATTTCATGCTCCTTTTTTGCATATCGAAGACAGGCTGTTCATAGGATTAAGCAAGAGGTAGAAGAATGAAAACAATGGACACACTTTCGGAGCTGTTTATTTATCCGCTGAAGCTGATATTGATCAATCGGAATCTCAACTGGCGTATGCTGCAGGAAATCCGGGTCCGGACAGACAAGCCGGTGACGGTTCTGTACGGCGGAAAGGAATTTTTCGCAGAACCGGACGGCAGCCTTGTGACGGACAGCGCCCAGGCGGTTTATGCGACGCAGGAGATGATCCGGGATATGATGCAGGTGTTCAGTTCCTATTCTCTGTATGCGTTTGAAGAAGAAATACGGCAGGGATTTCTGACCATTCCCGGAGGACATCGCATCGGCATCTGCGGGAAAATGGTGCTGGACAATGAAAAAATCAAGACCATCCGCTATATTTCATCGGTGAATATCCGCCTGTCCCACGAGGTCAAAGGCTGCGCAGATCCGGTGATGCCCTACCTGTATGAGGGACAGCGTATCTGCAATACCCTGATTGTGGGCGCGCCATGCAGCGGCAAAACCACGCTGCTGCGGGATCTGATCCGTCAGCTTTCTGACGGCAGCGCAGGGCATGGCGGGGTCAATGTCAGTGTCATTGATGAGCGGTCGGAGATCGGCGCCTGTTATCTGGGAATCCCGCAGAATGATATCGGTATCCGGACGGATATTTTAGATTGCTGTCCAAAGCGGGAAGGATTGCTGATGCTGCTGCGCAGTATGGCGCCTGCGGTGATTGCGGTGGATGAAATCGGAAATGAGGCGGATCACATTGCGCTGCGGCACGCGCTGTACTGCGGCTGTAAACTGATCTCTACGGTGCACGGGTATGCTTATGATGATCTGTACAGTAAGCCGTTGTTGAAAATGATGCTGGAAGAAGGTGTGTTCGAGCGGTTTATTATTCTGGATGCGGTGCATAAGGCGGTGCATCAGATCATGGACAAGTCCGGAAAAATATTGTATGAGAGGGGGTCAAAGGCATGTTGAAGGCTGTGGGCGCTTTGCTTATCTGCGGCGCCAGTCTTTTATTGGGATGGAAAAAAAGCGCGGCACTGGATCAGCGGATCCGGCTGCTGGACGAGATGGAAAAAAGTCTCGGGCTGTTGAGCGGGGAAATCCGTTACGGCGCCGCAACGCTGCCGGAGGCCATGCGCAGCACCGCCGCGCGCACGAAAGGTGTGGCAGGGCAGTTTTACGGGGCAGTGGCACACAGAATCAGTACGGATCCCGGAAAGCCCTTTTGCAATGTCTGGGAGGAAGCGGTATCGGAGATTCTCTGTTCGGAGGAGGGAATCCCTAAGGACGCGGAAATCTTGCAGGAATTGGGGACACAGCTGGGACACCTGGATGTATCCATGCAGCTGGAAGCCATCGAACTTAGTATCAGCCGGATCAGGCACAGACAGGAAGAAGCAGGCGAATCAAAGCGATCAAAGAGCAGGATATACAAAACATGCGCCGCGGCATGCGGCGTTTTACTCACACTGATCCTGCTGTAGGTAACAGGAGGCAAATGTGGGCGTAAATATCATCTTTAAAATTGCGGCGGTAGGGATTCTGGTTTCCGTACTTGGACAGGTCTTAAAGCACAGCGGAAGGGAGGATCAGGCGTTTCTGGCAAGTCTGGCGGGACTGATTCTGGTGCTGTTCTGGCTTCTGCCATATATCTCGGAGCTGTTTCGTACCATCGAAACTATGTTCTCTCTGTAAGGTCCGGCGGCAGCTGCAAAAGGAAAGGAGGGAAGATCCATGCTGTGGAAGGTTTTGTTGATTGCGCTGCTTGGTACCTGTCTGGCCGTTTATTTTAAAGAACAGAAAAATGTGATGGGCACAGCCATTGTCATTGCGGCTTCCCTGCTGATCGTCTTTTATACCATGGTCGGTCTTTCTGGTCTGGGAGACAAGATCAAGCAGCTGCTTTCCGCCATGGGCAGCGGCGGAAAATATATGATGACGCTGTTTAAAATGCTGGGAATCACCTATGTCTGTGACCTGACTGCCGGGATCTGCAAGGATGCGGGCAATGCTTCCATTGCGCACCAGCTGCAGATTTTCGGCAAGCTGCTGGTGATTTCATTAAGCGTTCCGATCCTTGCAACCCTGATGGAAACGGTGTCGGCGCTGTTATGAAAAAGAAAGGACTTGTGTTTGCGGTCATATTACTGGGGCTGCTTGCAATTCCTGTTTTGGCCCGGGGCAGTGAAAGCGCGGAAGACGCCTGTGAAACACTTTACCGGGACATTCCCATGGAGGATATGCAGGCAGCCATGGACGAAGTGTTTGGCGATACCGGCATCCGTTTGCAGGACGCCATTTCCGATCTGATTCGCAACGACAAAACCGTGGTTGATCTGATGAAAGAAATGCTGGGAGGAAAACCGGGCAATCCTTTGGTTTATAAGAAGCTGCTGATCCGGCTGATTGCGCTGGCCCTCCTATGTACGCTGTTTGGCATCCTGCCCCAGATTCTTGAGGACAGCGCCGCTGCGAAAGCCGGGTATTTTATCTCTTTTATTACGCTGATTACATTTCTGCTGTCCGTTTTTGCGGAAGCGGCCGTACTGGTGAAAGATACCGTTTTGACGGCTATTTTCCTGATGAACGCGATTCTGCCTGCCTACCTGATTGCGCTGGCGCTGGCAGGGGGCGTCAGTACGGCGGCCCTTTCCATGGAAGCCTTTTCCGTACTCAGCTATCTGGCGGAACATCTGATTTTGCAGTTTCTTTGTCCTGCCAGCCTGCTTTACCTGATGCTGGGGCTCATCAATCAGGCGGCGGAAACAGACCGGTTTTCAAGACTGGCAGATCTGATACAAAAGGGGGTCCGGCTGGTATTAAAAAGCCTGCTGGCGCTGTTCATCGGTTTTCACGTGTTTCAGGGGCTGATTACCCCGTATGTGGATCGGTTTCAGACCTCCATTGTCCGCAAATCTATTGAGGCGATTCCGGGCATCGGTGATATTGCCGGCGCGGGAACGGAAGTTGTATTCGGCGCAGCCATGGTAATGAAAAACAGCATCGGCGTGGTGGGACTGATTTTGATTACGGCGGCAGCACTGATTCCTATTTTGAAAATTGCCGGATATGCGGGGGTGTTTCTGCTGGTCAATGCGCTGCTGCAGCCGGTGATGCAGGCCAGGGTGCAGCGCCTGTTTGAAATTGCGGCGAATGCCATCCGGCTGCTGCTTCGCATTTTATGCACGGCGATTGTGCTGTTTCTGATCAGCATTGTAATGCTGAGCGCAGGTGCGGGAGGTGGATTGCAATGAAAGAATGGATTGAAAGTATTTTGATGTTTATGATCGTTTCCTCTGTGGTGACGGAACTGGTGCCGGAGGAGTCTTACAAGACCGGCATCCGCTTGTTTGGCGGACTGATTCTGGTGGTTTTAACCGTATTTCCGGTAACGGAAAAGCTGTTTTCCATGGAACTGCCGTCCATGGACAGTTTGTTTTCCATCGAACTGCCCGCTGTCAGAGAGGATACGTCCTATTATGAAGAACTGTTTCAGAACAGATATGAGGAATGGATACAGAATGAAAAAGCACGGCAAAATTGAGTGGTCCGGCATTAAAAAGGAATACATGATCATTGCGATCGCGGCGGGCATTGTACTGATGCTGTTTGCCAGAACCGGGTCCGGCACGGCGGGAAAAGAAGGCGCTGCGGAGCATACGCAGGAATTGTTTTCTTTCGGGTCAGGAACAAGCGGGGAGGCAGAACTTTCCGCTTACCTGTCCTATATGCAGGAAAGCATGACCGCCTGTCTGGG
>CANRJG010000016.1 GCA_947630875.1 uncultured Lachnospiraceae bacterium
GGAGACGGTCTGGACCGGCTGGAATATTATGATATCTGCGAGCTGGATAAGAAAAACCGGATGATTATGGATCTGGAACAGGACGGCAAAAAGGATACCATTCTGGTGTACAATGGTGCGGCGCCGACAAGCGTTATGTTTACCATCGATTTCGGAAACGGCGACCATCTGACTTGTCCGGCGCCGGATGCGGGACGGACACACTGGCGGATGTATCCCAGACTGTACATGAAAGATATTGATAACAACGGGGTGCAGGAACTGATCGTTCTGGCAGAGTATTATACGGAAGAAACCTCGCTGGAGGGGGACGGGACGGATTACGACACGTCGGGCAGCCGTTACTGGATCGGCGTCGGCGTATTTTCCAGGGACGCAGCTTCGGGGGAATACCGGCTGCAGACGGATGTGACCGATCCGGTGAATCTGGCGGACTTTGTAGAAGAACAGGAAATACCGGAGTATATGAAATGATTACAGCGTCAAAAGCTCGAATCCACGGTATGCTTGCATACCGTTGGGTGAGAAGCTTTATGACGCGCCCCAACATGAGGAAGAAGTGGGGCAGGGGCCCCATGGATTCCGAATGTTGGGTAGGATTGTGAGAGCTGCGAAGCAGCGTAACAATCCGTAATCACTTTTACAGCATCAAAAGCTCGAACACATGGTAGGATTGTGAGAGCTGCGAAGCAGCGTAACAATCCGTAATCACTTTTGACGCCCGAATCATGAAACCGAAAAACTAAGAGAGGAGTACAACCATGGCTGATATTTGTGCGGAAGGACTGCTGCATCTGCTGCAGGCGACAGTGACCGCCGGATTGCTGATTTTGATAATGCTGGTCTTTTCCCGGCTGTTTCGGAAACGGTATGCAATGGCGGGAAAACAGCTGTTATGGATTCTGCTGGCACTCTGGATGCTGGTGCCGTTTCGCTTTTCCGGATCGCTTTTTCAAATCAATCTGATCGAGTGGCATGTGGGAGATCCCGCCGGAGAAATATGGAAACATCATCTGGTACAGACCGGCGCAGGCCTGAGTAAGGATGCGCAGAAAGAGACTTCCAGAGTATATGCCTCAATGCAGGATGAGGAACTTGCTTCCACGGCGGTCAGGGGATATCTGGACACGGAGGTGCTGCAGAGGTTTCAGGACCAGGGGCTGCTTAAGGGCTATCTCTCGAATTATCGAAACTATATTGATTTTGATACGCCCGAAAGACTGGACTATCTGCTGCGTTTTGGCGACGTGGTTCCGGAAGAAATTTCGGAGGAAGAAAGCAGCACTTTTTTCAGCCGGGTACAGAAAGGGGTTGTCTGGATCGCCGAATTTGTGCGGCAGCATATCGTTTTGATCAGCGTCGTCTGGCTGGCAGGCTTCCTGCTGTTCTGGGGCATCCATCTGGCGGTCTGGCTGGGCTTCCGAAAACGCTTACGCGCCAATGGCAGAGAGGCAGAGGACGCCTTTTATCTGCAGGTGCTGGCGGAAGCCGCCGCGGCGATGGATCTGAAAAAACAGCCGAAACTGTATCTGTATCGGAGCAGGGAGACGGATGCGGCGTCGAAGCTGTCGGTGGACAGCCCCATGGTGACGGGGGTCTTCCATCCTGTGGTGTGGCTGCCGGAAGAAGAATACAGCGAAGCGCTGCTGGAGGCGGTGCTCTGCCATGAACTGACGCACATATCCCATAAAGATCTGCTGGTCAAATGGATTTATCTTGCGGCCAACAGCGTACACTGGTTCAATCCGCTGGCCTGGCTCATGGTACGGCAGGCCTGCAGGGATATGGAGCTTTACTGCGACGCGGAAGTGCTGGCGAAAAAAAGCGGAGAAGAACGGGCGGCTTACAACGAGCAGCTGTACAGCCTGCTGAAGGCAGGGCAGTCTTCGCTGCGCAGGCAGTATTTTTCCACCTGCTACAGCGGAAATATACGGGACATGAAACAGCGGTTCTTAAACAATCTGGATGAAAAACGCAAGCGCTATGGCTGGGCGCCGGCGGTGGGCCTGGCTGTTCTGCTGCTGCTGTCCGGTCTTTCGGTCAAAGTGACGGCCAGCACGCTCCGGTTTTCTTTGAAGGATGCACAGGAAGCGGATGCATCGGATACAGACGAGGACGTTTCGGACGGGAATTCCTATGCCAGCGCAATGGATAGTTTTGGCTGGACCGGCGAAGAGGCGAAAGCCTCGGAATATTTTGAATGGGGCAGCGTCATTCCCCACCGGATGCCGGAGGAAATGGAAGATGCGGAAGGATGTTATGCCGTTCCCATTTATGGAGAAGATTATGACGGCAACGTGTCCGTTTATTACTACAAGATTCCCCGGGAAGGAAAAAAACTGGAGGCTCCGCCGGAAGTGACCATCATATCCGGGGCGGAAACCATCCGGGATTATGCGGTGTGCGCAGACGCGTATCCCACTGCGGAAACCACGTTTCCGCAGGACAGCCGGGTGGTGCAGGACGCGGGCAGCTTTTTTGCAGCACAGGCAGCGAAGGGTGAAGAAAATCCCCTGTTTGTATTGCCTCCGGCACATAGCTTCGGGCCGGTACAGCAGGTGCTGCTATTGTTTCCCGAGGGGGAAATGCCGGATATGGTCAATGTCAGAGAGATCGTGCTGAATGAAGACGGGACCAGCCGCTTTTCAGGCCGCGTGGGAGAA
This sequence comes from uncultured Lachnospiraceae bacterium, assembly GCA_947630875.1. Taxonomy (GTDB): domain Bacteria; phylum Bacillota; class Clostridia; order Lachnospirales; family Lachnospiraceae; genus CANRIM01. Next base: position 2,664 of record CANRJG010000016.1, read on the forward strand.
GTGGTGTATCGCGTGGCCAGTCCGGATGCATCTATCAACTGCGTGCAGTTTCATCTGGCCAATCATTCCGCGATCCAGTTGTATGAAGATAATCAAAACAAAGGAAAACCGTTTCTTCGGGGCTTTCAGGTGCAGTGCGACTGGATTCAGGAAAACGGTGCATACAGCTGTACCTATCTGTTTGTGCTGCGAACCCAGGCGTTGTACTGAGGATGCCTTGGTTTCCCGGGAAAAATAAGAGAAAATCACAGTGGAGGAAGCGCCGATGAAAAGGCAGGCTTCCTCTATTTTTTGTGCCGCCAATCTCGACAAATGGATATCCATGTGTTATGATGTTACAAATGTCATGGAATGTATCGCCTGGGGATCACATAGTTTAGCAATGAAGATGGCAGGCGGAGCTTTTCGTATGATCAGAAAATTTTTATGGGTACTGGCGGCAGGCATTTTCCTCCTGCATATGCGGGCCGGAGCGTCCATGCTGCCGTATGAAAAGCTGTATCAGGACAGACAGCTGGCGTATCTGACCTTTGACGACGGACCCAGCGCACAGACGGAAAAAATATTGGACATATTGGACGAATATGGCATCAAAGCCACTTTTTTTGTGATCGGCGCCGACAGGGAAGCGTTTGCGGACGCCTATGGCGAGATTGTACGAAAGGGGCATACGCTGGCGCTGCATTCCTACTCCCATGCGTATGGACAGATGTACGCGGACATCGAAAGCTTTTGTAACGACATCCGAAAACTCCGGGACATGTTATCCGGGGTTTGTCCGGATCTGTGGCTCTACCGCTTTCCCGGCGGCAGCAGCAATCAGCTGGCGGAACGCAAGGTCAGCCGGGACGCCTGTATCCGGCTGCTGGAGCAGGAAGGGCTGGTTTACTTTGACTGGAATGTGGACAGCGGCGACGGCGCAGGGGTGAACGTGCCGGTAGACGCCATGCTTTCCAACGTCCGTGCGACCCTGGGACAGAACACGCAGAATGTGATTCTGCTCCACGACGGCGATATACACAAAACAACGGTGGAAGCGCTGCGGCAGATCATCGCCCTTTGCCGGGAGAAGCAGATGATTTTTCTTCCGATTCGGAAAACGACGCTGCCGGTGCATCACAATTTCTGACACGGAACACAAGCGGAGACAATGGATTATGAAAAGAGTATTACTGAAATTAAGCGGAGAAGCGCTGGCGGGAGACCGGCATACGGGGTTTAATGAAGCGGTATGCATGGATGTGGCGAAACAGGTGAAGGTACTGGCGGATCAGGGCATCCAGGTAGCGGTGGTCATCGGCGGCGGCAATTTCTGGCGAGGCAGAACCTCGGAAACCATCGACCGGGTGAAAGCGGATCAGATCGGTATGCTGGCCACGGTGATGAACTGCATTTATGTCTCGGAAATCTTCCGGGTGGCAGGCATGTCCTGCCGCATTTACACGCCCTTTGTCTGCGGCAATGTCAGCAGGCTCTTTTCCAAAGACGACGCGGTGGCTGATCTGGAGGCAGGACGCATCGTATTTTTCGCAGGCGGCACCGGACATCCGTATTTTTCCACGGATACGGCGGTAGCCCTGCGGGCGGTGGAAATCGAAGCGGATATGATCCTGATGGCCAAAGCGGTAGACGGCGTGTATGATGCCGATCCCAAAACCCATCCGGAAGCGAAAAAAATCACGGAAATTTCATTGCAGGAAGTGCTGGATCAGCGGCTGCAGGTCATGGATCTGGCGGCCACGATCATTTGCATGGAAAATAAAATGCCGCTGATGGTATTCGGACTGAATGCGCCGGGCGGCATCGCCTGCGTCACAGACGGCGCGGCATTTACGGGGACAAAGGTAACAGCGTAAAACAAAGAATATAAAACAAGGTATGTAAAACGAAGTATGAGGAGGAAGGCTTATGCGAAGCATAACTTTCAATGCCTTCCGACGACTTGGCAGGTGCGCTTTTTAAGCGCGCGTGCCGCTACATTATAATAAAGGAGGAAGACGAAATGACAGATGAAAGACTGGTTCCTTACGAGGAAAGAATGGAAAAAGCGATTACCAGCCTGAACAGCGAATTTATGACGATTCGGGCCGGCCGTGCCAACCCCCATGTATTGGACAAGATCAAAGTAAACTATTACGGGTCCATGTCGGATATTCAGCAGGTGGCCAACGTCAACGTGCCGGAGGCGCGCATGATTACGATTCAGCCCTGGGAACCCAAGATGGTGAAGGAGATCGAAAAAGCAATTCTGGCGTCGGATCTGGGAATCACGCCTTCGAACGACGGAAAGATCATCCGGCTGGTATTCCCGCAGCTGACCGAGGAACGCAGAAAAGAGATTGCCAAAGGGGTCAAGAAAAAAGGCGAGACCGCGAAAGTGGCAGTCAGAAACATTCGCCGGGACGCGGTGGAATATGTAAAGAAGATGAAGGATATCAGCGAGGACATCGTGGATGAACTGCAGGAGGATATCCAGAAAATGACGGACAAGTTCGTCAAACGGATCGACGGCATGGTCGAAGAAAAGACCAAAGAAGTATTTACGGTATAAAAAGAAAGCAGGAGAAGATTCACGCCCGGCGGTGTGAATCTTCTGAGCGTTATTCAAACAGTGCGGCGCAAAAGATAAGGCATCCGGACAAGTCCGGGGCTTTTCTTTCAAAGCACGGGGAAAGGAACGTATATGAATATTCCCGAACATGTGGCAATTATCCTGGACGGCAACCGCAGATGGGCAAAATCCAAAGGCATGCCCGTGTCCTACGGACATGTGCAGGGCGCCAAAAATCTGGACCGGATCGTGGAAGCAGCCTACAATATGGGCATCCGTTATCTGACCGTTTACTGCTTTTCCACGGAAAACTGGAACCGTTCTCCGGAGGAAGTGGAGGGACTGATGACACTGCTGCGGCAGTATATGCGGACAAGCCTGACGAGAGCAAAGAAAAACAACATCCGCTGCCGGGTCATCGGGGATATTACCCGGCTGGACGAAGGACTGCAGACCAGTATCCGGAAACTGGAGGAAGTTTCCGGCGCATATACGGGCATCAACCTGACTATTGCCATCAATTACGGCAGCCGGGACGAGATCGTCAGAGCCTGTCGGAAACTGGCCGAAGCCCATGTGCCGCCGGAGGAAATTGACGAACAGAAAATCAGCGCCTGTCTGGACACGAAAGAGCTGCCGGATCCGGATCTTTTGATCCGCCCCGGCGGGGAACAGCGGATTTCCAATTATCTGTTGTGGCAGCTGGCCTATGCGGAAATGTATTTTACCGATGTGCCCTGGCCCGCTTTTGCGCCGGAAGATCTGGAAAAAGCGGTGGAATATTATGCCGGCAGGCAGCGGCGCTACGGCGGCGCTTAAGAAAAGGAGCGAAAGATGTTTTGGACCAGACTGCTCAGCGGGATTCTGCTGATTATATTGGCGGTACTTACGATCCGCGCAGGCGGCATCGTATGCCTTGCCACCATGTTTTTGATTTCCGTCATCGGACTGGATGAGTTGTTCCGGGCGTTCGGAATAAGAAAAACCGGGGCGGGGAAACATAGGAATGCACTGGAAATTGCCGGGTATCTGTTCTGCGCGGCCTACTATGCCATGCTGTATCTCTTCGGACTGAAATATGTCTGGCTGTTTGCCTGCGTATTTCTGATGGCGCTGCTGTTTTTGATGGTGATTGCCTATCCGGGATACAAAGCGGAAAAAATCGCCATGACGTTTTTCTCGTTCTTTTACGCGGTGGTGCCCATTTCCTTTATTTATCTGACGGCGGAAACCCTGCAGCACGGAAAGATACTGGTATGGCTGATCTTTTTCTGCAGCTGGGGCGCCGATACCTGTGCGTACTGTGTCGGTATGCTGACCGGCAAGACCATTGGCAACCACAAGATGACGCCGAAACTCAGCCCGAAGAAATCCTTTGAAGGGGCGGCAGGGGGCATCGTCGGCGCGTTTTTGCTTGGCCTTCTGTACGCGGCGGTGGTCAATCGGATCGGACAGGCTGCACATCCGTCGCTGATGTACGGACTGATCTGCGCGGCAGGCGCCTTTGTGTCCATGTTCGGAGATCTGGCAGCCTCCGCCATCAAGCGGGAGTACGGCATCAAAGACTACGGAAAGCTGATCCCCGGACACGGCGGCATTATGGACAGATTTGACAGTGTGATTATTACAGCGCCCATCATCTATTATCTGGCGCTGCTGATACGATAGATAATACGGAGAGAACAGTGACAAAAACAATAGCGATTCTCGGATCTACAGGCTCCATCGGTACCCAGGCCCTTTCCATTGCGGCCCGGCACCCGGACATCCGCGTGAGCGCGCTGACCTGCAGATCCAATATCCAGCTGCTGGAACAGCAGGTAAGACAGTTTCATCCTGCTGTGGCGGCAGTGTTAGATGAACAGGCGGCGGCGGATTTAAAAGTGCGGCTTTCCGATCTGCCGGTGCGCGTGCTGGCCGGCATGGAAGGACTGGAAGAGGCGGCGGTACTGACAGAAAACCATATGGTGCTTACCGCTTTTGTGGGAATGATCGGCATCCGGCCCACCATCGCTGCCATTGCAGCCGGCAAAGACATTGCGCTGGCCAACAAGGAAACGCTGGTGACGGCGGGGCACCTGATCATGCCGCTGGCAAAGCGGAAGAAGGTGCGCATCCTGCCGGTGGACAGCGAGCACAGCGCGATTTTTCAATCCATGGAAGAAAGAAACAGAGCCTGCATCGAGAAACTGCTGCTGACAGCCTCGGGCGGGCCTTTCCGCGGTATGCATGCGCAGCAGCTGCAGCAGGTACGTCCTGCCGACGCGCTGGCCCATCCCAACTGGAACATGGGCAGCAAGATTACTATCGACTCCGCCACGCTGGTGAACAAGGCGTTGGAAGTGATAGAAGCGTCATGGCTCTTTGACATGCCCCAGGAAAAAATCGAAATTCTGGTGCATCCCCAGAGCATTGTGCATTCAATGGTGCAGTATGCGGATGGGGCGGTGATTGCGCAGCTGGGGATGCCGGACATGAAACTGCCCATTCAGTATGCGCTGTTTTATCCGGAGCGAAAAGCACTGGACGGCGCCCGGGTGGATTTTTGTGCCCTGGGAAATTTAAGTTTCGAACGGCCGGATCCGGAAACCTTCCGCGGACTGCAGCTGGGACTGGACGCGGGCAGGCAGGGCGGTTCCATGCCGGTGGTGTTCAACGCGGCAAATGAAGCGGCTGTGGCAGCCTTTCTGGCGGAAAAAATCAGTTTTCCCGGCATATGGGAACTGATTGAACGGGCCATGAAAGTACATGCGGTGCTGCCGGATCCGTCGCTGGAAGAAATCTTAAATATTGAAAAGGAAATCCGCATAAAAATAGAAGAATGGTTGAAATGACTTCATTGTTTTTGCATGAAAGGCAGTTTGGAATATGAATATTGTATTTGCAATTATCATTTTCAGTCTGATTATACTGTTTCACGAGTTGGGACATTTCCTGCTGGCCAAGGCCAATCATATCCGTGTCAACGAATTTACGCTGGGACTGGGACCGACCCTGGCAGGATTTACAAAAGGCGAGACGAAATACTGCATCAAGCTGCTTCCTTTCGGCGGCAGCTGTGTGATGGACGAGGATGTGGAAGCGGACGCTGCAGACGACCGGGCCTTCAACAACAAAAGTGTGTGGGCGCGTCTGAGTGTAGTGGCGGCCGGTCCCGTCTTTAACTTTATTATGGCGTTTCTGCTGGCGCTGGTGATTATTCTGATTATGGGATATGACGAGCCCAGAATCACATATGTGGAAGAAAAAGGCGCGGCGGCAGCCGCCGGGCTGATGGAAGAGGATCGGGTGCTGCGTCTGAACGGGTCAAAGGTGCATCTGTCCAGGGATATTTCCTTTGTGCAGAGCGTATATCCTTCCGAACCCATGAAGTTTGTGATTGCACGGGAGGAAAACGGCAAAACCGTCGAGAAGGAGATCCTGGTTGTACCCGAAAAACAGCAGTTTTATCAGATCGGTATGTATATTACCGAAAACAGTAGGAAAATAGACAGCTTTACCGACGTCAGTCCCGCCAGGGAAGCGGGGTTAAAGAGCGGCGATGAGATTCTTGCCATTAACGGAGAAAGCGTCGGCAGCGATCAGGATATTATTCAGAAAATTCGGGGTTCCAAAGGCAGCAAACTGAACGTCACGGTTCAGCGGGACGGTGCGGAACTGGAAATATCCGTGACGCCGGAGGAAGTGACTTCCTATTCCCACGGCTTTGCCAGCGATAACAGCGCCAGCCGGGTGAAGGGCGGTTTCTTCCGCGCCCTGCAGTACAGCGCCTATGAGCTGCGCTACTGGATCAAAACCACGGTGCAGAGTCTGCGGATGCTGCTGACCGGGCAAATCAGTTTTAAAAATGTATCGGGTCCGGTGGGCATTGTCAGCGTTATCGGAGATACCTACAATCAGAGCAAAAAAGACGGGGCGCTGTATGTCTTTGTCAACATGCTCAATCTGGCAATCCTGCTGTCCGCCAATCTGGGGGTTATGAACCTGCTGCCGATTCCGGCGCTGGACGGCGGGCGGATTTTGTTCTTCCTGCTGGAAATCATCACCCGCAGGCGGCTCCCGCAGAAAGTGGAAGGCATGATCAATATGATCGGCTTTTCCCTGCTGATGCTGCTGATGGTGGTGGTACTGGGCCACGATATATACAGGTTGTTTATGTAATGATTCAGGCATAGAAAATGATTACGGATTGTTACACTGCTTCGCAGCTCTCACAATCCCACCCAACAGGAGAAACCCATGACAAAAGAAATCCAAATCGGAAACCGCATCATCGGCGGCGGCCGGCCGGTGGCGATACAGTCCATGACCAATACGAAAACAGCGGACGCGGAAGCCACCGTCAGGCAGATCTTAGCGCTGGAAAAAGCCGGCTGTGAGATCGTCCGGGTGACGGTCAACGACGCGGCGGCAGCGGCAGCCATCCCGAAAATCCGGGAAAAGATTCATATTCCGCTGGTGGCGGATATCCATTTCGATTACCGAATGGCGCTGGAAGCTATCAAAAACGGCGTGGATAAAATCCGGATCAACCCCGGCAACATCGGCGGCAGGGAACGGGTAAAATGTGTGGTGGACGCGGCGGCGAAAAAAAACATTCCCATCCGGGTGGGGGTCAACGGCGGATCGCTGGAAAAAGCCCTGCTGGACCGTTACGGCAAAGTGACGCCGGAGGCGCTGGTGGAAAGTGCCCTGCGGCAGGTAAAGGAGATTGAGGACTGCGGCTATGACAAGATCGTGGTCAGCATCAAATCCTCCAATGTGCCTTTAAGCATTGCCGCCCACAAACTGCTGGCCAAGGCCACGGCGTATCCGCTGCACATCGGCATTACGGAAGCGGGCACCCTGTACAGCGGCAATATCAAATCCGCGGTAGGGCTGGGCATTTTGCTCTACGAAGGCATCGGCGATACCATGCGGGTGTCCTTAACCGGAGATCCGACGGAGGAAATCAAAAGCGCAAAGACGATTCTGCGGAGCCTCGGCCTGCGCAGGGAAGGAATTGAAGTCATTTCCTGCCCCACCTGCGGCAGAACAAATATTGATCTGATCGGTCTGGCCGGTCAGGTGGAAGAAATGGTGAAGGATTTCCCGCAGCTGCAGATCAAAGTGGCCGTCATGGGCTGCGTGGTCAACGGCCCCGGGGAAGCGAAAGAGGCGGATCTGGGCATTGCCGGCGGCAACCGGGAAGGGGTACTCATCAAAAAGGGACAGATCATCCGGAAGCTGAAAGAATCGGAATTTCTGCCGGCCCTTCGGTATGAACTGGAGCACTGGAAGGACAATGGATAATGGAAGCGAAAAAACTGGCGGAGGCTTTTCCCACTTTTCAGGCAGAGACCTCCCTTACAGATATTACAAATGCGATTTTTGTTGACCGACTGTCGGTCAACCGAACAAACAACCGGGCGACGCTGCAGGTTTCGCTGAAAGAAACGCTGGATGCGCGCAGTCTGGATGAGGTGAGCTATGCGCTGCAGACGCAGATCTTTGACGATTTTTCCCTGCAGCTGTATGTAAAAGTGGCTCCGGACAGCAGGCTGAAGGAAGAACCTGTTCCGGAAATGACGGAAGGTTTGGCAGCGGAAGCGCAGGCGGCGCTGACGGCGGAAACAGAAGCAGCCCCGGCGCAGGCGGCACCGATGGCGGAAACGGAAGCAACGCCGGCGCAGGCGGCGCCGGAAACCCAAAGTGTTTCTTCGCCGGATTTTGATGATGCATACGAAAAAGAGCTGGAAGAAATCCGAAAGAAGGCGCAGGAAGCCATTGCCGCTGCCGGGCAGAAAGAGGCAAAGCCCGCGGCAGGCGGCCGGAATCCGAAATACCGCAGCAAATATGCGCCGGCAGACCCGAATGTCCTGTACGGCCGGGAAAAGAAACTGTCCTTTACCACGCTGGCAGATCTGACGGAACCCAGCGGCGAGGTGGCGGTACACGGCCGAATTTTCGAACTGGAACCGCGGCTTTTAAAAAGCGGCGAAAAATACATGCTCTCCATGAGCATTTACGACGGAACCGACAGCATTGTATGCAAATGCTTTATCAAAACCGGAGACTGGGAAGAACTGCAGGAAACGCTGCAAGTCGGGACTTTTGTGGAAATACAGGGCCGGGCCGATATCGACAGCTTTGATAAGACGCTGTGCATTTCTCCGGTCAGCGCCATTAAGAAAACAGACAGCTTTTTTACGAAACGTAAAGACGAGGCAAAGGTGAAACGGGTCGAGCTGCATTTTCACAGCAATATGAGCGAACACGACGCGATTCCCTCCGCCGCCGAAATGATTGCCCGGGCGGCGGAATGGGGGCATGACGCCATGGCGGTGACGGATCACGGCGTGGTGCATGCCTTTACCGACGTACTGAAATACTTGAATAAGAAGGAAATCAAAAATCTGAAGCCGATTTACGGGCTGGAAGGCTATATGGTGGACGACCTGACACCCATCGCGCGGCGGGCGAAGGGACTGCGGCCGGGCTGCGATACAGTGGTATACACCCTTCGTACCACCGAGGAATACGGGCTCCATGCGGAACTGTTTGAACTGGGCGCCGTCAAATACAAAGACGGAAAACCGGGAGCGCAGTTTCAGCGCTTTATCAAAACCGCGCAAGTCCTTTCCGCGCAAAGAAGCGACGAATATCATATCGACGCCGACGCGTGGGCACAGGCAGAGGAAAAGGAAACGGTGCTGCGGGAGTTTCTGGCATTTGCCGAAGGCTGCCTGCTGGCAACTTATACGACAGAACGGGATCCGGACTGTCTGGAAACGCAGCTGGAATCCTGCGGTATCATGGAAAAACCGCCGATCCTCGATCTGACAGGCGTGACCAGAATCTACCTGACACAGCTGAAAGGGTACCGGCTGGACCAGACACTGAAAAGCCTCGGGATTCCGGTGAAAACCCGCACCAGAGCCTGGGAGGATGCGGAAGCTGCCGCGCTGCTGTACGGCAGGCTGACGGAAACCATGGAAGCGGAAGGGCTGACAGATCTTTCCACATTGAATGACAAGACGAAAGAAAGCGACAGTTTCATCCAAAAATCTCCCCGGTACCATATCATTCTGCTGGCGGCCAACGAAACCGGCAGAAGCAATCTGTACCGGATGGTCTCCGCATCCCATACCCGGTATTTTCATAATGTACCGCGGATTCCCAAAAGCTTCATTGCCTCCCACCGGGAAGGCATTTTGATCGGTTCCGCCTGCGAAGCGGGTGAACTGATGCGGGCTGTGCTGAAAGGCAGAAATGAAAGACAGCTGGAGGAAGTGGCCGCCTTTTATGACTATCTGGAAGTCCAGCCCATTGCCAACAACGGCTTCATGCTGCGGGAAGACCGCTATGCCATGAAGACGGAGGAGGATTTAAGAAACTTAAACCGCAGAATCGTAGATCTCGGCGCACAGATGAACAAACCGGTGGCCGCCACCTGCGACGCCCATTTTATCGATCCGGAGGATGAGATCTACCGGAAAATCATCCAGGACAGCCGGGGATATACCGGCGTGGACGAAAGCACGCCGCTGTATTTCCGCACCACAGACGAGATGCTGGCGGAATTTTCCTATCTGGGGGAAGAAAAGGCATACGAGATCGTGGTGGAAAACACGAGGAATATCGCGGACCGGATCGCATACATCTCTCCGGTGCGTCCGGACAAATGCGCGCCGGTCATCGAAGGCGCGGAAGAAGACCTGAAAAAGCTCTGTTACGGCACGGCCGAAGCCATATACGGAGATCCGCTGCCGGAGGAAGTATCCTCCCGGCTGGAAAAGGAACTGCAGTCCATCATTTCCAACGGATACGCCAGTCTTTACATGATTGCCCATCTGCTGGTGAAAAATTCCAATGAAAACGGCTATCTGGTAGGCTCCCGGGGGTCGGTGGGCTCCTCCTTTGTGGCCACCATGGCGGGCATCTCCGAAGTCAATCCGCTGCCGCCCCATTATTACTGCCCGGCCTGCAAATATCACGACTTTGATTCGGAAACGGTCCGTTCCGCAGGCAGCGGTTCCGGCTGCGACCTGCCGGAACAAAACTGTCCCAACTGCGGGCAGCCGCTGAAAAAGGACGGATTTTCCATTCCCTTTGAAACCTTCCTGGGATTCAAAGGCGACAAGGAACCGGATATTGACCTGAATTTCTCCGGCGAATACCAGACCCAGGCCCATGCCTATACGGAAGTGATCTTTGGCAAGGGACATACCTTCAAGGCGGGAACCATCGGAACCCTGGCGGAAAAAACCGGCTACATGTACGCGAAGTCCTATTATGAAAAGCGCAATATTGTGAAGCGCCAGTGCGAGCTGACCAGAATCAGCCGGCATCTGGTAGGCGTGCGCCGGACCACGGGACAGCATCCCGGCGGCATCGTGGTGCTGCCGAAGGGAGAGGAAATTCATACCTTTACCCCGGTGCAGTACCCGGCCAACGACGTATCCAGCGGCATTATAACGACACATTTTGATTATCATTCCATTGAACACAATCTGTTAAAGCTGGACATTCTGGGGAAGGATGATCCGACGGTGGTGCGGATCATGCAGGACGCCACCGGCATTAACCCGGAAAGCATCCGCATCGACGATCCGAAAATCATGTCCCTGTTTCAGGGGACGGAAGCCCTGGGCATTACGCCGGAGGACATTTCCTGTCCGCTGGGCTGCTTAGGAATACCGGAGTTCGGTACGGAGTTCGTCATTCAGATGCTTCTGGATACCAAACCGAAAAGCATTTCGGATCTGGTACGGATTTCAGGACTGTCCCACGGCACAGACGTGTGGCTGAACAATGCCCAGACGCTGATCAAAGAAGGCAAGACCACGCTGGAAGGCGCCATCTGTACCCGTGACGATATCATGCTGTATCTGATGGAAAAAGGCATGGACCCGGCGGAGTCCTTTACGATCATGGAGTCGGTCAGGAAGGGCCGGGGGCTGAAGCCGGAATGGAAAGAATCCATGTCCGCCCATCAGGTGCCGGACTGGTATATCTGGAGCTGCGAGCGGATCCAGTACATGTTTCCCAAGGCCCATGCGGCGGCTTACGTCATGATGGCCTGCCGGATCGCATATTACAAGATTTACCACCCGCTGGCTTACTACGCTTCTTATCTGGCTATTCGCGGCACGGGTTTCCGGTATGCGGAAAATGCTTTCGGCAGGGAAAAACTGGAACGGCATTTCAGGGAACTGGAAGCACTGGCGAAGGAAAGAAAGCTGACGGCCACGGAGCAGGAGGAAATCCGGGACATGAAGCTGGTGCGGGAAATGTACGCCCGGGGCTTTTCCTTCGCGCCCATCGATCTGTACCGGGCAAAGGCGGACCGCTTCATCATTACCGAAGACGGGAGAATCATGCCCTCCCTGGCAAGCATCGACGGTATGGGGGCCAAAGCGGCGGCAGCCATCTGTGAAGAGGCCGCGAAGGGACATTTCCTTTCCCGGGAAGACATGATGAACCGCTGCAGGATCGGCAAGTCCGCCATCGAGACCCTGGCCGGTCTGGGCATTCTGGAGGGAATGGCCGAAAGCAACCAGATCAGTATATTTGACCTGTTTGGAAATTAGTAATAATTTACAAAAGTACCGAAATTTGTTATACATTTTGACGGGCAAAATTACTTGATTTTTCGGCCTGAATTCATTATACTAATAACGATTATACAATAAAATGCAGTTAGTAGAAATGCAATTTTAAATCAAGACAAGAAAGGAAAACAGTCATGAAAAAGATGAACAGAACAACAGCGGCGAAAGCCGTTCGTTCAGGCATCACTGCGTTGCTCGCAGTCGTCATGGCAATGCCGGTTTCCGCGCTGACCGCGGCTGTTACCGCAGCGGTAGATCCGGAGCCTGCAGTTGTACAGGCGGCAGACGTGGAAGTGCCCGACCCGATTATGGAGCTGGATTTCGAAAAAGGCTTCCAGGGTGAGGCGACGAAAAATGACCTGAAGGTCATGGGTTTTGGCCCCCGTCTGATATATGAGGAACGTAAGGAAAATAATGCTTACCCGGTAGATCCGGCCACCGGAAAGTGGATTTTCGAATGGACAGACGATCCGTCGATTGAAGGTTCCAGCGAGAACGATTACCACTATGTAACCGGCGTCGTCGGCAACCAGCCTACGACTTATGATGATCCCGATATGGGCAACGTATTCCGTCTGGACGGAACGATGGAAATTGCGGAAAGAGTCAAAGATCATTCCGATAAGATGGACTTTTCGGTTCCGGCATATACCGGCGGTTTCAACGAGGACGGCACGCCGAAGGATGCAGAGGCCTATGAAAAGAGCATCATTCAGCCGGAACTGACGGCGCACAGTGCGGTGCAGATCAAGAACCCCTTCGCCGGCATGGATTTCACAGAGGATGAAAGCCACTGGAAGAAAGATCCCGAAAAGCTGCCGGAAGGTCCACAATGGGAAAATGGCGTATCGATTGCTTACTGGGTTAAGGTTCCCGAGGCGCGGGAAGCTACAGAGGATGATGACGAGGACGATATCTTAAACGACAGCGTACTCTTTACCTTTGAAAATATCCAGAGAACGGAAAATTCAACCGATCCCAACGGCGCCAAGGTTACTTATCAGACAGACGATCTGGTTAAGCATCAGGCAGCGGAAGCTTACAAGGAAGATGATCCGCAGTACAGGCTTGGAACCAGAGAAACGATCAAGGCAAAAGACGGTACAGCGTACATCGTAGCAAAGGATTACGGTCCGCTGGTACGTCTGAATCCCAAATATGAAGGAACTGCCGACAAGAAGATTTACTTTGAGGTCAAGGAGGGCGACAGTAAGTGGTCCGGCCCTGAGAAGGTAACCGTTACGACAGAAGCGGGCGAAACTGTATATCTGTATCCTCTCGGACCAAACATTTACGATTCGTTCAAGGAACTTGATCCGGCGAAAGGCAGCAGCGTCAGAAGAGGCTATGTCAACGGTTCCATGCAGATCGCGGCTTCCGATACCTTCCATTTCATGGAAGACAACTATAGACAGGAAACACTCGCGGATGGTACAGTACGTGCGGTCGAAGGCGCAACGGATCTGAACCCGAATACCGCAAAAGAAGGCGAACTGATTCAGCTGCGGAACAACAACCTGTTTTATTTCACGGGGGATGGGACAGTTACCGATGCTCCGGATGAATGGCATTATGTTGTCTGCGTGATCCAGAACGACAGAGTTCTGTTCTATGTAGACGGCGATGAAATCTCAGAAGACGACTACAGCTATTTCGGAGAAGCATTCCAGCCGGAAAACGGCAAAAAGCTGTTTAATAAGGGCTTTGGTATTCATACTCCGTATCAGCAGGGTTCCGCATGGAGCAAGGTATCCGACTGGCCGGAAGACGGCACACTTACTGCCAGTCCGGCAAATGCTGCGGCACAGACCATGTTAGAGTGGCTCTCTGATGAAGATACCGTACTGTATCTGGGCAATCAGGGCTGCGCAGCATCGGCAACCGAACAGGAAATCGGTACGCTGGACGGCGTAATGATGGACGACATCAAATTCTTTGACAAGCCTCTGACCCTGGAACAGGCAGAAACGCTGACTACCCAGGCACAGGAAGAAAAAAAGGTTTCTGAGGATATTCCTGAGCCGGTTCTGAAGATGAACTTTGAAGACACGGAAGTCGGCAGTGTTCCCGCAGGTCTGACAGGCTTCTCCGCCAATGATACATCTACCGGCGACAAAGCCGTCAAGGCTCCTTCCGTAGTCAATGAAGCAACATTCGGTAAGGTACTGAAACTGCATGAAAGCAAGTCTACAAAGACGAGCGCACTGCAGTTTACGAATCCGTTCGCAGGCAAAGATCTTACCGGCGCAACCATTTCCTACTGGTTCAGAAGCGTTCCGGATAAGAACGGCGATATCGGCGAAGGCGTTACCGTAACCTTTGCTGATGAACCGAAGGTTCTTGTACACAGCAAGATTCAGGATTCACTCAAAGATACGAAGACCAGAAGCGGTCTCTGGGTAAACAACAGCGCCGACGCGATGTTTATGGCAGGCGTTGATACATTGATCAATACAACGCTGAAAAACCACTATCAGCAGTCCACAAAGAAGAACGGCAAGACCGATCCGAAAGAAAATGGATACGACGCCGAGGCAGATCAGCTGGAAGACGAGTGGAATGCAAGACTGAAATCTACTGCAGATTGGCATTTTGCAACGGTAGTCATCAAGAATTCCGGTATCTATATGTACTTTGATGGCGAAAAGCTGGCGAACAATCTGGAAGATGAACAGGGACCTTCTTTCTATGGCCCGAGATTCTATGACGGATATTATCACAAATATCTGGATTCCTTCTCAAATATTCGCTTCGGTTCAGAAAATGCAGGCGCTACGCCGCTGATGACATTCCTGACCCAGGAAGATACATCTGCATACTTTGGTATGATGTACAGACAGAACAGTTCGGGTACTTACAGAGTAACCGTGGAAACTTACCTCGATGATGTAAACTTCTATGATGTGGCACTGAGCGATGCGCAGATTGAAACTTTATATACAACAGCCCAGGCAGATGAGAAGTCAAAGAGCGCTATTGCAGGCATTGCAGTAGATACGCCCGACTGGCAGGCAGGTAATGATCCGACAGGACCGCAGGAAGAAAGTAAGGAAGATAAAAATCCGGGTACAATCAATGATGACGGTTCCTGGAGCGCATCTGCAAATGGTGTCAGCGTAACACTGCCGGCAGGCAGCTTCCCTGCAGAAGAATCCTTAAGTCTGTCTGTAACAATCCTTGGCGCAAAGGATTCTGCAGCACAGTACACAGCCGCAAATGCAGCGCTGAAAGGTGCAGGCATTGATGTTGACAAACAGGTCGTCACGCTTTACGATATGAAGGTGTTGAAAGCAGACGGTACGGAAATAACACCGACAGGAGAAGCTTCCATTACTCTGACGCCGCCTTCGGGATATACAGCGTCCAAGACATCCATCGTTCGTATGGCGGATGTGAAGTCTATGGCAACCAGCGTTTCCGGATCTTCTCTGGCATATAAGTCCGATAAACTGGGACAGTTTGCGGTTATGCAGCAGAAGAGCAGTGCTTCCGGCGATACCTCCAAGACAGGCCAGTCCAAGGCAGGTCAGACGGGCGACGCAGCTTCCGTAGCAATTCCGTTTGTACTCCTTGCAGCTGCTTTCTGCACCATCGTAGTGATTCGCAGAAAAGAAGAGGCGCTTGAAGACTGATTACAAGCAAAATTTTAAATGAATTTATGATGCCCTGCCGCTGATTTCAGCGGCAGGGCATTATTCTTTTCTTGAAGAATTCACGTGCATATGGTATCCTATAACTAATATTTTTTGAAGGGGATGTCGGATATGCTTGTTGAGCAAAAAAAACGACAGAAAATATCATCTGGATGCCTGCAGCTGCTGATCATAGCGCTGCTTGTCAGACTGCTGCTCAGCGGACTGATTAAGGGCTTCAGTACCGATATCAACTGCTTTACCGGGTGGGCTGATTCCTTATTTTCAAAGGGAGTCGGCGGCTTTTATACTTCCGGAAGCTTCTGCGACTATCCGCCCGGTTATCTGTATGTTTTGTGGCTGCTGGGCGGCCTGCGGAAGCTGTTTGGACTGACGGATTATTATACCTTTTCTTCGATGCTGCTCATTAAATTTCCTGCAGTGCTGTGTGATGTGATTTCAGGGCTTCTGATTTACCGGTTTGGCAGAGAAAAGATCGGAGAAACCAATGCATTGGTTTGTACGCTGCTTTATCTGTTCAATCCGGCGATTATCATCAATTCGGCGGCATGGGGACAGGTAGACTCTATTTTTACCTTATTTGCAGTATTGACGGTTTATTATATCTATAAGAAAAAGATGCCGTATGCGTATATCGCATTCTGTATTGGTTTTCTGATTAAGCCGCAGGTTGCATTTATCGCGCCGGTCCTGTTTCTGGCAATTATAGAACATGTATTTATGGAAGGTTTTACATGGAATAAGTTCTTCAGAAACCTTTTTTCCGGACTGGGTTCCATTGCCGGACTGTTTGTGCTGATGCTGCCTTTTGGCATCGGCAATGTGCTTTCCCAGTATGTGAGTACGGTGACTTCCTACAAGTTTGCGTCGGTCAATGCGTATAACTTCTGGGCGATGCTGGGCCTGAACTGGAAGGATCAGACCACAAAGGTACTCGGCCTCCCGGCATTATTCTGGGGCATGTTTTTCGTTGTCTGCGTTTTTGCGCTTACGGTATGGTTCTGGTGGAAGCGGAAGAATGACCCTTCGAAGTATTTCTTCATGGCGGCCTTTCTGATTACGGGAATATTCACCTTGTCGGTGCGTATGCACGAGCGTTATATGTATCCGGCGCTGATCCTGCTGATTCTGTATTATGTGGTCAGTCCGCAGATGGAGACCCTATGTCTGTACTTTGTACTGTCAGCGGTACACTTCCTGAATGTCATCCATGTGTTTGTCGATTATGATCCCCAAAACTATAACTGGGACGATCCGTCCAGAGCAATCATCGGCGCGTTAATGACCTTGGCGTTTGCCTTCATGATATTCTTCTTCTTCCGTTTTCTGAAACAGAAGGGTGAGGGGAAAAATATTGCGTTAAAGCAGGTTTTTTCTCTGCGAAGCAAGGAAGCGGAGTCCAAAAGCAAAAAGCATCTGTTCACCTCCCGCCCGATGGCAAGGATTGAGAAAAAAGATGTCCTGATTATGCTGGTGGTTACGCTGCTGTATTCCGCAGTTGCTCTGTTTCATCTGGGAGATCTGCAGGCGCCGCAGTCGGGATGGACTGCAGAAACCGCAAACGAGCAGTATGTCTTTACCTTTGATCAGCCGGTGCGTATTCAGAAAATCTGGTATTATCTGGGAAATTATCATAATGCGCATTACGATTTTGAAGTGCAGGATGCGGACGGCACATGGATTAAGGTACTGAATGATCAGGAATTTAAAAGCGTCTTCAACTGGTCGGAACAGATATTTACGCAGGTTGTGGAGACAAAGGCTGTGCGTATGACATCCCTGTCGAACCAGGCTTCCATCTGGGAACTGACTTTTGTGGATGAAGATGGAAATTATATCACGCCGTCCAATCCGGAAGTCTGTCCCGCGCTCTTTGACGAGACGGCTCTGATCCCGGAGCGGGAATCCAATTTAAACGGCACCTATTTTGATGAAATCTATCATGCCAGAACCGCATGGGAATATACCCAGGGCCTTTACAGTTATGAGTGGACCCATCCGCCCCTTGGAAAGATATTTATCATGTTCGGCATTTTGATTTTCGGAATGGTGCCCTTCGGCTGGCGGATTGCCGGCACCGTCTTCGGCATCATTATGCTGCCCTGCATTTATGTTTTTGCAAAGAAGATGTTTTCAAAACGCTGGATTGCGACTGCGGCTATACTGATGTTTGCGACGGACTTCATGCATTTTGCGCAGACCCGGATTGCTACCATCGACGTATTTGTTACGCTGTTTATCATCCTGATGTATTATTATATGTATAAATACACCCAGATGAGCTATTATGACAGGAAGTTTGGCAAAGTGATGATTCCGCTGGGACTGTCCGGCATGATGATGGGCTTTGCCATGGCAAGCAAGTGGACAGGCGTTTATGCGGCCTGTGGTCTGGCTGTGATCTTTTTCGCGGATCTTTGGCGCAGGTACGGAGAATACCGGTATGCGAAAACAAAACCGCAAGGAAGTACGGACGGGATTTCCCACAGCAGAGTGATCCGGGAATTTCCGCTGCGCACGAAACAGACGATTCTGCTCTGCTTTTTGTTTTTCATCTTTTTGCCGCTGCTCATTTATGTGCTTTCGTACATTCCGTTTGTGAGCCGGGAAGGCCAGAGCCTGCTGCAGAAAGCCTACAAAAATGCGATTGATATGTACAATTATCATTCCAATCTGGTATCGGAACATGCGTATTCCTCCAAATGGTATCAGTGGCCTGTAATGACGCGACCCATGTGGTATTATTCCTATCATGTGAATGATACGATTTCGGAAGGCATCAGTGCCTTCGGCAATCCGCTGATCTGGTGGGCGGGCATTCCTGCATTTTTCTACGCGATTTACCGAATGTTCATGAATCGTGACAAAAACGCAGGTTTTCTGGTGATCGGGTATCTGGCGGAATATCTGCCCTGGATGTTTGTGGATCGGACCACTTATATTTACCATTATTTTCCGTCGGTGCCTTTTGTGATTCTGATGCTCTGCTACAGTTTTCAGCAGTTTGTCAAAGATCATGTTCGTCGGAAATATGCGGTGTTTGTCTATATTGCGCTGATGTTTATCCTGTTTGTCATGTTTTATCCGGTGCTTTCGGGCTATCCGGTGGACAAAAACTTTGTGTTTACCTGGCTGCGGTGGTTCAAATCCTGGGTTTTAGTGACATAAACGGGAAATTTACCAATTGATTTCAGTGCAAAATGCAGTTAAAATCCGGGTATTCAGCTTGATTTTTTGTAATGTGTCTGATAAACTGAAATGTAGGATTGTATGCAAATATCTGAAAAACACAAATCAGAAAGAAAGGGAAAAAACATGAAACTGAAAAAGATCATCACGATTACACTGATCGTATCGCTGCTTGCAACGCTGTTCAGTATGATCGCGTTTGCCGAAGGAGAAAAACCGAAGGTGTATCTTGCAGACATTACGAAATACCAGGTCGAGAGAAATAAAACGGAACTGGTGGTTCCCATTTGCGTGGAAGGCGAGATCGACATGCAGTGTTTTGATATCACGGTAACGTATGATAAATCCAGTTTGACGCTTGTACCGGACAAGACAGGCATCAACATGACAGATGAGGAATTTTCATATTATGATATGAATACCGAAACAGATGGAAAGGTTGTTTTTGCCGGCGTGACGGTGGATGAGACCATGAAAAGCAAAACCGGAACGATTGGGCAGCTGACATTTACATCGAAAAAAAGAATCAGCAAGGATGGAACAACAACAGCACTGGGACTTTCGGTGGCGGAACTGGGCCTCGGAACGGAAGTTGCCGATATTGAGGTAAAGGCGGATGCGACGATTACCATGAATGTCAGCGAAGATCCGAATGCAACGGAACCGACGGAGCCGACGGAATCGACCGAACCGACGAAGCCGACGGAATCGACCGAGCCGACGAAGCCGACGGAATCGACCGAGCCGTCAGGAGAGCTGATGATCGGTGATGTGAATCAGGATGAAAGCGTTACCGCTGCAGATGCACTCATGATTCTGCAGCACGCGGCCAAGCTGAATGTTCTGGAAGGCGATCCGTATATAGCTGCAAATGTAAATGGCGACGATGTCGTAAATGCGAGTGATGCACTGGAAGTCCTCAGATATGCGGCGCATCTCATCGATCATTTTGGCAATTAGCACAAACATTTTTTGACAGAAAGAACACATATTTCCGGGAAATTGTGCAATTTTAAGGTTGACAAGGAAAGGTCTATTTGATAGACTACACTTTGTAAACGCATTGCACTTTTTATAAAAAAAAGAAAGGAAGAGATTACAATGAAAAAGTTATTAGCAATCGTTATGGTTGCAGCGATGACGCTTTCCATGGGTGTTATGGCGAATGCTGCTGATGCTGCTTATACATCAGATGTGCAGGTTGCTGCTTATACATCAGATGTGCAGGTTGCTGATGGTACGGTTACTGTAACCGTTTCTGCCACTGCAACACAGCTTACGGATGTCGGTATTATTTACGATCCTGCAGTGTATACTTGCAAGAGCATTGTAGCAACAGATGAGTTTGAAGCAAAGAAAGCTGAGAAGAATGAAGACGGCGAGAAGTGCTACATGGGTGACTATGTAGTAAACAAGGCCGCTAAAACAGGCGATGTTACATACGCTGTTTTCACAAGCGCAATTGAAAAAGCAAGTGCAGCTATGCCTGATTGGAATTATAGCGGTGCATTCGCTGTATTTAAATTTGCCCTGGTAGAAGGAAAGACTTCTGCTGATGCTGCTCCTCTTGTTATTGTAACTGATACAGCAGCAAAGAAGGACGCTGCTGCTCTTGCTGCAGATCCGGCTAAGACTGTTACTGCAGAAGAAATCAAGGGTGGTTTGGACGCTACACCTGAACCTCAGAATCCTTCTGACGAGACGACTCCTGAACCTCAGAATCCTTCTGACGAGACGACTCCTGAACCTCAGAATCCTTCTGATGCAACCCAGGCTCCTCAGCAGAATCCTTCTGATGCAACCCAGGCTCCTGCAGGCAACGGTTCCAGCAATGCTGCAAAGACCGCTGACGTTGCTCCTGTAGCTGCAATGGTTACTCTGGTACTTATGGCTGGCGCTGTACTTGTTGTATTAAAGAAACGCGCTGCAGAATAATCCATAGCGATTGAATGAAAAAAAGATTTTTCGGACCCCCGTATCATACGGGGGTTCTTTTTTTGTCGTGAAATCATCGGATACATTCCCGGAAAAAAGCCATTGACAGACGGGTGACGTCTTGTTATCTTTTTATTATAGAAGTAAATTGGGGTATTTTATGTTATAAGGAGGGGTAGGATGAAAAAGGTAATCGTTTGGGTTCTGGTTTTGCTGCTGCCGGTCAACGTTTTTTTATCAGGAAGCGGCATTTGTATGAAGGAGGCGGAAGCGGCGGCGGACGATACGCCGGAACTCTGGTATGATGAATCTGCAAAAGCGGATTTCTATGAGATTTACGCCAAAAAGTATAAATGGCTTGGAGGAAAAGGCGACGGTTTTCTGGAATTTGGCCGCTCCGATCCGCAGAACTATGTGGACGGAAAAAACCATTCCAATGATTCTTCCTATAGCGAAAGCGGTAAAGTCACCAAAGCTGTAGAGGACGGTGTCGCATGGGCAAAACACGCGCTTCCCATCGGAAACGGGCATATGGGGGCCATGGTATTCGGCTATACGGACACGGAACGCGTGCAGATGAATGAGGACACGCTCTGGACCGGCGGCCCGGGCTGCGTTTCGGTGCTGGATGCGTCCAATAACGCAGATGCCTACGGAAACGTCAATCTGGACGACCCTGCGGCATTGATGGGGCAGCTGGTAGACAACGCGTTTGACAATTATTATGAGAGTCTGAAAACCGGGGCAATGCCCTCCACCGACAAGGATAACGCGTCGCCGTATCAGAACGGTCTGACGCCCAATTCCAAAGAACAGGAAGGCTCCTATCAGAATTTTGTGGAGATGTATCTGGATTTCGGGATGAAAGAAGAAGAGACGGAAAACTATCGCCGCAGTCTGCATCTGGATACGGCAGTCTCGGAAGTGAAATATCGCCATGAGGGAATCGATTACAGCAGAACCATGTTTGCCAGCTATCCGGACGATGTGCTGGTGTACCGGGTGGATGCATCCGGTACGGGGAATGTTTCGTTTCGCCTGCATCCGGAAATTCCGAATCGGGAAATCTACACCGGCAGGTATAACAGCACGGCCGGGGACGGCGCCGCGAAGTACGGAAAAGAAGGAAATGTGGTGGCCCAGGGCGATACCATTTCGGTCACCGGTTCTCTGAAACACAACGGCATGAAATTTGCGGCGCAGTTTAAGGTCATTTCCGAGGGAGGCACCATGACGGCGGACAACGCGCCGGCAGCAGAGGTGGATGCCAACGGAAGTATCACCGTAAACGGCGCGGACAGCGCCTGGATCGTGATTTCCATGAAAACAGACTATGTCTGTGATTTTGACAGAAACTATACTAGCGGCGAAAGTCTGTCGGAACTGACAGCGGCGCTGGAAACAAAGGTGGAAGCGGCTGCAGCAAAGGGGTATGCACAGCTTTACGCCGCGCACGAAGCGGATTACACGAAGCTGTTCGGCCGGGTACGGTTGGATATTGGCGGAGAAAAGCCGGACATGGCCACGGATGATCTGCTGCAGCAGTATAAAAAGGATAGCGGAAAAAACAGCGCAGCCAACAAATATCTGGAAACCCTGTATTATCAGTACGGAAGATATCTGCTGATTGCGTCGTCAAGGGACAATTCGCTTCCGGCCAATCTGCAGGGCGTGTGGAATGATACGGACGCGCCTGCCTGGTCGTCGGATTATCATACCAATATCAACGTGCAGATGAATTACTGGCTTGCGGAGCAGACCAATCTTGCAGAAACGGCCACCTGCCTGGTGGATTACGCCAATGCACTGCGAAAACCCGGACGGCTTTCTCTGGCGAAGCTGTACGGCATCGGCTACCGGCCGGAGCCGGAGGATATTGATCTGGATACGGAAGACGGATTTATCTTTTTCTGCAATACTACGCCTCTGGGCTTTACGGGCAATATTAAGTCTAACGCCTCTTTCACAGCCACAGCGACGGCGTTTCTGGCCCAGAATCTGTATGATTACTATGCTTTTACCAAAGACCTGGACTATCTGCGCAGCGATATTTATCCCTTCCTGCGGGAAAGCTGCATTACCTATCTGCAGACGCTGCAGCCGGGCAGAGGGGAAACGGACAAAGACCGGCTGTATATCGTACCGTCCTGGTCGTCGGAACAGACCCGTTCCCCCTGGACAGTAGGCACATATTTTGATCAGCAGCTGGTATGGCAGCTCTTCCATGATACGCTGCAGGCCATGGAGGATCTGGGAATTTCGCCTGCGGCAGACGCCGGTACGGACGACAGCTACATGCAGGACGACGCCGTGCTGATGGCGCGGCTGCAGGATGCCATCCAAAGGCTGGATCCGGTGGCCGTCGGCGCAGACGGACAGATTAAGGAATGGCAGCAGGAGGAACGCTATAACAAGACGGCAAACGGCGCGGAAATCGGCGAATCCAATCACCGGCACATTTCCCAGCTGATGGCGCTGTATCCGGGGAATTATATCAGCTGTGCAGACAATAAAGACGAACTGCTGCAGGCCGCGCAGGTGGTGCTGAAGGAACGAACCGACGAATCCACAGGATGGGGACTGGCGTATCGGCTCAATCTGCAGGCCAGAACCGGGGACGGCGATCATGCCCACAAGCTGGTCAACGCCCTGTTGACGACAGCCACATATCCGAACCTCTTCGATACCCATGCGCCGTTCCAGATTGACGGTAATTTCGGCGCAACTGCCGGAATGACCGAAATGCTGCTGCAGAGTCAGGGGGAAGCGATAGAGATTCTGCCGGCGCTTCCGTCGGCATGGAAGGACGGTTCCTATGAGGGTCTGGTGGCAAGAGGTAATTTTGAAGTCAGCTGCAGCTGGAAAAATGGGACCGCATATCTGGTGCAGATCCGGTCCAATGCAGGAGAACCGCTGAAACTCTCCGGCATCGATGCAGAGAGCATAACAGACGCAGACGGCGCGCCGGTGGCGTATACTACGGAGGAAGGCTGCATCTGCCTGGATACGGAAAAAGGCGGTATCTATACGGTGCAGACGGCGGACGCACCGGAGGAGACACAGACACCGGATCCCGGCAAAGGCATTCTGCCCGGTGATGTGGATGGAAATCAGGTGGTAAATGCGAAGGATGCATTGCTGGTACTGCAGTACGCGGCACAGCTGATTACGCTGGATGAAGGACAGAAGGCTGCCGCCGAAGTCACGGAAGATGATTCGATCACTGCCGGGGATGCACTGATGATTTTAAGATATGCCGCGAAGCTGATTGATACATTTGCACAGCAGGAGGACGGTACTTGAGAAACATTTTGAGAAAAGCAGTT
This sequence comes from uncultured Lachnospiraceae bacterium, assembly GCA_947630875.1. Lineage (GTDB taxonomy): Bacteria > Bacillota > Clostridia > Lachnospirales > Lachnospiraceae > CANRIM01. The sequence continues at coordinate 26,911 of CANRJG010000016.1, forward strand.
ACGGCGGTTCTGGCAGCAGGGCTGCTGCTGACATACAATCACACTGTCCGCGCGGCGGAAGCAAAGCTCACATACGGGGTGGAATATGCAAAAGATCAGACGGTGATTACCCTGTATCTTTCCCGGATTGACGCATTTGATATCGGACTGATCTATGATCCGTCCAAAGTGCATGTGGACAGCGCCGCATTTACAACGGAATTTAAAAAACTACAGGCAAACAAAGAGAATACAACGATATCCATTTGTAATGACGATGCCATGGATGAAGCCGGAAATACCTATGTGGTATTTACCGGCGCAGGCACCGGTGCTGCGGAGGGCGGCGGAATCGATTTTTCCGGTCAGCCGCTGGCAAAAGCGGCCTTTTCAGGCGATCTTGCAGGCGCATCGGTCATATTAATCAAAAATTCAGCAGCGGAGGAAAATGTAATGAAAGCAGAAGAAAAAGAAACAATCACATTGGGAGAACAGGAAGGAACGGTGATCACACCGGAACCGGACGTACAGGCAGCGCCTGTTGAGAATACGGCGGAAAACGACAGCGTGACAGGTGCGGAATCTGCACAGAATGCAGCGGATGATGCAGCAGACGAAGCCCCGGAGACGGAAGCAGCAACACCGTCGGAGCCTGTGGCGGAAGCGGAAACAGAAGCACCCGCAGCAGAAGATCCGGAAGATCCCGGAGAAGACCGGCTGAAGGAAGACGTTGATACGGACGCCGAAGATGAAAAGAAAACCAAAAAAGGCCGTTTGTCCGCAGTGTTTGGCGTGATCGGCGGGCTGATTCTTGCTGCCGCGGCGGCGGTGTCGGTTCTGTTGTGGCGGAAAAAGAATCCGAAGCAGTAGACCGCCGGGGAAATTGACGCTGTGTCGCAAAAGTGGTAAAATATAATCTGTTTTGAACAGAAAAATCAAAAGACAGAAAGGGTTTTCATATGAGAAAAATAATGATATTTCTGATTGCGGCGGTTGTGATGCTTTCTTCCTGGATCATGGTATCTGCAGAGGATACGGAAGTGGAGTACCGGATTGAATATGAAGAGGATAGAGCCATCATACATTATTACGCGGATACAATCAGCTCGTTTGATTTCGGTTTTATTTATGATCCGGAGGAAGTGACTGTGGAAAGCGTAGTCTTTTCGGAGGCGTACAATCAGCTGGAAGCAGATGAGAACTATACCGTACTGGGAATCAGCAATAAAGAAGCGCATGATGATGAAGGCAATACCTATGTGGTGGTAACCGGCGCGGTTCTGAATAACGAAAGCGTGGATCCGGTGGATTTCGGCGGAGAAGAAATCGCGCACATTATTGTGACCGGCGCGGATGAAGGCGACGAAATTGGCGTTGTTACACAGACGGCGTCTTTTAAGGATGTCAGAAATGCAAATAAGCTTGCGGCAGTGGATTTGGGCAAGCAGCAGGAAGTAACAGACAGCGATATTTTTGCGGGCGCAAAGGAAGAACCGGCGTATAACGCAGGCGGAAATAATAACGATGCGGCGGCAAACAACAGTCAGACCGCGGAGGACAGTGCAGGCAATGATACATGGATATATGTGCTTGTCATTGCCGCAGTCATCATCATCGTTGCCGTATTGATTGTTATTTCGAAGAAGGGACATGCAGCAATCGGGGAATCCGAGCAGGAAAGTGAAGACGACAAGCGTTCTGCTAAGAAATAATGGTTTAAAGGGGGAAGATATGTTGAAGCGGGGGAAAAAGGCGTTTACGGCGATGCTGCTGGCCGGTGCGCTGGTATTGTCTTATGGATGGACGGTCCAGGGGGCACAGAACCAGGGCAGCCTGAATCAGGAACTCAAATACGGGGATGCTGATAACAACGGAACCGTGGATGCGGCAGACGTGCTGGAACTGCTGAAGGTGCTGACCGGAAGCTATCAGGCGCAGCCGTTTCATCAGAACGCGGGAGATCTGAACAAAGACGGCAGACTTTCTGCGCGGGATGCCCTGCTTTTGCTGCAGAATATTGCGAAGCAGCGGGACGACAAACTGGGCTATGCAACCTATTTGCAGGAAATCCGGTATGCGGTGCCGTCAGTTTTTGCGGACGGCAGCGCGTTTTTGCAGGATAGCGCCCTTGCTTTTCCCGGCGCGGACGGCTGGGGCAAATATACCGGCGGCGGCCGGGGCGGGCAGGTCATTGCGGTGACAAGTCTGGCGGACAGCGGACCGGGTACCCTGCGGGAGGCATTGGAGACTGCCGGAAAACGGGTGATTGTATTTCGGGTTTCCGGCGTGATTTATTTGCAAAGCAATCTGTCCATTAAAAACGGAGACGTGACCATCGCAGGCCAGACCGCGCCGGGAGACGGCATTACGCTGGCCAACTATGGTCTGAGCGTCACCGCGGAAAATGTCATTATACGTTATCTGTCCATTCGGCCCGGCGATCAGACGGGAAACGAACTGGATGGCATCGATATCTGCGGCGCGAAAAATGTGGTTGTGGATCACTGCAGCGTTTCCTTTGCCACTGATGAGGTATTGTCGGCCAGACCGAACGGAGAAGGCGCAAGCTATGACGATGTAAGCGACAAGGTTTCTGTGCAGTGGTGTATGATCGCCGAAAGCATTACCCAGTCGCCCAACGCATCGAAAGGCCGTCATGGAATGGGTTCTCTGATTCGGGGCGCCCAGGGCGCGGAAATCACCTATCATCATAACCTGTACGTCAGCCACAGTTCCCGACTGCCGATGATGGGAAATTATATTGCGAAAGAAGCAGACGACGGCAATTTCAAGGCAGAATTTATCAACAACACGGTGTTCAACTGGAACGGATCCGCATCCGGCAAATGTTCGGATGCAGACCCGGAGGGACTGGCTGTGTATGTTTCAAGTTTTAATTATATTGGCAATTACTACCGGCCCGGCAGTGTTTCCGCAAAGGGCGCAAGCGCCGTCTTTTCGGAAGGGGGCATCGGAAACCACATGTATATGGAAGATAATGTCATGGAGGACCGTCCGGATGCCCCCCAGAGGGAGCTGGTAAGCTTTACCAGTGACGTGCTGGCCACAGAGGACAATCCCTACTACTGGGATAAAAGTACAAATGCGCCAAGGGCACAGGGCCTTGTGATCGATCCGGAAAGCTATTTCCTGACGGAGCGCTTTGCGGATTCCGAAATGACGCAGATCGACGAGGCGAAGGATGCCAACCGCGCGGTGCTGCAGCTGGCCGGAAATTCCCTGAGCAGAGACTGCTTTGATACGGCGCTGCTCGGCACTTATGAAGCGGGGGAAGGAAGGCTCATCAATCAGACCTTTGAAGCCGCAGGCTGGTACAGAGGAACGCCGAAAAGCCGTACCGGAACCGCGTATTATGCGTGGATCCAGGGCAAATATCCGGATCGGGCCTGCTATCCGGCGGAAACCGATACGGATCAGGATGGTATGAGCGATGTCTGGGAAAGGGCTGTCGGTCTGGATCCGGCGGATCCTGCAGACGGCGCCCGGTCCTTCAGAGGGTCGGCATATACCAATCTGGACGTTTATTTACAGTTCCTGGTGGAGCAGCCGGAGGCTGCGATTCTGCACGGGGAAGCAAAATAAATGATTTGTAATTAAGGAGAAAAAAACATGCGAAATACGATTTGCCGCGCGGCAGTGGTCTGCTGCTGCCTGCTGTTCCTGTTTTGTATGCCGGTGGCCGCAGATACGGGCGCGGTGGCCGGAGATCTGGACGGCAACGGCCGTGTGACCCTGCGGGACGCGCTGGTTGTACTGAAAGCAGCCGCAAAAATGGAGACGATGGAAGCGGACAGACAAGCCGCTGCGGACGTGAACGGAGACGGAAGCGCGGATGCAAAAGATGCCCTGCTGCTCTTCAAAAAAGCGACAGGAAATCTCTATTTTCTGCCGGGAGAAAAAATTGAAGCCTCAGGACAGATTTACATTGCGGGAGATTCCATTGCTTCTCTCCATGATCCGGATCCGACCTATCAGCGGCAGCTGGTAGGATGGGGCGTCGTGCTGGGCGATCTGTTTGATGCCTCCGTCAACGTGCACAATGAAGCCCGTTCCGGAACCAGCGCAAGAAGCTATCTGGGAACCACAAATTATCCGGCCTTTATCCATCAGCTGGCGCCGGGAGATTATTTTCTGATCTCCTTTGGCCACAATGATGAGAAAGTCTCGGATCCCAGCCGGTATACCGATCCGAAAGGGGATTCCGATACGCCGGAGTCTTATAAGTGGTATCTGAAGAAATATTATATAGAACCGGCAGTACGGGCAGGCGCGTATCCGGTGCTGTTGTCTTCCGTGGTACGCTGTACCTTTGATGCGGAGGGTACATTGACGGTACAGAGCCATGCGGCCTATGCCGCAGCCATGGCGGAACTGGCAGAGGAGTGCCGGGCAGAGGGACTGCAGGTGGGTTACATCGATCTGCAGAAGCTGACGGGAGATTATTATCGTACTGTGGGGCAGACGGAGGCGGAAAGTCTCCACGCCTTTGACGCGAAAGAACTGGATACGACCCATTACTGCGAAAAGGGCGCCAGACTGGCTGCCCGGATGATTACGGAAGAAATGCAGCGGCAGGGATATGATATCTGTAAATTCCTGAAGCCGGCTGACTGATTAAGAGCAGGACGAAAAGATGATACGAAACGCTTATGGAAAGCCAATAATTGCGGCGCTTATCCTGGGTATCTGCATATGTTTTCTGCTGCCGGTGCATGCCTTTGCGGCGGAAACCGCATGGAAAGACAAGGTGGTTTTATCCTCCCGGGGCGACGTGATGCAGGACGGAAAAATTTCTCTGCGGGACGTGCTGGCGGTACTTAAAAGTCTGGCAAAACTGGAACCCCTGGATACGGCGGAAGCACAGTACCGCGGGGATGTGGATCATTCCGGAGACGTGACGATGGAAGATGCCGAAATGCTGATGGATGCCGCACTGCACGGTAAAAATTTCGGATATGCCTTTACGGAACCAATGGAGCGGACCTTCATTGTGGACAGCGCCAGCCTGGCGCCGGAGGAATCCTATTGCTATAGCAGTCTGCAGGACGTGGTAAACCGGCTGAATGCCGATCCGCCGAAAAGCGAAGATGAGCGGGTGACGGTACTGTTTGCGCCGGGGGTATACCGGGAGCATACGGAGCTGAAAGCACCCTATGTGACCTTTCAGGCGCTGAATCCGGAAAATGAAACGCCGGCCAACATTACCTTTTACTACGGCAACGGATTTTGCTATGAATCTCTCCAGAAGGAAGAGGCAAACGGCAGCAACGGCGCATCTTTTATTATCGCTGCAACGGCCCATGATTTTCATGCTCTGGATATGATGTTTGAAAATTCCTATAATATTTACGTAACCCGGGAAGAGTACAGCGATTACTGTGCTTATCCTCTCAATGGTCAGTCCTTAAGTGTCCGGGAAAATGTGGACAATCTGCTGAGCAGCAAGTATCAGACCCAGGGACTGGCGCTGCGGGTGGACGCGGACCGCGCCCGTTTTGATCGCTGCCGGATCATCGGCAGACAGGATACGCTTCTGATGAACGGAGAGGGAAACCGCGTCTATTATGAAGACTGCTATATTGAGGGTACCGTGGATTTTATCTACGGAAACGGCACGGCGGTTTTTGAAAGTTGTCAGATCAACGCGCCTTACCATTCCGGACATATCACGGCGGCTTCCACGCCGCAGGAGCAAAAGTTCGGCTTTCTGTTTAAGGACTGTACCTTTACCAGAGAACAGGCAGCACAGAAAGAGACGCCGAAAGACAATTCCTACAGCCTCGGCAGGCCCTGGCGGGATTATGCCATGGTGGTGTACTGGAATTGTAAAATGGACGGGCATATCACCACGGGCAATGAGCGCTGGATGAATATGGGCGGGGGACTGCCGCTGGAAGATCCAGAGTGCCCCCAGCGGGAAACCTTACGGTTCTTTGAGGCCGGCAGTATGGATCTGGCGGGAAATTTACTGGATTTGGAAAGCCTGAAACCGGATTACGAGCGGATCTTACAACAGGAAGATCTGCAGCCCGGCGGCGAATATGATGCGGCGGCCTGGCTGGCCGGGGATGACGGCTGGAATCCGGGCGGATATCCGTAAATGACAAAAATAGAACAGAAAGAAAAACGGACAGGTCTGAGAGAAGATCTGTCCGTTTTGGTTTATGTATGATATTCCAGCGCGGCTTTGATAAAGCCCACAAACAGCGGGTGGGGCTTGTTGGGCCGGCTTTTGAATTCCGGATGGAACTGGACGCCCACATAGAAGGGCAGAGAAGACAGCTCCACGGTTTCAATCAGCAGATCGTCGGGAGAAGAACCGCTTAAACACAGGCCGGCTTCCTGCAGCGCCATTCGGTAGTCGTTGTTAAATTCATAGCGGTGGCGGTGCCGCTCGTGGATCAGGGTTTCCCCGTAGCAGGCGGCCATAGTGGTGCCGGCCCTGATCACGCAGGGATAGCTGCCCAGCCGCAGCGTGCCGCCTTTGGCGATGCCGGCATACTGTCCCGGCATGTAGTCGATGACTTTATGGGAACATTCCGCGTCAAACTCACCGGAATGTGCGTCGGTAATGCCTGCGGCGTGCCGTGCAAATTCGATGACGGCGGTCTGCATCCCTAAGCAGATGCCAAAGTAGGGGAGCTCGTGTTCTCTGGCGTACTGCGCCGCCAGAATCATGCCGTCAATGCCCCGCTTTCCGAAGCCGCCGGGAACGATAATGCCGTCCAGGCTGCCTAAGACTTCCTCACAGGTTTCAGGCAGAATGGTTTCGGAATCGATCCACCGGATCCGGACTTTGGTATTGAGGCTGTAGCCCGCGTGCCGCAGCGCTTCCGCCACGGAAAGGTAAGCGTCGTGCAGCTGCACATATTTTCCCACCAGGCCGATGGTCACGGTCTCGTCGCTGGATTTGATGCGCTCGATCATGGCCTCCCATTCGGCAAGATCCGGCGCGGCGGTATCCAGATGCAGCTCCCGGCAGACAATATTGGCAAGGCCCGCCTGTTCCAGCATCAGGGGCGCTTCGTAGAGAATCGGAAGCGTGAGATTTTCGATGACGCAGTCGGGCTTCACATTGCAGAAGCCGGAAATTTTATGAAAAATGCTTTTGTCGGTAATGGGTTCATCCGTGCGCAGCACAATGATATCGGGGGAAATGCCGAAGCCCTGCAGTTCTTTGACGGAATGCTGGGTGGGTTTGGATTTGTGCTCGCCGGAGGCTTTGAGATAAGGCACCAGCGTCACATGGATATAAAGGGAGTTTTCCCGGCCGATTTCATGTCCCACCTGACGGATGGCTTCCAGGAAAGACTGGCTTTCGATATCGCCGGTGGTACCGCCGATTTCCGTAATTACCACGTCCGCATTGGTCTTTTTGCCCACCGTATAAATGAAACGCTTGATTTCATCGGTGATATGGGGAATGATCTGTACCGTGCTGCCCAGATATTCGCCCTTACGCTCCTTGGAAATGACGGAGGAGAAGACCTTGCCGGTGGTCAGGTTGGAAAACTGATTCAGATTTTCATCGATAAAGCGTTCGTAGTGTCCAAGATCCAGATCGGTTTCCGCGCCGTCCTCGGTCACATACACTTCGCCGTGCTGATAGGGGCTCATCGTGCCCGGGTCCACGTTGATATAGGGATCCAGCTTCTGTGCCGCTACTTTCAGACCTCTTGCTTTCAGCAGACGTCCCAGCGAAGCCGCGGTAATGCCCTTGCCGAGACCGGATACCACACCGCCTGTCACAAAAATATATTTTGTCATAACTCCCCCTTACTTGTAGGTTTTGATAATATTGGAAGCAACGTCTCTTTTGGAAATGCGAAGATCCATTGCCTGTTTCTCGATGTAATGATGCGCTTCGGTTTCCGTCATTTTCAGGTATTCGATCAGGAGCCATTTGGCGTGGTTGATCAGACGGATTTCGTTCATACGTTCTTCCAGGCTTTCGCTTTTCTGTGCAAAGCCCCGAAGTCGCTCGCTGGTGGCCTGCATAAGGCCGAGGGTCTGTGCGATCATCTGCAGGGACGTGGGTTTGGACAGGGTCAGAATGCCGTAGTCCCGTACCTTGGCGAAAATATTGTCGTACAGTTCGCTTTTAACAAAAAGCAGCACCTGCCGGGTACTGTCGTGAATCGTATGGATGGCAAAGCGGTAGCCGAAGTCGTCGGGCAGCGGCGTATTGATCAGTACAAAGTCGTAATTGCTTTCCAGAAGTTTGCGTCTGGCGCTGCCGACGTTGGAAACGATGGTGACCGGCCAGTAGTCCGATTCGGGAATCAGGGAAGCAATCGCCGTATTGAATTTTTCAGAGGCCGATACCAGAAGAACACTGTAAACATGCTCTTTAAAAACCATATTGCTTCCTCCCGTGGATCTCTTACCGGCTGCAGTAAGCTGTAATCAGCGGCTCCGGAAGATGCTCGGAGATAAATGTGCTGGTCCGCGCGGCTTTTGCCGCCTGATCCATATTGTAGGGCAGGCGCTTGTAGGCGGCCAGCTCTTTGGGATCCGCCTCATAGAGGTTGATATCCGCCGGCGCAGCCAGCGGCAGCTGGTTCTCAATACCGTAGATGGCGGAATAGATGATCAGCGCATAGGCCAGATAAGGATTGGTCATGGAATCGGGAGAACGCAGTTCAACGCGCTTGTATTCGCCCTCCGCTGCCGGGATCCGGATCAGCTGGGAGCGGTTCTGGGACGACCAGGAAATATAGCCGGGGGCTTTGTTGCTGCCCAGCCGTTCATAGGACTGCTGGGTCGGATTGAGGAACAGCGTCATTTCGCTGATCTTGTCCAGAATCCCGGCAATCATGTAGGTCATATAATTCTCACTTCCGCCGTTGTGGGCGGAGACGTTGATGTGCATGCCGCAGCCGGGGCCGTCCTTCAGCGGTTTCGGAGAGAAATCGGCGTAAAGCCCGTAGCGGGCGGCAATGGTGCGTACCACCGCGCGGAAGGTAATGGCGTCGTCGGCGGCGGTCAGCGGATCGGAGTACCGGAAACTGATTTCATTCTGGCCCGGTCCGTGTTTGTGCTGGGAGCTTTCCGGGCGGATGCCCATCTGCTCCAGCGTCAGACAGATTTCCCGGCGGACATTTTCCCCCTTGTCTTCCGGGGCAATGTCCATGTATCCGGCGTTGTCGTAAGGCTCTTTCGTGGGATTGCCGTTGTCGTCGGTTTTGAAAAGGTAAAATTCCATTTCCGCGCCGAAGGAGAAGGAAAGGTTTCGCTCCTTCGCGGCGGCAATCGCCTGTTTTAAAATATGCCTGGTATCACAGACAAAGGGTTTTCCATTGGGATAGGTAATATCACAGAACATCCGGACGACTCTGCCGTGTTCGGGTCTCCAGGGGAGTACCGAAAGGGTGGAGGTATCCGGATGCAGAAAGAGATCGGAAAAAATCTCGCTGCCGAATCCCTCAATGGCCGAGGCGTTGAAATTGATGCCGCATTCAAAAATCCGGTTCAGTTCGCCGGGCATGATGGAAATGTTTTTCTGGTTCCCATAGATATCGCAGAAGGCCAGCCGGATGAACTTCACGTCTTCTTCTCTGATATACTGCATGATTTCTTCCGATGAATATTTCATGATGATTTCCTGCTTTCTTTAATTGGCGACGTACATCTGCCGGTACGGATTTTTGGTGTCAGGTGTGATCACTGTAAAGTCGCTGTCTAAGATTTCTGCCGGGTCATATCCGAAACTGGTACAGAAGGTGCGGATATAAGGCATAATTTCTTCCATATCGGAGGCTTTTGCCACATGGGCGTTGACCTGGGCAGGGAAGATGACATTTTCGCATCTGCCCCGCAGGAACATCTTGCCGCCATGCATGCCGGTGCCGGGGAAATTCCCCACGATCCGGGCACTGCCCCGGTGCAGTCCCATGACAATGATAATGCCGCCTGCCTGATATTCGCCTAAGAAGCTGCCGGCAGTACCGCCGATGATCATGACAGGGAGTTTTTCCTTGTAGGCTTTCATATGGATGCCCGCCCGATAGCCCGCATTGCCCTGAACGCAGATCAGGCCGCCGCGCATGGCGTAACCCGCGGCGTCGCCGATATTGCCGTGAATAATGATTTCACCGGCGTTCATGGTATCGCCTACCGCATCCTGGGCGTTGCCGTTTACTTCGATGGTGGCGCCGTTGAGATAGGCCCCCAGCGCATTGCCGGGAATACCGGAAATGCGGATATGTTTATCGCTCATGCCGGCCGCGATAAAGCGCTGTCCCAGACAGTCGGTGAGCTCGCAGTGGTTTCCGGCGCCGCGAAGCGCTTCATTCAAAGCCTTATGGTCTAAATCTCTTGCACTGATTTTCATATTATACCACACCTCCGAGTTTTTCAACACGATATTTTTTCCCAAAGGGCAGAAGCGAAGGATTTTGTTTGATCATTTCATAATCGATTTCCGACAGGGGGGTTTTGTTCCGGATCAGAGAGGTATAGATGCCCGCCCGTTCGGTGCAGCCCACCAGAATAAATCCGGTGAGGTACCCGTCTTTGGAAAACAGCCGTTTAATGGTGCCCTCGCCCCGCTCCTCATAGAGTTCGCCTCCTTCTTCGGGGGTGAAATAGCTGCCCGCGGTCATAATGTGCAGGCCGAAGAAGCCGATGGAGTTCATGGGAATGGCCTGATCGAAGACCTCGCTGCCGCCGGCCATGTTGACGCCTGCGCAGTGGCCCTGCATGTAGGCGTTGGGCAGGATGGCCAGAATCCGGCTCTGTCCGCAGGAAATGTCGTGGCTTTCCGTGCAGTCCCCGGCGGCGTAGACCTGATCCAGAGAGGTATGCATCTTCGTATCGGTGAGAATGCCCCGGCCCACGTTGCCGCCGGCCTCTTTCACCAGTCCGGTTTCCGCCCGGACGCCCACCGCCAGTACGAGAATATCAAAATCTACGGTTTCACCGCTCTGCATCTGCGCTTTGGAGCCTTCAAACTGTGCCACGCTGTCTCCCAGCAGAAAACGAATGCCCCTGCTCTCCAGATGCCGCTGCATGATGGAGGCGCATTCATCGTCCAGAATACTGGAAAGGATCCGGGGCGCCAGATCACAGACCGTGATGTCTTTCACCCGGTGCAGGATGCCTTCCGCGCATTTTAAGCCGATGAGGCCCGCGCCCACGATCAGGACCCGCGCGTCTTTGTTTAAAGCCTCTTCCAGCGCCAGGGTATCGTCCAGGGTCATAAAGGAATATTTCCGGGGGACGCTGTCCAGTCCCTGAAAAGGCGGGACGAAGGGAATGGAACCGCTGGCGACGCAGAGGGCGTCATAAGCGATTTCTTCCCCGGTTTTCAGACGGACCTTTTGGCTTGCGGCGTCGATCCGGGCGGCTTCCTGTCCGTAAAGCACGGTACAGTTGTTTTTTTCATAGAAATCATGGCCGCGGTAGCCGATATTTTCCAGCCGGGTCTTGCCTTCCAGATAATAGGAAATCAGCGGACGGCAGTAAACCGGATGGGCTTCTCTGGAAATCACGGTAATATGCGCGTCGCTCTCCACACTGCGGATGCCTTCGATGCATCCGGCGGCGGCGACGCCGTTTCCGATGATACAATACTGTTTCATATCCATTTACCTTTCCTCAAATATAATAGCCCGGTTGGGGCAGCCTGCGACACAGGCCGGGGACCCGGCAGCGTTTTTGACGCAAAGTTCGCATTTCTGGATCACGCCGTTTTCATCTTCCGAAATCGCGCCGTAAGGGCAGACCAGAATACAGGTGCGGCAGCCGACGCATTTATCGTGATCGATGCAGACGGTGCCGGTTTCGTCCCTGGAGAGGGCGCCGGAGATACAGCTTCTGATACAGATGGGGTCCGAACAGTGACGGCAGGATACCGCGAAGGTAATTGCGTCTCCGTCTTCTTCCACCCGGATCCGGGGCCGTATTTTCACGTTTTTCAGGGCCTTGGCCATGTTGGTTTCGCCTGAGTTGGCAAAGGCACAGTTGTATTCGCACAGATGACAGCCCAGACACCATTTTTCATTTACAAATACTCGTTTCATTCTCCTGCGTGTGAGATGCCTAAGATCTCAAGCTCCTTTTCATTTAATCCTACGCCCCGGAGCATTAAACGGTTGCCCCGCAGCGCTTCTATTGAATTGATGCCCATGCCGCCCATGAGTTCCTTGATTTCATGGCGCCATGCGTTCATCAGATTGATCAGCCGTTCGCTGCCGATATCGGGATTGAGCCGTTTGACCAGCTCCGGTTTCTGGGTGGCGATGCCCCAGTTGCACAGGCCCGTGTGACAGGTCCGGCACAGATGGCAGCCCAGGGCCAGCAGTGCCGCGGTGGCAATGTAGCAGGCGTCCGCTCCCAGGGCGATGGCTTTGACCACATCCGAAGAACTGCGGATGCTGCCGCCCACCACCAGAGAAACGTCGTTGCGGATGCCTTCGTCCCGCAGCCGTTTGTCCACGCTGGCCAGCGCCAGTTCAATGGGAATGCCCACATTGTCCCGGATACGGGTGGGGGCTGCGCCGGTACCGCCCCGATAACCGTCGATGGCGATGATGTCGGCGCCGCTGCGGGCGATGCCGCTGGCGATGGCCGCGATATTGTGTACCGCCGCCACTTTGACGATGACCGGTTTTTTATATTCCGTGGCTTCTTTTAAAGAGAAGACCAGCTGTCGTAAATCTTCGATGGAGTAAATGTCATGATGCGGCGCAGGGGAAATGGCGTCCGAGCCTTCCGGGATCATACGGGTTCTGGAAATATCGCCTACGATCTTGGTACCCGGCAGATGTCCGCCGATACCGGGCTTCGCGCCCTGGCCGATCTTGATTTCCACCGCGGCGCCGGCTTCCAGATAGTCCTTGAAGACGCCGAATCGTCCGGAGGCCACCTGTACGACGGTATTGGGCCCGTAGCAGTAGAAATCTTCATGCAGGCCGCCTTCGCCTGTATTGTAGCAGATGCCTAAAGCCGTGGCCGCCCGGGCTAGGCTTTCGTGGGCATTGTAGCTGATGGAGCCGTAGCTCATGGCGGAAAACATCACCGGCATGGAAAGCTCCAGCTGGGGCGGCAGCTTGGTAATTAATTTGCCGTTTTCATCGTGTTTGATGTCGCTTCCCTTTTTCCCTAAGAATACCTTGGTTTCCATCGGCTCCCGCAAAGGATCGATGGAGGGATTGGTGACCTGGGAGGCGTTGATCAGGATTTTATCCCAGTACACCGGAAAGGGTTTGGGATTGCCCATGGAGGAAAGCAGTACGCCGCCGCTGCCGGCCTGCTTGTAAACTTCGTTGATGTTGTCGTTGCTCCAGTTGGCGTTTTCCCGCAGGAGGCAGTCGCTTTTGACGACTTTCAGCGCCCGGGTAGGACACAGGGATACGCAGCGCTTGCAGTTGACGCATTTGGATTCGTCGCTGATCATCAGATCCAGATCCTTGTCATACTGATGTACCTGATTGGAGCACTGCCGTTCGCAGACCCGGCAGCGGATGCAGCGGGCGTCGTTGCGAACGACTTCAAATTCCGGATATATGTAATTGATTCCCATTTAATATGCACCATCCTTCACTTTGACAATCACAGGTTCTCCGCCTGCCGGCGCGTAAACATGCGCCGCATCGGGCTCCATGGCCCGGATCGCCGCTTCCTCACTGGCGATCAGCACTTTGTCGTCTTTTTCGGCGACTACCATGGAACGCAGCTTCAAACGGTCGTTTAAGGCCATCAGTCCGCCTTCAAAGCCCACGATGATGGAAAACGGTCCCGTGATCAGCAGATTGGAATAAATCGTCCGCAGATAGGTGAGTTTTTCCCGTTCCTCCGGCGGCCGGCGCTCAATGGTGCTCCAGAAGGGCGCCGCAATGGTGGAAGCGGTCTCTTCCAGGGTCAGTTTCTGCCGGCGCAGCAGGAAGTCGGTGATATAGGCAATGACTTCCGTATCTGTCTGCAGCGTACATTTATAACCGAACATTTCAATGAAACGGCGGTTGGCGTCGTAAGAGGAAATCTCCCCGTTGTGTACGATGGAATAATTCAATAAGGAAAAAGGATGGGCGCCGCCCCACCAGCCGGGGGTGTTGGTCGGGTACCGTCCGTGGGCGGTCCAGCTGTAGGCTTCGTACTCGTCCAGTTTGTAGTAGACCCCTACGTCCTCCGGGAAACCCACGGCCTTGAATACGCCCATGTTTTTGCCGCTGGAGAAGACGTAGCTGCCCTCCAGATGGGTGTTGATTTCCATGACCGCCCGGGCCACAAAATCGTCCTCGTCCAGCTGCCATGTCATCAGCATGGAGGGCAGGGGCTGTGCGAAATACCGGTAAATCAGCGGTTCATTGGTAATAGCCGGCATTTTCCGGACCGGAATGATTTCCGCCTGCACAATCACAAAATTGGTGCGGAGGTAACTTTCACATTCGGTACGGCACAAATCATCATTATAGAAGATATGCAGCGCATAATAATCTTTGTATCTGGGATAGATCCCGTAACCGGCGAAACCGCCGCCCAGTCCGTTGGACCGGTCGTGCATGGGTTTTAAGCTCTCTATGATCTTTTCCCCGGTCATGCGCCGTCCGTCTCTGGAAATGACGGCGGAGATGGCGCAGCCTGAAGGGATACGGATCTGACCTTCTAATTGTCTCATTGTCCTGATTCCTTTTTTGTAATGTTTTGAAATAAAAAAGAAGACGCCCATCAGAGGGGAGAAGTCCCCTTCGATGAACGCCTTTGTTCATTTCGATCAGTTTAGCATAGGAGATTTGGTATTGTCAACGGTTTTTTTGTCATTATTGCATGTATTTATTGCCAATGGAATGGAAAAAAATTAAAAAAAACATCTTGACAAGTAAAAAAGATGGGGGTATAGTTACACGCATGAAGGCAAAGACGCCTGCGGAGAGATCCGTTTCGTCTTTGCCTTTTTTTGTTTTGCAAAACAAGGAAAGGAGACTTATCAAACGATGCAGACAGTATCAGATTATTTTGGAAGCATGGTATTCGATGACAGAATCATGAAAGCCAGACTGTCGGAGAGTATCTACAGATCTTTGAAGAAAACCATTGAAGAAGGCACACGGCTGGACATCTCCGTGGCCAATGCAGTGGCGGAAGCCATGAAGGAATGGGCGATTGAACTGGGCGCGACCCATTATACCCACTGGTTCCAGCCCCTGACCGGTATCACGGCGGAAAAGCATGACAGCTTCATTTCCCCGGCGCCGGACGGCAGAGTCATCATGGAGTTTTCCGGCAAAGAGCTGATCAAAGGCGAACCGGATGCGTCCTCATTTCCTTCCGGCGGCATCAGAGCCACCTTTGAAGCCAGAGGCTACACGGCCTGGGATCCGACTTCCTATGCATTTATTAAAGGAAAGACCCTGTGCATACCGACTGCGTTCTGTTCTTACGGCGGCGAAGCACTGGACAAAAAGACCCCGCTGCTGCGTTCCATGCAGGCTTTGAGCAAGCAGGCCTTAAGGATCCTGAAATTGTTTGGCAATGAAGACGTGAAGGTCGTGCGTACCTCCGTAGGGCCGGAGCAGGAATATTTCCTGATTCCCAAGGAGTTATATGACAAACGCAAAGACCTGATTTATACGGGACGTACCCTGTTCGGCGCGAAACCGCCCAAGGGACAGGAGATGAACGACCACTATTTCGGTTCCATCAAACCCAGAGTTGAGGCCTATATGCAGGATCTGAACGCGGAGCTGTGGAAACTGGGCATCCTGGCGAAGACAGAGCACAACGAAGTTGCTCCGGCACAGCACGAGCTGGCGCCCATTTATTCCACCACCAACATTGCGACGGATCACAACCAGCTGACCATGGAAATCATGCAGAAGGTCGCCCGGAAACATGATCTGGTTTGTCTGCTGCATGAGAAACCCTTCGCAGGGGTCAATGGTTCCGGTAAGCATAACAACTGGTCCATTGCCACGGATACCGGCGTCAATCTGCTGGCACCCGGCAGCACGCCTTATGAAAACGCACAGTTCCTGCTGTTCTTGTGCGCGGTCATCAAAGCGGTGGATGATTATCAGGATCTGCTGCGCCTGGCAGTGGCTACAGCAGGGAACGATCACAGACTGGGCGCTAATGAAGCGCCGCCGGCAGTCATTTCCATTTTCCTGGGCGACGAGCTGAACGCCATCTTAGACGCCATCGAAAATGAAAAGCCGTATAAGGACGTGGTCAAGACCAAGATGAAACTGGGTGTGGATGTGCTTCCGGAATTTCGGAAAGACACCACGGACCGGAACCGGACTTCGCCTTTTGCCTTTACGGGAAATAAATTTGAATTCCGGATGCTGGGTTCTTCCAACAGTATCGCCTGCGCCAATATCATGTTAAACAGCGCGGTGGCGGAATCTCTGAAGATTTTCGCGGACCGTCTGGAAAACAGCGATGATTTCAATACGGATCTGCATGAGCTGATCAAGGAAACCATCAAGGCGCATAAGCGGATCAT
Source organism: uncultured Lachnospiraceae bacterium (assembly GCA_947630875.1). Lineage (GTDB taxonomy): Bacteria > Bacillota > Clostridia > Lachnospirales > Lachnospiraceae > CANRIM01. Next base: position 43,358 of record CANRJG010000016.1, read on the forward strand.
CTTCAACGGAAACGGTTACGACGATGCATGGATCAAAGAGGCCGTGGAGCACCGCGGATTATCCAATCTGCGGACCACGCCGGATGCCATGCCCCATCTGCTGGATAAGAAAAATGTGGATATGCTGACTTCCCACAAGGTTTACAGCGAAACCGAGCTGAAAGCCAGATGTGAAATCATGCTGGATAACTACTGCAAGACAGTGCAGATCGAAGCCAATACCATGGTAGATATGGCCAACCGCCAGATCCTGCCTGCAGTATCCGCATTTGCCGCAGAGCTGGCGCAGACGGCAGCCGCAAAACAGAGTGTCAATCCGGCGCTGGCCTGTCAGTACGAGGGAGATTTGGTAAAAACGCTGTCAACATTGACCGATCAGATTGCAGAACGGACAAAGCAGCTGGAAAAAGCGATCATACAGGTGCAGACAATAGAGGGGATTGAAGCGCAGTCCTGTGAGATCCGCGATTTGCTGCTTGGGAAGATGGCTTCCCTGCGGGAAGTCTGTGACGAGGCGGAAACGCTGACTTCCGAGAAATACTGGCCGTTCCCGACCTACGGTGATTTGTTGTTCGGCGTGAGATAAATTTAAAGAGGTGATAAAAATGAGTTTCAGTTCAGTAAACACAATTTGGGTACTTGTAGGTGCGGCATTGGTATTTTTCATGCAGGCCGGTTTCTCCATGTGCGAAGCGGGATTTACCCGTGCGAAGAATACCGGTAATATCCTGATGAAAAACCTGATGGATTTCTGTATCGGAACACCCTGCTTCTGGCTGGTAGGCTTCGGCGTGATGTTCGGTACGGGAACGGCACTGTTCGGATGGATCGATCCGCTGATCCTGAAAAATTATGATGCGGTTCTTCCGGCAGGGGTTCCGCTCTGGGCGTATGCGATCTTCCAGACCGTATTCTGTGCGACTTCTGCCACCATTGTATCAGGCGCCATGGCAGAGCGTACCAAATTCAGCGCCTACTGTATTTATTCGGCAGCCATTTCCCTGATCATCTATCCGATTTCCGGACACTGGATCTGGGGCGGCGGCTGGCTGGCAGACCTGGGATTCCATGATTTTGCCGGTTCTACCGCGGTACATATGGTGGGCGGCGTCTGCGCCTGCATCGGCGCGGCCATGCTTGGACCCCGTATCGGAAAGTACGACAAGGACAAAAAGCCCCGTGCGATTCTGGGCCACAACCTGACATTTGCAGCTCTGGGCGTATTCATCCTCTGGTTCTGCTGGTTCGGATTCAACGGCTGTTCTACCGTGGCCATGGATTCGGATGAAGCTATCGTCAGCGCAGGCCGGGTATTCTTCAATACCAACCTGGCGCCGGCAGTTGCCTGCTGTACAACGCTGATCTTTACCTGGATCCGCTATAAAAAGCCGGATGTATCCATGGTATACAACGCGGCGCTGGCAGGTCTGGTAGGTATTACCGCCGGCTGTGACGCGGTGGATCCCATCGGCGCGGCCGTCATCGGTCTGGTCTGCGGTATTCTGGTAGTTCTGGGCGTAGAGTTCTTTGATAAGGTTGCCCGCATCGACGATCCGGTGGGCGCCATTACCGTACACGGTGTCTGCGGTGCCATGGGAACGATTTTAACCGGTTTCTTTGCTACCGGCGTTTCCACCTACAAGGGCCTGTTCTACGGCGGCGGCTTCAAGTTCCTGGGCATCCAGTGCCTGGGCGTACTCAGCGTCATCGCTTATGTGGCAGTGATCATTACCATTGTGTTTACGGTCATTAAGAAGACCATCGGTCTGCGGGTGGAGCCTGCGGAAGAAATTGCCGGTCTGGATATTTCCGAGCATGGTCTGCTGACCGCTTATGCGGGATTTGCCATGATGCCTGAAACCGTGATCGACGACGAAGACGATGTAGTTTATGTAGAAGGCGATACGCCGGTAGCGGAGGCTGTTCCGGTGAAGCGTATGCCTGCGGAGACCTCGGCTGCGGAAGCGGGACCGAAGTTCACCAAGATCGAAATCGTCTGCAAGGAAGCGAAACTGGAAAAACTGAAAAATGCCATGATCAAGCTGGGCATCACCGGTATGACGGTATCCCACGTCTTAGGCTGCGGCATCCAGAAGGGCAAACCGGAGTATTACCGTGGCGTTATGGTAGAACCCAGCCTGCTTCCCAAGGTACAGGTTGACATCGTCGTCAGCAAGGTACCGGTACGCAGCGTCATTGAAACTGCAAAGAAGGTGCTCTACACCGGACATATCGGCGACGGTAAGATTTTCGTTTACGATGTGGAAAATGTAGTGAAGGTACGGACCGGAGAAGAAGGTTACGACGCTTTGCAGGATGAAGAATAAACATCTGAAATTCCGGGGCTTGTGCGCGGCATGAGCCCCGGCCTTGAAAAAGATATCAGACAGAAAGGGCAGTAACATTATGTGTTCAATTATGTGCGCGGCCGGACTGACATTGTCCGACGAAAAATTCAGAGAATATTTTGACAGAACCATCAGCAGAGGACCGGATGTATCCAGGGTCGTCCGGCTGGAGCAGGCTGTCATGGGATTTCACCGGCTTTCCATTATGGGGCTGGATGAAAACGGCATGCAGCCTTTTGAACGCAATGGTAACTACCTTGTCTGCAACGGGGAAATATACGGATTTCGACCGCTGAAAAAGCAGCTGGAAGCGGAGGGCGTGGTATTCAAAGGCGACTCCGACTGCGAGCTGCTGCTGCCGTTATATGAAAAATACGGCGAAGCCATGTTTGCCATGCTGGATGCGGAATTTGCGCTGGTGATCTATGACGCGAAGACCGGCAGACCGGTGGCGGCCAGGGACCCCATCGGCATCCGACCGCTGTACTACGGCTATATGGCGGACGGCAATATCGTCTTTGCCAGCGAGGCAAAGAATCTGACGGGCCTGTGTGAAAGGATCATGTCTTTTCCGCCCGGACATTATTACAAAGACGGCAGTTTCATCTGCTACCGGGATATGACGCAGGTGAAAAAAGTATCGGAAGATTCCGTGGAGGAAATCTGCAAAAACATTCATGACAAACTGGTGGCAGGTATCGAAAAGCGTCTGGATGCGGACGCGCCCATCGGATTTTTGCTTTCCGGCGGGCTGGACTCTTCGCTGGTCTGCGCAGTGTCCGCCAAGCTGTTAAATAAGCCCATCCGCACTTTTGCCATCGGCATGAATACAGACGCCATCGACTTGAAATATGCGAAAGAAGTGGCGGATTACATCCACAGCGATCATACGGAAGTCATTATTACAAAGGAAGACGTGATCGGCGCGCTGGAAGACGTGGTGCATCTGCTGGGTACCTATGACATTACCACCATCCGCGCCAGCATCGGCATGTATCTGGTGTGCAAGGCGATCCATGAGACCACCGACGTGCGGGTCATTTTAACGGGAGAAATTTCCGACGAACTGTTTGGCTATAAATATACGGATTTTGCCCCTTCCGCGGAGGCCTTTCAGGCGGAAGCGCAGAAACGGATCCGGGAGATTCATATGTACGACGTACTGCGGGCGGACCGCTGCATTTCCGTAAACTCGCTGGAGGCCCGCGTGCCCTTCGGCGATCTGGATTTCGTGGAGTATGTCATGGCCATCGACCCGGCGAAAAAGATGAACGTCTATGGCAAGGGCAAATATCTGCTGCGGCACGCCTTTGAAGGGGACTATCTGCCCCGGGATATTTTGATGCGGGAAAAGGCCGCCTTCTCTGACGCGGTGGGACACTCCATGGTGGATCATCTGAAGGCTTACGCCGAAACCTGCTATACGGATGCGGACTTTGAAGAACGAAGGAAAAAATATACCCACGCCGCGCCTTTTACGAAGGAATCCCTGCTGTATCGGGAGATTTTCGAAAAATTCTATCCCGGACAGTCAGAAATGGTAACGGATTTCTGGATGCCCAACAAGGAATGGGAGGGCTGCAACGTCAACGACCCTTCCGCCCGGGTGCTTTCCAACTACGGCGCCAGCGGAGAATAATTTTTATAAGAAGAGAGCGCGGATACCGGCCGAAAAAAGCCGGTATCTTTTTGTTTGCGCGCCATGGGCGCGCTCTAACGGGTGAAAGTCCCGAACACGCCCAGGCAACGAGGAAGTGTATAG
>CANRJG010000017.1 GCA_947630875.1 uncultured Lachnospiraceae bacterium
TACCATGGGCTTTACTAAGCCGATTGAACAAAGTTATCAAGGTACGTGTTTATGTATCTGGAAAATATTATACGAGGGGGACGGATCATGAAAAAAGACGACTGCATTTTCTGTAAAATCGCAAACGGTGAAATACCTTCTTCAACACTGTATGAGGATGCGGATTTCAGAGTGGTGCTGGATATCGGACCGGCCACAAAAGGCCATGCGCTGATCCTGCCGAAGGAGCATTTCGAAAATCTTTATGAACTGGACGACGCGGTGGCATCTAAGGCGCTGGTGCTGGCCAAAAAGATGGCCTGCCGGATGAAAGAGGTGCTGCACTGCACCGGGTTCAATCTGGTACAGAACAACGGGGCCGCCGCAGGACAGACCGTCATGCATTTTCACATGCATCTGATTCCCCGCTATGACGACAACGCGCTGCCGCTTTGGAAACCGCAGGAACTGAATCCGGAAGACGCTGCGGCGCTGGTATCTCTGATTCGCCAGCCGTAGGCGTCCACAGGACAGGACAGAAAAAACGGAAACTTTCTGAAAAGAGAAAGCTTCCGTTTTTTTTATTTTTTACAAAGGGCTTCGATTTCATCCGTGATGATCGTGATGGCGTCGGCGGCTTTCGCCCGGGCCATTTGCTGTATGTAGAAGTCACGGTTTTGATAAAGGTCGTCGATGGTTTTAAGCAGCAGTTCCGGGGTCAGTTCCTCTTCTTCGATCACCTTGGAGAAATTCTGCTTTTCAAAGGAGCGGGCATTGAGAATCTGGTCCCCCCGGCTGGCGTTTTTCGAAAGGGGGATCAGAATATTGGGTTTTTTAAGCGCCAGGAATTCGCAGATGGCGTTGGCTCCCGCCCGGGAGAGGATGATCCGGGCAGCCGCAAACAGATCCGGCAGCTCTTCGGAAATATATTCAAACTGCCGGTATCCCGGAATATGATCATAAGCGGGATCGCATTTTTCTTTGCCGCAGAGGTGAATGACCTGATAGCGTTTTGTCAGCTGCGGCAGAATGTTTCGAACTGCCTCGTTGATCTTCACGGAACCGAGACTGCCGCCCATGACCAGAATCACCGGCTTGTCATTTTGAAATCCGCACAGCCGCAGCGCTTTGGCGGCGTCGCCGTTTCGCAGTTCGCTGCGGATGGGGGTACCGCTCAGTACGGCTTTGCCGGCCGGCAGACAGGCCAGGGTTTCCGGAAAGTTACAGCAGAAGCGGGAAGCAAAGCGTCCACAAATTTTATTGGCAAGACCCGGCGTCAGATCCGATTCATGCAGAATCGCCGGGATGTGCAGAAAATGGGCTGCCATAACCACCGGAACGGAAACAAAGCCGCCTTTGGAAAACACCACGTCCGGCTTTTGCTGTTTTAAGATCCGCAGCGCCTGCCCGTAACCTTTGATGACGCGAAAGGGATCCGTAAAATTGCGGAGGTTGAAATACCGCCGCAGTTTTCCGCAGGCAATGGGATAATAGGGAATCCCCTCTTTTTCTATCAGACCGCGTTCCATGCCGTCCGTGGAACCGATATAATCAATTTCATAACCCAGCGCTTTCAGGCGCGGGAGCAAAGCAATATTTGGCGTCACGTGGCCGGCGGTGCCGCCGCCCGTCAGTACAATTCGTTTCATGCCGGACTCCTTTTCATCATATACAGAGATTTTACAACGAAGTCTGCAAAATAGCAAGCCGAAGCCCTTATTTGATCTGAAAAGAAGCCAGCACCAGCAGCCAGTTGGCGCGGAACAGGCGCATCAGCTGCCAGTAACCGATGCCGTTAAATCCGTATTGCTGCACTAAGTTATATTTTGCCGTGAAGCTGCGCACGTCTTCGAACCAGACCACATGCCCCGCGTCCCGCACCGGGGAATCCAGATCCGTATAATAGAAAAACGGAGACTGGGCAGAGTCGTCATAGGAAATATCCGCGCCGTTTTCCCAGGCGATGGAGACGGCCTGGGCGTTGCCGATGGAAGTCGCTTTTGTTTCGCCTCTGATATAGGGCAGGGGCCAGTCATAGCCGTAATTGGGGATACCCATGTTGATTTTGGACGGGTCGATTTTGGACACTGCATAGTCCAGCACACGAATGACATTGGGCAGAGGCGCCACGGCCATGGGCGGGCCGTAAGTATAGCCCCATTCATAGGTCATTAAAAGTACCTTGTTTGCGGCGCTGCCCAGTCCCTCGTAATCCACGCCTTCATACAGGGTGCCCGGCTGATCGTCGGAAACCTTGGGCGGAAGGGCTACGGTGACCTGAAAACCTTCTTCATTCAACGCGGCAGTGAGACGTTCCACAAAGTGGACGTACCGTGTGCGGTCCTCCGGCAGAACATATTCAAAATCCACATCAACCCCGGTATAACCTTTGGCGGACATGGTTTCAATCAATTCCGAGATAATGCGTGTCTGGGCGTCTTCACTGATCAGAAGGCTGTGGCTGAGTTCATTGGAGAAAACGCCGGAAGCGTTCAGCGCCGTCAGTACGAGGACCGGATCTACATAAAAAGCTTTTGCGGCGCTGATGAGTTCCGCATCATCTGTGGGGATCAGCGTGCCTTCCGGGGTAAAACCGTAGGAAAAGATATACAGAGAACTTAAGTACAGCAGGGTTTCATAGAGGATATCTCTGGCAATATAAGGATAGGCATAACCGTTGATGTCTGCGGGAAAGACGGGGTCATCGTCACAGGATAGGATAATGGTTTCGCCGGCCTGCAGATAGGAATCGAAGACAAGGTACGGATTGTGTCGCAAAATGTTTTTTTCCGTGGTATTGTTTGCCGCGGCAACGGAAGAGAGCGTGTCTCCGGGCACTACGGTGTAGGTGGTTTTGGGGATGCAGATGATCAGCGCTTCGCCCACCACCAGATTCCTTTCATTGATTTGATTGTCATAAGACAGTCTGGCAGGGGACACACCGAAGCGGTCTGCCACAGCATTGACGGTGTCGCCTTCTTTGACAAGGTATATTTCCATGGAAACATCCGTTTTTTATTACTATATGACGATGGCTTTACAGAAATGAAAAAAGACGGTCCATTTTTCAATGGACCGCCTTTGCAAAAAACGCAGATTATTTGAACATCGGACGCTGCTCGTAATGGGTATGCAGCAGCTCGTGTGCTTTGTGTCCGCCGGGCTCTCCGAGATATTCCGCATACAGTTTCTGCAGCTGAACATTCTCATGGGATTTCCGTAACGGTTTGTTTGCATCCTCGGTATAGAGGGCTTTTGCACGGAGTGCTTTGACGTCCTTGACCATCAGATCCGAAGAGGAAACGATGGGCTGTCCGCCGCCGGTGACGCAGCCGCCGGGGCATCCCATAACTTCAATAAATTCATAGGATTTTTCTCCGCTGCGAACGGATTCCAGAAGTTTCTTCGCATTTCCGGTACCATGGGCAACAGCGACACGGATTTTTTTGCCGTCCAGATCGATTTCCGCTTCCTTGATGCCTTCGGTACCGCGGACAGCTTCGAAATCAACTTTCTCCAGTGTCTTTCCGGTAACCTTTTCATAAACGGTTCGAAGGGCAGCTTCCATAACACCGCCGGTTGCGCCGAAGATGACGCCTGCACCGGTGGATTCACCCAGAAGATCATCAAAGTCTTCATCGGGCAGCTCTGCATAGTTGATGCCGGCCTGTTTGATCATGCGGGCCAGTTCGCGTACGGTCAGGACGCAGTCCACATCGGCAAGACCGTTGTTGGAAAGCTCGGGACGTTTTGCTTCGAATTTCTTTGCGGTACAGGGCATCACCGAAACTACGAAGATTTTCGCAGGATCGATATTGTTCTTTTCCGCAAAGTAGCTCTTCACGGCAGCACCCAGCATTTCGTGCGGCGATTTGCAGCTGGAAAGGTTGGGAATGAAATCCGGGAAGAAGGTCTCGCAGTATTTGACCCAGCCCGGAGAACAGGAAGTAATCATCGGCAGTACCGCGTCTTTGTCATTGAGACGGGCGATGAGCTCGGTGCCTTCCTCCATAATGGTCATATCTGCGCCGAAGTCGGTATCAAATACCTTGTCAAAGCCCAGACGTTTCAGCGCCGCAGCCAGCTTGCCGGTAGTCGGCGTACCCATGGGCATACCAAACTCTTCACCGATGGAAGCACGTACCGCAGGGGCGGGCTGTACAACCACATATTTGTCCGGATCGTTGATGGCCATCCAGACTTCGTCAATGGATGACTTCTCACGCAGCGCGCCCACAGGACATGCGGTGATACACTGTCCGCAGTTGACGCAGGGAGAATCTGCGAGGCTCTTGTCAAAAGCACATGCGATCTTGGACTTGAAGCCTCTGCCGATGGCGCCGATGGCGCCGATCTTCTGTACATTGGTACAAACCGCAACGCAGCGGCGGCATTTGATACATTTGGAATTGTCGCGAATGATGGAAGGACTGAAATCATCCAGTTCCGCCGGCGCTTTTGCACCGTCGTAAGGATAATCTTCCACGCCGTATTCGCGGCAGAGTTTCTGGAATTCACAGTTTTCGGAACGCACGCAGGAGGTACACTCTCTGTTGTGATCCGATAATAAAAGCTCAAGGTTGAGTTTTCTGGCTTTGCGAAGCTTTTCGGTATTTGTCTTTACTTCCATGCCTTCGCCAACCTGTGTCACACAGGAAGCCATCAGACCTCTTGCTCCGGCAACTTCCACAAGACAGATACGGCAGGCGCCGATCTGATTGATATCCTTTAAATAGCAAAGCGTAGGGATGGTAATATGTGCCTCTCTTGCCGCTTCGAGGATGGTATAATTGGATGGAACAGTCACCTGAATGCCATCAATTGTCAGTGTAACCATATTCATTATCATTTCCTCCTGCCTGTTATTTCTTCACGATCGCGCCGAATCTGCATTTTTCGACACAGGTTCCGCATTTGATACATTTTTCCTGATCGATGACAAACGGACTCTTGACCTGTCCGCTGATTGCATTCACAGGGCAAACCTTGGAGCAGAGGCTGCATCCCTTACATTTTTCAGGATCGATCATGATCTTTGCAAGTTTCTTACAATGTCCTGCCGGACAGCGTTTCTCATAAATATGCGCTTCGTACTCGTCTCTGAAATAGCGGAGTGTGGAAAGTACGGGGTTGGGCGCTGTCTGTCCGAGACCGCAGAGTGCGGTGGCTTTGATGTTCATGGCAAGCTCTTCCAGCTTTTCGATATCACCGTCTTCGCCCTTGCCCTCCGTGATACGGGTCAGGATCTCCAGCATTCTTCTGGTTCCGAGACGGCACGGCGTACATTTTCCGCAGGATTCGTCTACTGTGAATTCCAGGAAGAATTTCGCGATATCTACCATACAGTTGTCTTCATCCATGACGATCAGACCACCGGATCCCATCATGGAACCGATGGAAATCAGGGAATCGTAATCGATGGGCGTATCAATCAGGGAAGCCGGGATACAGCCGCCGGAAGGACCGCCGGTCTGTGCCGCTTTGAACTTCTTGCCGCCCGGAATGCCGCCGCCGATTTCATAGAGAACTTCGCGGAGGGTTGTGCCCATGGGAACTTCCACCAGACCGGTATTGGTAATCTTGCCGCCCAGTGCGAAGACCTTGGTGCCTTTGCTCTTTTCCGTACCCATGGAAGCAAACCAGTCGGCGCCGTTGATAATGATCTGCGCAACGTTTGCGTAGGTTTCTACATTATTAATAATGGTGGGCTGTCCGAACAGACCCTTGACTGCAGGGAAAGGCGGACGCGGACGGGGTTCGCCGCGGTGTCCTTCGATGGAGGTCAGAAGCGCTGTTTCCTCGCCGCAGACAAATGCGCCGGAGCCTAAACGTACCTGAATGTCGAAGTTGAAGCCTGTGCCAAAAATGTCCTTGCCCAGAAGGCCTTTTTCTCTGGCCTGGCCAACGGCGATGTTCAGACGCTGTACCGCGATGGGGTACTCTGCTCTGACGTAAATATAACCTTCGTCGGCGCCAATGGCGTAACCGGCGATAGCCATAGCTTCCAGAACCGCATGGGGATCGCCTTCCAGAACGGAACGATCCATGAATGCGCCGGGATCGCCTTCATCGGCGTTACAAACCACGTATTTCTTGTCGGATACGCTGTTTGCGGCAAACTGCCATTTGGTGCCGGTGGGGAATCCGCCGCCGCCTCTGCCGCGCAGACCGCTGTCTTTGATGGTCTGGATGACGTCCGCCGGGGTCATTTCGGTCAGAACCTTGCCCAGGGCCTGATAGCCGCCCATGGCTATGTATTCTTCGATGATTTCAGGGTTGATGACACCGCAGTTGCGCAGCGCAACACGGTGCTGTTTTTTATAGAATGAAGTTTCGGGAAGGGGCAGGGTTTTGTTGTCTGCAAGGGGATCCTTGTATTCCAGACGCTCTACCGGCCTGCCGTTTACAAAATGTTCTTTTACGATTTCGGGAATATCTTCCGCAGTCACCCGGCTGTAGAAGGTGCCTTCCGGATAAACGATCATAACGGGGCCCAAAGCACAGAGACCGAAGCATCCGGTGGTTACGATCTTGATTTCTTCCTGCAGATTTTTCGCCTGCAGCTGTTCATTTAATGCTTCCACGACTTTGTGGCTGCCGGAGGAAGTACATCCTGTACCTGCGCAGACAAGCACATGTGCGCGGACTTTCGACTTTTCGTCAGCCTTGCCGCCGATACGCAAAGCAACCTGATCCTGCATCTGCTCTCTGATGGCAGCAAGTTCAGCTAATGATTTCATAGTGTGTTTCCTTTCTGTGTGCTGATTGTTTATCATAGAATCCAATGTACAAAAAGCCAGTGGTTTCGTTTTCTGAAAATCAATATTTTTCAAGAATACCCTTGACGTCGCCTGCCGTCAGACGTCCGTAAACGTCATGGTTGACCGTCATAACGGGAGCGAGACCGCAGCAGCCGAGACATCTGGTGTCCTGAATGGTGAACTTGCCGTCAGCACTGGTCTGACCGGGTTCTACGCCTAAAATATTTACGACTTCATCCAGTACGGCCTGCGCACCCTTAACATAGCATGCGGTACCGGTACATACGCTGATAATATTGTCCCCTTTGGGCTGCAGTGAAAACTGTGCGTAAAATGTTGCTACGCCGTATACCTCTGATACGGGAATATCAAGTGCGTCAGCGATGATCTTCTGTGTATCCAGAGAAAGATAGCCGAAAAGTTCCTGCGCTTTCTGCATGATCGGCATCAGGGGACCATCGATGTCTTTGTGATCCGCAATGAAGGCTTTCAACTCGGCAGTATACTGTTCAAGCTGTTCGTTTGTCAATGCCATAATATATCCTCCTATCGTTGATTAGATTCGTGACCAGACAATTATATAATACTGTTAAAAAAAAAACAAGAATAATGAAAGAACTTGTCATGCGGAATTTGTGGAAAATCAAGAAAAAAATATTTTTTTACAACATTCCGGGCAAAATTTCCAGTAAATGCCGCGCAATGGCTGCATGCCCTGCCACCAGCGGATGGACCGGTTCCGGCGCAATCCAGTCTCCGGTGTCAATATAGCGGATATTTGTCCGGTTCGTTTCATTATATGCATGTACCATGGCACTTAATTCCTGCAGATGAACCCCGCAGAAGGGCGCCAGCACAAAAATTTTTGTCTTAGGATAACGGGCGCGCAGCATATCCAGATATGCCTTGTATTCTCTGCAGTAAAGCGCCGCGTCTGCGCCCCGGTCATTGCAGCCGTGGTTGATCATAATGTAATCGGGGGCCCCGTCTTCTTTCAGCAGAACGCCGTCCACACAGAAGCCGTAGGAATCCAGTGCCTTCGGAACACTGCCGCTGCCGGATTTGGTCATGCCTACGGCGCCGTAAGCGCAAAAGGAAGCACGCAGATCCAAAGCGTTTGCGACAATCCAGGCATAGGTGCGGGTGACGTCATCCTGATATACCCGGTCCATCAGATTGTTGGAGAAAGGTGTCTGCTCCGGAAAAATCAGGATGCCCTCCGTAATGGAATCCCCGATAAAGGTAATGGTTTTGCGCGTGTCTTTGGGAAGCGCTGCCGCGTCTTCCGCTTCCAGACCTTCAAAACTGATTTTTGCCTGCACGGGGGTAAACCAGCGGTTCTGTTTTTCACAGGCGCCTTTGAAAATAATTTTTATGCGGTGTTCTCCCGCGTCTTTCATGCGCAGATACAGGCGGGCGCCCACGGCGCTGCCAATGAGGTCCCCGTCGTCGATCTGAATGTAGAGGCTGGGATAGCTGGGAATCAGATCTGTCATATCAAAATGCAGAATGGCCCAGTCTCCTTTGACGGCTGCTTCGATATAAGAGCCGCAGGCCGTGGTGGAGGCGGCCCGGTTTTCTTCGTAAAATCTTCCGGTGAGACGCACGGAAGCATGGCAGTAAGGAATAAACATTCGAATCAAATCCTTTCTCTTTTTTTGAAAAAACCGGAAATGAAACGAGTCATTTCCGGTTTACATAAAAAATTTTCTTTACGCGGCATGCATCAGAACATTTCAATGCAGGCTTCACGCTGCGCACCGACGGAAACATATTTCACAGGGCAGCCAACGCTTTTTTCAATGTAAGCAATATAATCCAGCGCTTCTTTGGGCAGATCCTCTTTCTTCCGGCACTGGGAAATGTCGCAGCTCCAGCCCGGATGGTATTCATATACCGGCTCCGCAATATTCAGCTCATCGATGGCGGGGAAATCGTCCCGAAGTTCGCCGTTGATCCGGTACGCGGTGCAGACCGGGATCTCTTTTAAATAGGAAAGAATATCCAGCTTGGTCAGCGCCAGTACGTCGGCGCCCTGTACCAGGGTACCAAAGCGGGAAGCCACCACGTCGAAGCCGCCGACCCGTCTGGGACGTCCGGTGGCTGCGCCGAATTCATCCCCGGCGGTACGCAGTTCGTCTCCTTTTTCTCCAAACAGCTCGCAGGTGAAAGGCCCTTCGCCCACGCAGCTGGAGTAAGCTTTAATAATGCCGATGGTATTGCTCAGCTTCAAATGCGGCACCCCTGCGCCGATGGGGGCATAGGATGCAATGGTGGAGGAAGAGGAGGTGTAAGGATAGATACCGAAGTCGATGTCCCGCAGCGCCCCCAGCTGCGCCTCAAACATGATCTTTTTCCCTGCCTTTTCCGCCTGATCCAGATATACAGTGGTATTGGTGATGTAATCCAGGAACGGTGTGCCGTAGGTCATGAGCCATTCATACATACTTTCCGGGGTAATGGCTTCGTGGCCGTAGGCCTTGGCAATGGTCAGGTTTTTCCATTCCATAATGTCTTTGATTTTTTCCTTCAGAAGTTCCGGCTGCCGCAAATCGCCCATACGCAGCGTCTTTTTCATATATTTGTCTGCGTAGACCGGCGCAATGCCGCGGCGGGTGGAGCCGAATTTCTTGTCTGCCAGCCGGTCCTCTTCCAGGCAGTCCAGCAGCTTGTGGTAGGGCATACAGATGGTGGCCCGGTCGCTGATTTTCAGGTGTTTGGGGGTGATGGCAATGCCGGCGTCCTTCAGCGCTTCGATTTCATGGGTCAGATGTTCAATGTCGATGACCATGCCGGGACCCATAACATTCACGGCCTCATCCCGCAGAATGCCGGAAGGGAGCAGATTCAGAATGAAGCGGCCGCGGTCGTTGATGACGGTGTGTCCCGCATTGTTTCCGCCCTGATAACGGCAGACGATGTCATAATCTTCGGAGAGAAGGTCAACCATACGGCCCTTTCCTTCGTCGCCCCAGTTGATACCTACAATAGCAGTTAACATAATAATTCCTCCTTGTATAGATAGCGGCTTATCCGCTTAAACGTGAATGTCGACTTCCAGACCCAGCAGAGCGGCGTTTTCATCCAGAACCGGCCGGACATATTCGTTCAGGAAGGTTTCAGTCTGCTGTGGCGCAATGCCGATAAAGTTTTTGACGTTAATGATACTGTCCAGTTCTTCTTTGGAAAGACCAAAGCGGGGATCTTTTAAAATCAGCTCGCAGAGGTTGTTGGCGCCGCCGTTTAATTTGGTCTCTTTGGCGACGGCCACGGACAGCTCGCGAATGGCTTCATGGATTTCCTGCCGGTCTTTTCCCTGTTCCACACAGTACATCATAATATTTTCGGTAGCCATAAAGGGCAGCTCTTCGTTCAGGTGCCGGTTGATGACGTTGGGATAAACGGTGCCGCCGGAAATGACATTTATATATAAGGAAAGAATTCCGTCAATGGCCAGAAATGCTTCCGGCAGAGAAATCCGGCGCCCCGCGCTGTCGTCTAAGGTCCGCTCCAGCCACTGGGTAGCGGCGGTGAGGGCCGGATTTAAGGTATCGGTAATGACGAAACGGGAAAGCGATGCGATACGCTCACTGCGCATGGGATTTCGCTTGTAGGCCATGGCCGAGGAGCCGATCTGTTTTGCTTCGAAGGGTTCATCAAATTCCTTCATGTGCGAAAGCAGGCGGATATCTCCCGCGAACTTGCAGGCGCTTTGCGCAATATTGGAAAGCGCGGAAAGAATAATATAGTCGATTTTTCTGGTATAGGTCTGTCCGGAAACCGGCATGGAGGCGTCAAAGCCCATTTTTGCGGCAATCCGTTTTTCCAGTTCCACCACTTTTTCGGCATCGCCGTTAAAAAGGGACAGGAAGCTGGCACCGGTACCTGTGGTGCCCTTGCAGCCTGCAAATTTCAGTGACCCGATGACAAAGTCAATATGTTCCAGATCGATCAGCAGATCCTGTGCCCACAGACAGGCACGTTTTCCCACGGTGGTAGGCTGTGCCGCCTGAAAATGCGTAAAGGCCAGGGTCGGCAGGTCTTTGTGCTTTTCCGCGAAGGCCGCAACCGCGGCAATGGCATTGACCAGAGATTTTTTGACCAGCTGCAGCGCTTCCCGCATAACAATAATATCGGTGTTGTCGCCGACATAGCAGGAAGTGGCCCCCAGATGGATCACTGGCTTTGCCTTCGGGCAGATTTCTCCGAAGGTATAGACGTGGGCCATCACATCGTGACGCAGACGGGATTCGTATTCCGCGGCTTTGTCGTAATCAATGTCATAGATATGCGCCTTCATTTCGTCGATCTGTTCATCCGTGATATGGATGCCCAGCTCCTTTTCGCTTTCTGCCAGCGCGATCCACAGTTTTCTCCAGGTAGAAAACTTGTAATCGGGAGAAAAGATGTGCTGCATTGCTTCGCCGGCATATCTCTGACAGAGGGGATTGATATAACGATCCTGCGTGCTCATGAGTTCTTTCCTTTCTTACTGTAAGATAAATACAAAAAATTATATACCGAAAACGACGATAAAGTCAATAAAAACGCGCCTGCTTTTTGCCGCAGACGCGTTTTTGAAATCACAGATGAAGAATCATTCGCCAAGATGAATGGCCGCCGCCGGATTTTCTACAAGGAACTGCAGGAATACGTCCAGATTGGTATAGCCGCTGCCGGCATAGGCTTCATTGGTGTAAACCTTGTATCCGGCATCCTTGGCGTCATTTTTGTCAAGTTTCATAAAATCTTCCCAGGCATCGCTCATGCCGTCGTGATCACTGTCGATATAGGCCGGATAGGAAGCCATCTTCGGATAATTTTCCTCCATCCACGCCACATAGTTTTTGCCGGTGGCAGTGGGCGGCTGTCCCTGAGACCAGCCGGCAGCTTCAAAAGGAGAGCGGATGCATTTGCCGTTTTTGTTCCGGATACTTTCAATCAGGCCGGTATCCAGCGTATCTCTCGAAAGAGAATGTCCGGCATAGAGCATAACGTCTGTATATGCATCCTCCGCCGACTGCACATTTGTCAGCATGGAATCGGCCAGCTTCTCCGGCCGCCAGAAACCTGCCAGATGGTCGTAATCATAGTAGCGTTCATGTTCGGGAACGCCGGTCTCCGGGTTTACATAATTGTAATAAGGATTTGCGCTCGTCGCCTTGACGTCGTCTTCAAAAACAACCACGTCTTTGACGTCGCTGACCGCTTCGCCGTTCATCATATTGCCGGCGGCATACAGCGAGTTCCCGTATACGGCTTCGGAATAAATATAATTGCCACTTGAATCCGGGCCGGGGATATAGTAGTTATTTACAAAATCCGCATTGATGACACGAATATGTTCGCCGGTAGTATCTGACTTTGCGCATTTTCCGGAGGAAGTGCCATTCCAGTTGTAGACTACGTTGTTATAAAATTCAAAGGAAAACGTACATTCGCCGCAGTCGCAGTCGTTGCCCAGCCCCGGCATACGGCTGCGGTGGCTGGCGTAGATGTTGTGGTGGAAACTATATCTGGAGCCTTTTGCACCGTAAACCAGCGAAGCCAGTCCAAGATCGCTGCCGATATTCGGATTACGGACCAGACTTTCAGCTATGGTACACCACTGTACCGATATATCTGTGGGATAATCGTCGCCGCTGTGGGTGACGGAAAGGGTTTCGTCCGTGCCCCAGCCGGCGGTGCAGTGGTCGATAATGACATGGCTGCCGGTGACGGTCAGGGCATCCACACCGACGCCTGCTTCATCGCCCGTGTATTTTCCGGCGGCATTCAGGGTATCACCGGGACGGAACGTCATGTAACGGATAATCACATTGTCAGCATCCACCGTAAAGGCGTTGGAGGCAATGCAGATGCCGTCGCCAGGCGCCGTTTCGCCGGCAATGGTGATGTCGTCGTTTTTAATGTGGATGGCATGGTCGATGGCGTTGATCACGCCGCTGACCTTGAATACAACGATGCGGGGGCCTTCCGCCTCGCAGGCTGCACTCAGAGAACCCGGGCCGCTGTCATTGAGATTGGTTACTTCTATTACCCTGCCGCCGCGGCCGCCGGTGGTGTATTTGCCGTAGCCGTCCGCGCCGTAGAAACTCAGTGCGGTTTCGTTTAAAAAGTCGCTGTTTTTTTCATACATTTCAGGCACTTTGTACACGGGCGCCGCGGCATTTTTTATGCCCAGTGCTACAGGTGCCGGTTCAATATCCGCGATATCCTTTAAAAGAACCAGCGCATCTCTGACGGAAACCTTGCCGTTGCCGTCGATATCACTGATCGACGAATTGAGCGGCTGGGCGGCAATCGTGCCGCTGGCCATTCGAATAATGGCAAGCACGTCACCCGCTGTGATGGCGCCGTCGTTATCGGCATCGCCGGTTTTGACTGTCGTAGTGAGGGTTCCCTGCGGTTCAGGATTGTTTTCGCTGTCTGCAAAGACGGAAAATGAAAAAGCAAGGGAAATCACTACTGCAAGGCAGGAAACACGTTGGATCAACTGCTTTATCGTCATCTGAAATCCTCCTTTAAAATCATCAAATGCATTAATAAAATATTAATATAAGGTTAAATCAAAAGCAGGGAAAAATCAAGGAAAATCCGGAGAAACCCGGCAAATTAGGCAGTATGTCTAAAAAAAAGCAGCAATTCAGCGATTGCAAAAAAGCAAATAATAAGTTAAAATTATTTATACTATGATATTTTGGCGGGGGAATCTTTTCTCTGCTGCACCACAATAAAGAAAAGGAGAAAGCGATATGAGATTGAAGAAAATGATATCCGCTGTGCTGTCGCTGGTATTGTGTACCAGTTTGTTGCCGCAGCTTCCGGCCGCAGCAACCGGCAGGATGGAAGCGGAAGCCGCAGTAGTGGAATTTAAGAGTATCGGCGTGGATATTAATGATGCGACGGATAACAGAACCAATGTCCGCTCTGAGCTGTTTGCGGACTGGAGTCTGGCAAACGGCGGGGAAGAAGCGCCTTCGTTTACGGTGGACGGCCTTACCTTTACCCTGCGCGGCAGTGAATTAGGCGGCGGTACGAAACTGGTTTTTGCAGATGCAAACCGGAATCTGGTACGTACAGACGGAAAATCTCCGGTATTGTCTATGGACGGCGCCAGATTGAAGAACAGTTTCGACAACAGCGCCATGACACTGGAAATCAGCGGTCTGGCTGCCGGTACGCATACGATTGCGACCTGGAACAATATTTTCTATACCGGTACGGTTTACGGCGATCATATGACGGTGTCCATTAACGGAGAGGTGGTGGAGGAAGATCTGCAGCTTTCCAGAAACTCCAATTCGAAGGAATTATATGAAGATGATGACAGTACGATCTTTTTCCACAGCTTTGAAGCCAAGGAAGGCGAACCGGTTGAGATCACCTTCAGCTCTGAGGATGGGACACCGGTGCTCTGCGCCTTTGAAGTTGACGGCGTAGATCCGAAGCATTCCATTAAAAATCCTTCCCCGGCGGACGGCGACACGCACTTCCTGCTGGAAAACGGACTTTCCTGGGAAGCAGCGGACGGTGCAGTGGAACACCGGCTCTTTATCGGCACGGACTATACTTCCGTTGCGTCGCATTTGGATGACGATCCCACATGCGTAAGACTGAAAGAAACCACATTTAGTTATGATCAGATAATAGAAAAAGTAAACATCAAACCCATGCAGACCTATTACTGGCGGGTAGATGAAATTTTTGCAGATAACAGTTGGGTCAGAGGAAAGGTTATGAGTTTTGAAATCGCCCATCTGGCTTTCCCTACAGCAGAAGGATACGGCCGTTACGCAAGACCCGGCCGCGGCGGCAGGGTAATAGAAGTAACTACGCTGGAAGACGGATATGAGAAGGATGCCCAGGGCAATGACACAGATGTGCCGATCAAAGGCTCTCTGCGGTATGCGCTGGAATATGAAAAAGGTGCCCGCGTGGTCATCTTCAAGGTCGGCGGTGTGATCCAGCTGCAGAAACAGCTTCTGATCCCTTCAGACGGCGGCAACGTTTACGTTGCGGGACAGACCGCACCCGGCGACGGTATTACATTAACGAGATGGGATTTCGGTACCATGGGTACGCAGGATGTGGTCATCCGTGATATCCGTGTGCGTGTCGGCGACTGGAACGGCACTATCGACGCTGACGGAGACGGCGTTCCCGACAATCGCGGCACCGGTGGTATGGGCGTAGCCGGCAGCAATAATGTCATTGTTGATCACTGTACCATTTCCTGGGCCACCGACGAAGGCTTCAGTTCCAGAAATGCGAAAGGCATCACCTTCCAGTGGAATATCATCGGTGAGACGCTGAGCAATTCGATCCACTATGAAGCATCTGCCAGCGGCAGTGCGGCGGACCGTGATCCGACTAAGACAGAGCGTCATTCCTATGCGGCGTCCATCAGTGGTGACAAGGGCAGCTTCCATCACAATCTGCTGATCAACAACGCCGGACGTAACTGGTCCATGGCAGGCGGCGTAGGCGCAGATAATAAAACCTACGGCGGACAAATTGATATCAGAAACAATGTAGTATACAATTATCGTGACAGAACCACAGACGGCGGTGCCAGACGTGTCAACTTTGTCAATAACTATTATAAGATGGGCGCATCCAGTCAGGAAATGCCGATCTTCACTATCGACGGCAACGAACTGAGCAATCCGGATGATCACCAGATGGCATATCTTTCCGGAAACCAGTATGTGGATTTCTTTGGGCAGACGCTGCTGAGTCCGGAGGAAAATGCGTTTGAGACAGTCTATGCAAAAGCCGGTATCAAAGGTCCTACACCTCAGGAAGAGTGCATCAGTAAAGAACCTTTCTTTGAGTCCTTTGTCAATACGGACACTGCGGAAGAAGCATACCAGAAAGTCATCGATCCGGTGAAAGGCGCAGGCGCGAACAAACCCGCATATGATTATATTGACAGCAGATACATCAAAGAAGTGACGACCAATCAATCTACATACAAAGGAAGCAAAGACGGATGGGCAGGCATCATTGACAGTCAGGCGGATCTGGTGAACGGAACACCGCTGACAGATGACGGATATCCCAACGAAACGAATTTCAAGGGCGGCGAAGCGCCGGCAGATACCGACAGAGACGGTATTCCCGATGATTGGGAAACTGCACATGGCCTGGATCCCAACGAGTGGATTGACGGCAGCAGCATCAGCCTTTCAGATGAAGGATATACCAACCTGGAACTCTATCTGAACGAACTGGCAGGCGATCCGATCAAGATTTCGGACAATCCGAAGGTACAGTGGAGACCGGATCCTGCGAATAAACCGGCAGCAGAAGGAGGAACCGGAGAGGTCGATGAAAATGATGGCGTCAGTGCTACGGATGCTCTGGCAGTTTTGAGATTTGCAGCGAAACTGGCGGAACCGACAGCGGAAGAAGCGGCTGCAGCCGATACAAATCAGGATGGCCAGATTACGGCAGCCGATGCTTTGTATATTCTGCAGTATGCAGCGAAGCTGATTCCTTCTCTTCCTGTTTCGCAATAGAGAAATGCCAGATGTCTGGCGATCAGACAAATTGTATAAATATTCCAAAAATATTCATTAAAAATGCCGGCTCGTGGAAACGGGCCGGCATTTTATTGACAGAAAATACAGAAAAGTGTATAATATTTTATTATTTTATAACATGCGGGATTTATTGCCTTGCAGGAAGGAGAAATGACAGTGGGTAGATATGTCATCAAGCGTATACTGCTTGCGATTCTTTCCATCGTAATCATATGCGCCATCACGTTTTTTACAATGCACGCGGTTCCCGGCGGTCCTTTTAACAAAGAAAAAGCTTTAAGTGAAGCTACCATACAGGCGCTGAACCAAAGGTACAATCTGGACAAGGGTGTGGGAACGCAGTTTTTGCTCTGGATGAAAGGACTGGTAACGGGAGACCTGGGCGTTTCCCTGAAAAACGGCCGGGAGATAACCGCCATTATCGGCGAGTCCTTTCCGATTTCCGCGAGGCTTGGCCTTACGGCGGTTGCATTTGCACTGGTACTGGGAACAATACTGGGGAGTATTGCCGCACTGATGCGCAACAAGCTGCCGGACCGGATTATCGTATTTCTCTCAACCTTGTTTACGGCGGTGCCGAGTTTCGTACTGGCCACCATGCTGCTGTTGGTATTTTGCATCAAGCTGGGCTGGCTTCCGGTATGGAGCGCATCCTCTCATAATTATTTGCTGCCGGTGATTTCGCTGGCGGCGTATCCCATGGCATATACCACCCGACTGGCAAAGACCAGTATGCTGGATGCGCTGAGCCAGGATTATATCCGGACAGCCCGGTCCAAGGGCGTATCCCGCTGGAAACTGATATTCAAGCACGCGCTGCGAAATTCTCTGATTCCGGTGATTACATATGCAGGCCCCGAAATCGCCTACATCATCACCGGATCCATGGTGGTCGAAACCGTATTTACCATCGGCGGTATCGGCAGCAAGTTTGTAAACGCCATCAACAACCGGGACTATACTTTGATTATGGCTACCACGGTCTTTCTGGCCTTCCTGATGGTGGTGGCAAATCTGATCTGCGATCTGCTTTACAAGCTGGTAGATCCCAGAATCAAATATGAGTGACGGAGGATAAGAACATGGGAAAAAATACGAATCAACTTCCAAAAAAGAGTATCCTCAGCGCCCAGATCGATCTGGCAAAGTTCTCACCGGCGACGGAGGACGAAAAGAAACAGCAGGATGTGATGAGCGAAAGCACCACTTTTTTTAAGGATGGTATGCGCAAGCTGTTTAAAAATCCACTGGCGGTTTTGAGTATTGTGCTGCTCTGCATCATTTTACTGACCATTATCGTGGCGCCCATGGTGGTGCCTTACGGATATTCGGAAATGCTCAGCATTGAAGGAAAGCGCGACAAAACGGCCAAAAATCTGGCGCCCTTTACTTACAGTGAAAAGGAGCAGGAGTATATCGCACAGGGCAACAAGCGGTTCCCCCATATTTTCGGAACGGACGATCTGTGCCGTGACTATTTCATCCGTGTAATTTACGGAACGCGGATTTCCCTGCTGGTGGGATTTTTCGCCAGTATTATCGTATTGATCATCGGCCTGCTGTACGGAAGTATTTCCGGCTATCTGGGAGGAAAGGTGGATCTGATCATGATGCGGGTCGTGGATATCATATATTCCCTGCCGGATATGCTGATCATTATTCTGCTTTCCGTGGTGCTCAATGAAGTGCTGAAATTCCCTACGGGCACTATTTTCGCCAAGCTGGGTACCAATATGATTTCCATCTTTATTGTGTTCGGTCTGCTGTACTGGGTCAGCATGGCGCGTTTGATTCGCGGTCAGATTCTTTCCATTAAGGAAAATGAATATATTCTGGCGGCGAAGTCCATCGGCGCGAAGCCCTCCCGCATCATCCGGAAGCACATCATTCCCAACTGCCTGTCGGTCATCATTATTTCGACGGCGCTGCAGATTCCTTCCGCCATCTTTACGGAAAGCTACTTAAGCTTTGTGGGCCTGGGCGTCAAGGTACCCATGCCGTCTTTGGGCTCCCTGGCCAATGCGGCAAGAGAGGGACTGCAGAGTTACCCGTATAAACTGGTATTTCCCGCGATTATGATCTGTCTGATCGTTCTGAGCCTGAACCTGCTGGGGGACGGCTTGAGAGACGCGTTTGACCCTAAACTGAAGAGGTGATCGAGATGAGTGAATATCTTCTGAGCGTGCAGGATCTGCACACATCGTTTTTTACAGATTCCGGAGAAGTACAGGCGGTCAACGGCGTGTCCTTCAACTTAAATCCCGGAGAAATTCTTGGCATCGTCGGCGAATCCGGTTCCGGCAAAAGCGTTACGGCCTATTCCATTATGCAGATTCTGGCCGACACCGGCAGAGTCGTCAGCGGCCGCGTATTGTATAAGGGGCAGGATCTGGCGCAGTGGAGCGAAAAACAGATGCGCGGTTTCCGGGGAAAATCCTGTTCCATCATTTTCCAGGATCCCATGACCAGCCTGAATCCGGTGTTTACCATCGGCAATCAGATCGGCGAGGCCATTCGCCTGCATACCGATAAGAAGGGGCCGGAAGTCAAAGCCCGGGCCATAGAACTGCTGGAACTGGTGGGCATCAATGAACCGGAAAAAAGAATCAAACAGTATCCCTATGAGCTTTCCGGCGGTATGCGGCAGCGTGTGATGATTGCTATGGCGCTGGCCTGCGAGCCGGATATCCTGATTGCTGATGAGCCCACCACGGCGCTGGACGTAACCATTCAGGCCCAGATTCTCGAACTGATGCAGGAACTGCAGCACAAGCTGGGCATGGCCGTCATTATGGTAACCCATGATCTGGGCGTTATCGCGGATATGTGCGACAATATCATTGTCATGTACGGTGGCCGCATCTGTGAGCGCGGCACCGCAAGTGAAATATTCTACAATCCCCGGCATGAGTACACCAAGGGGCTGCTGCGTTCCATTCCGAACGTTAATAATATGAAGAAACGGCTGGAGCCCATTGAAGGAACGCCCATCAATATGCTCAATCTGCCGAAGGGCTGCGCTTTCTGTACCCGCTGCAATGCGGCAATGAAGATTTGTCTGACGGAGCGGCCGGAGGAAATGACCATCAATGAAAATCACAAAGCGTCCTGCTGGGTCAATGTCCGGGATCAGCTGATGCAAGAAGGAGGACAGGAAAATGAGTGAACATCTGCTTGAGGTAAAGAACTTAAAAGAATATTTTTCTGTCCGCAACGGCATAGGAAAAACCCTTCCGTTAAAAGCGGTGGACGACGTGTCCTTTACCATTGAAAAGGGCGAAACCTTAGGTCTGGTCGGTGAGTCAGGCTGCGGCAAAACCACGGTGGGACGGACGATCCTGCGGCTGTACAAACCCACGGCGGGACAGGTGCTGTTCAAGGGAGAAGAGGTCAACGACAAAAACATTGTTCACATGCGCAAGAAAATGCAGATGGTATTTCAGGATCCCTATTCTTCACTGGACCCGCGGATGACGGTGGAGGATATTATCGGGGAGCCGCTGGATGTACATAAGCTCTATACAAACCGGAAGGAACGCCGGGACAAGATTCTGGAGCTGATGTCTTTTGTAGGTCTGAATGCGGAGCACGCCACCCGGTATGCCCATGAATTTTCCGGCGGACAGAGACAGCGTATCGGCATTGCCCGGGCGCTGGCGGTGAATCCTGAGTTTATTGTCTGTGACGAACCGGTTTCCGCTCTGGATGTGTCCATTCAGGCGCAGGTCATCAATATGTTTGAAGAACTGCAGGAAAAACTGGGTGTAGCCTATCTGTTTATTGCCCATGACCTTCTGGTGGTGCATCATATTTCCAAACGAATCGCGGTGATGTATCTGGGCAAGATCGTGGAGATTGCGGATGCGGATGAACTGAACGAATCTCCGATCCATCCCTATACCCAGTCGCTGCTGTCGGCGGTGCCGATTCCCGATCCGGACGTCACTCGCAGCCGGAAACGAATCGTACTGGAAGGCGATGTGCCCAGCCCGCTGAATATGCCCAGCGGCTGTCCGTTTAGGACCCGCTGCCGGTATGCCACCGAGCAGTGCGCCAAAGAAATGCCCACGCTGACAGACCGCGGAAACGGCCATCAGGTGGCCTGCTGGAACAAATAACTGGAAATAGATTGCAATTTTTTCCTTTCCATAGTATAATGAAACGAAATTTCAGACAGGCATTGCCTTCTGAAATTTTATAAAAAAAATAAGAGGTGAAAGAAATGAAGAAAGTTCTTGCAGTGCTGCTTGCTGCGGTTATGGTCTTTTCTCTTTCTGCCTGTGGCTCCAAGACGAGTACCACAGACAACAAGGATAAAGACACTACAAAAACCGAAAGCACAGATGCAGCGTCTCTGGTCAGCGATGCGTTTATCGATCCTGTCAGTGAATGGTCACAGTACGACGATTTGATTGCACAGATCAAAGCAGAGACAGATTATGCGAAGCGTGCGGATATGATGCATGATGCAGAGGACATTCTGATGTCCAACGGCTGCGTGGTTCCGCTGTATTACTACAATGATATTTACATGCAGAAGGATTATGTAGACGGTATTTTTGCAAATCTGTTCGGTTACAAGTTCTTCCAGTATACGACGATGTCCAATGGTTCTGATACGCTTCGTCTGAATCTGGCCAGCGAGCCGGATTATCTGGATCCCGCGCTAAACAGTTCCGTGGACGGTGCCTGTCTGGCAGTTAACTCTTTTGCAGGTCTTTATACCTATGATGAAGAAGGCAACACCATTCCGGATCTGGCAGAGAGCTATACTTCCACAGCCAATGACGACGGCTCCATGACCTATACCGTTACTCTGAAGGACGGCCTGAAATGGTCTGACGGTTCTGATCTGACCGCAGAAGATTTTGCGTACTCCTGGAAACGTGCCGCTTCGGAAGAAACCGCTTCCGATTACGGCTATATGTTCTCCACAGTTGTTGGTTATCCTAACGACCTTGCAGTAGAAGCAAAAGATGCGACAACCTTTGAATTTACCATGACCGCACCCTGCGCTTATATTGAAGGCCTGATGGCATTCCCCACCTTCTTCCCCGTAAAGCAGTCTGCCGTTGAAGCTTACGCGGATTGGAAGACCACACCGGGCGGCTGGTGTCAGGAAGCCGGATTTGTCAGCAACGGACCGTACGTATGTACTGGGTGGTCTCATGACACATCCATGACCTATGAGAAGAACCCGTATTATCACAATGCGGACAAGGTTACCGTCAACAAGCTGGAGTTCATGCTTTCCGCAGATGATACAGCCATTTATGCCGCATACAACGCGGGCGACGTAGATTTTATTGATACGGTTCCCACCGATGAAATCGCAAGCCTGATTGACAACCCTGAGTTCAAGGTTATTGACAACTTGGGTACCTATTATATCGGTTTCAACTGCAAGAGCGAACTGTTTGCGGATATGACACCGGAAGAAGCAACCTGCATGCGTCTGGGCTTAAGCGCACTGATCGATCGTGAGAATATCTGTGAGACAGTGGGACAGACCGGGCAGATCGCTGCGAACTCCTACATCCCGATTGGTATGTCTGACGGCAACGGCGGTATCTTCAAACCTGCCAAGGACGACAACGCATATTTTGAGATTCTGGAAGACGAGGATGCAAGAATCGAAGAAGCTGTGAAGTATCTGAAAGCTGCAGGCTTCAAGTTTGATGAAAACAACATGCTTTCTGATGAAACGCCCATCACCATGACATACCTGACCAATGATGGTACAGGCCACGTAGGCGTTGCACAGATCGTACAGAGCGACTTTGCAATGATCGGTATCGATATGAGTATCCAACCAGAAGAATGGAACGTATTCCTGGAGGACAGAAAGCAGGGTAATTTCGATATCGCTCGTGAAGGCTGGCTGGCAGACTTCGACGACCCGATCAACATGCTTGAGATGTGGACGACCGAATCCGGCAACAACGATTGCCAGTATGGCCGTTAATTCCATCTGATTCAGATTGAAACAGGAAAAAAGGAGCCATTCATTTTTTTGAATGGCTCTTTCCTGCATTGGAGGAAATATGAGCACTTTGAATTTAACCTTGCTGACCGATCTGTATGAGCTGACCATGATGCAGGGATATTTTAAATCCGGCAAGGATCAGACCGTGATTTTTGATGCGTTTTACCGGGACAATCCCTGCGGAAACGGGTATGCCATTGCGGCAGGACTGGAGCAAATCATTGATTATATCAAAAATCTGCATTTTTCACCGGAAGATATCGATTATCTGCGGAGCTTACATATCTTTGATGAAGATTTTCTGGCCTATCTGGCGGAATTTCGTTTCACGGGAGACATTTACGCCATTCCGGAAGGCAGCGTGATTTTCCCCAGAGAGCCTATCATCAAGGTCATAGCGCCCATCATGCAGGCACAGCTGGTGGAAACCGCTATTTTAAATATCATGAATCATCAGAGTCTCATCGCCACGAAGGCAGCCCGGGTGGTACATGCCGCCCAGGGCGACGGGGTGATGGAATTTGGTCTGCGGCGCGCACAGGGACCGGATGCGGGTACCTATGGAGCCAGAGCAGCCATGATCGGCGGCTGTATCGGAACAAGCAATGTGCTGGCGGGGCAGCTGTTTGACGTGCCGGTGAAAGGCACCCATGCCCACAGCTGGGTCATGAGTTTTCCCGACGAATATACCGCATTCAAAACCTATGCGGATCTGTATCCGGAAGCGGCGCTGCTGCTGGTGGATACCTACGACACCTTAAAATCCGGCGTTCCCAATGCCATCCGGGTATTTACGGAAATGCGGGAAGCGGGTATGGAACTGAAAAATTACGGTATTCGTCTGGACAGCGGCGATCTGGCCTATCTTTCGAAAAAGGCCAGAAAGATGCTGGACGACGCAGGTTTTCCGGATGCCATTATTTCCGCTTCCAGTGATCTGGACGAGCATCTGATCTCCAGTCTGAAGATTCAGCATGCGGCGATCACCTCCTGGGGCGTGGGCACCAACCTGATTACGTCCAAGGACTGCCCGGCCTTCGGCGGGGTTTACAAGCTCTCCGCGGTACAGGCAGAGGACGGCAGCTTCATTCCCCGGATCAAGATTTCGGAGAATACCGACAAGATCACCAATCCCGGCAATAAAACCATTTTCCGGATCTATGACAATGATTCCGGCATTATCATTGCTGATTTAATCGCGTTGGTGGGAGAACACTTCGATATTTCCCAAGATATGACCATATTTGATCCCATTGAGACCTGGAAAAAGACCCGTCTGGTGGGAGGAACGTATCGAATGAAGGAAATTCTGGTCAAAGTATTTGATCAGGGAAAATGCGTCTACACTTCTCCCGGTGTGATGGAAATCAGAGACTACTGCCAGCAGGAACTGAATACGCTCTGGGATGAGACCAAGCGTCTGGTCAATCCCCACGACGTGTACGTAGATCTTTCCGACAAGCTGTTTGCACTGAAGCGGGATCTGCTGTCCGAAAGCAGAAAATAAATGAAAACGGTATGAAACCGAAACACACATCGGTTTCATACCGCTTTTTTTAGGTTTCCATCTGTTTGCCGAGAAAACCGGCCGCCGTATTGGCCAGCTTCTGTTCCACTTCACCCATTTTTTTATAAGGATCTTTTTCGAAGATGATGACGGAACCGATGGCGTCCCCCTCGCAGATAATGGGGGATACGGTTTCGCTTTGAATTTCTTCGTCTCCGTCGATGATTTTCACGAATTTTTTATCCAGTTTGTGTGCCAGAATAAACATCCGGTTGTTGATGGTATCATCCAGCTGTGTGGAAATGTTTTTGCCCAGATATTCTTTTTTCGGACCACCGGCCACGGCAATGATCTGGTCGCGGTCCGTGATGCAGACGATATGCCCCGTCACCTGTGCCAGGGAGTCGGCATATTCTTTTGCAAAGTCCCCAAGCTCTCCGATGGGAGAGTATTTTTTTAATATGATTTCACCCTCATGATTCGTGAAGATTTCCAGCGGATCGCCTTCCCTTATCCTGAATGTTCTCCTGATTTCTTTCGGCACCACAACTCTGCCGAGATCGTCAATTCTGCGAACAATCCCTGTTGCTTTCATACCTTTTGCTTCCTCCGTTTTGAACAAGTATGGAGTTATTATCTGTAAGATATGGCGAATTATGCATGGAAAAAGCGCCGGGATCGTAAAAAGAAAAAATTGTCAATTTGCAGGCGGCTTTGGTTAGAGAAATGCTTCACAAGCGTCAAATGCAAAGCATAAAGTATCCGCGCTGTGGCTGTCGCTGGAAAGCAAAAGCCGGCCGCCGCGGTCTTTGATGTAGCGGCGCATGTCGGCGTTTGGATAGGGCTGTGTGCGGTATCCTCTGGCCATGGCGCCGGTATTGATTTCAAAAATGCAGTTCGCAGCCAGCAGCTGATCCAGCGCCCTTTGCCATGCTTTCACATAGCGAGGATGGGTCTCGTCAAACAGTGCGCCGTCTTCGTTAAATTTGGAAATCAGATCGAAGTGACCGATGATATCCGCGCCGGTTTT
The DNA here is from genome assembly GCA_947630875.1 of uncultured Lachnospiraceae bacterium. Taxonomy (GTDB): domain Bacteria; phylum Bacillota; class Clostridia; order Lachnospirales; family Lachnospiraceae; genus CANRIM01. The sequence continues at coordinate 24,812 of CANRJG010000017.1, forward strand.
GCGCGCCAGATCGGCGACGATAGAAAAGTAACATTCCGCCATGGCATAGATGTCGTTTTGAAAATACTGCCAGAGGCCGTCCAGCAGGATGTCTTTGCTTTCATCCACCGGCAGATAAATTTCGCCGCAGCGCAGATAATGCACCGAGCCGATGACGTAATCATAAGCGTCAGTGGGTTCTGCGGAATAATAATCCTGCTCGATGCCGCAGAGAATCTGAATCTGATCTTTGTATCTTTCTTTTAATACGGCGATTTCCGTCTGATATGCCGGGATCTTATCTTTGGACATGCAGTAGCTTTCATCAAAAAAGGTATAGCTGTGGGAGGAAAAGCCGATGCAGTCCAGACCCCGGGCAATGGCGGTGCCCACGATTTGTTCCGGCCGGTCTTTGCCGTCACAGTAATCGCAGTGTATGTGCAGATCGCGGCGGATCATTGGGTCATTTTCTCCTGTTTGATTTTATGATCGATGACATGGCGGGAGGCAAGCTCTCTGTGAATGTCTTCCAGGGAAATACCGGCTTCCACCATCAGCACCATGACATGGTACGCCAGATCCGCAATCTCGTAAATGGTTTCTTTTTTGTCTTCGGCCTTGGCGGCGATGATCACCTCTGTGGATTCCTCGCCGACTTTTTTCAGGATTTTGTCCAGTCCTTTTTCAAACAGATAGGTCGTGTAGGAACCCTCTTTTTTCTCTGCTTTTCTGCCTTCCAGCAGCTGCATCAGGGATTCGAGGGAAAATTCCTGCAATTCGTCGTTTTCCCACAGGGGATTGGAGAAGCAGGAATGGGTTCCCAGATGGCAGGCCGGACCATCCGGTTCCGCCATAATCAGCAGCGCGTCCTTGTCGCAGTCTGCGGTAATGGAAACGATATGCTGATAATTGCCGCTGGTTTCTCCTTTCAGCCAGAGAGTCTGGCGGGAGCGGCTGTAAAAACAGGTAAGTTTTTTCTCCATGGAAATTTTCAGACTTTCTTCATTCATGTAGGCAAGCGTTAATACCTGTTTGCTGACAGCGTCCACAACGATGGCGGGAATCAGTCCCTGCGCATCAAATTTCAATTCTTTGATATCGATCATGTTTTACCACCTTATGAAACCCTTGCGGGAATTCCTTTCCTGTACATTTCCTGTTTTAAGTCCATGATTTTCACTTCGCCGAAGTGAAAGATGGAAGCGGCCAGTCCCGCATCCACTTTGGGAAGGGCTGTAAAGAGCGTGATGAAATCTTCTACGCAGCCGGCGCCGCCGGAGGCAATGACGGGAACCGAAACGGCTTCGCAGACCGCCGTCAGCAGTTCCAGATCAAACCCGTGTTTGACCCCGTCGGTATCCATGGAGTTGACCACGATTTCTCCCGCGCCGGAAGCCACGCCGCGTTTCAGCCATTCGATGGCATCCATACCGGTATTGACGCGCCCGCCTTTGGCAAATACGCGGAATACCCCGTCCACCCGTTTGATATCGGCGGAAAGCACGACGCACTGGTCGCCGTAGCGTTTGGCAGCTTCGGCAATCAGTTCGGGGTGTTCAATGGCACCGGAGTTGACGCTGACTTTGTCGGCACCGCATTTCAAAACACGGTCAAAATCCGCCAGGGAGTGAATGCCGCCGCCCACCGTCAGGGGAATAAATACATTGGCCGCGGTTTCGCAGAGGATGTCCGTAAACAGGTTCCTGCCCTCTGCAGATGCGGTAATGTCATAAAAAACCAGTTCGTCTGCGCCGCAGGCGCTGTAATATTTCGCAAGCTCCACCGGGGAGGAAACATCTTTCAGTCCTTCAAAGTTCACACCCTTGACCACCCTGCCGTTTTTGACGTCCAAACAGGGGATGATACGTTTTGTAATCATTCAGCCACCTCGATTGCTTCTTTTAAATCAATGGCGCCGGTATAGTAAGCCTTGCCGATAATGGCGCCATGCAGTCCCAGCGCGGTCAGGCGCCGGACGTCTTCTATGGAAGAAACGCCGCCGGAAGCGATGATCTGCATGGAAAAGCGGCCGGCCAGCTGCGCATACAGCGCGTGATTGGTACCTGCCATGGCGCCGTCTTTGGTGATGTCGGTGCAGATCAGCGTGTCCACGCCCATCTGCTGCAGTTTTTCACAGAAGGAAAATGCGTCAATATCTGACTGTTTTGTCCAGCCGTTGACCGCTACAAAGCCGTCTTTGATATCCACACCTACAGCAATATGTTTTCCGTATTTTTGCACGGCGGTTTCCAGAAACGTTTCATCGGTCACGGCCGCAGTGCCTAAGATCACGCGGTCAAGCCCGGCGGAAAGATAGCGGTCGATCACTTCCATGGAGCGGATGCCGCCGCCCACCTCGCAAAATGCGCTGCTGGCTTCTTTAATTTTGCAGATCATATCCAGATTGGGGGTAGTGCCGCTTTTCGCGCCTTCCAGATCTACCAGATGAATATGCTTTGCGCCGCAGCATACAAACGCCGACGCAATGGCGACGGGGTCGTCGCCGTAGGTGGTCATTTGGCTGTAATCCCCCTGATACAGGCGAACGGCCTTTTGCCCGAACAGATCGATTGCCGGAAAAATATACATAAATTATGCCTCCGTTTCACAAAACGCCCGCAGGATGTTCAGACCTGCGCCGCCGCTTTTTTCAGGATGGAACTGACAGCCGAACACATTGCCGCAGGCTGCGGCAGCCGTCAGCGGCGCGCCGTATTCGGTTTTCGCAATCACCGATGCATCGCAGTCCGCCGCATAGTAGGAATGTACAAAATAGACATAGTCCCCTTCTTTTGTGTATTTGAAAAGGGGATTTTCCTGCCGTGCCAGCTGCAGCGCGTTCCAGCCGATATGCGGTATTTTGTAGTCCTTTGGAATGACGTCGGCGATGGGGCGGATGACGCCGGGGATGAGCCCCAGCCCTTCATGTTCGCCGTATTCATAGCTGCGTTCAAATAAAAGCTGCATACCCAGACAGATGCCCAGCAGCGGTTTTCCTCTGCCCACTTCATCAATCAGCACCTGATCCAGTCCACTTTTTTTCAGCTTCTTTGCGGCGTCTTCGAAAGCGCCGACGCCGGGCAGAATGATTCTGTCCGCAGCGTTAAGATCGTCAGCCTTGCCGGTCACAATGGCGTCCGCGCCGATGACAGCAAAGGAGCTTTTCAGAGAAAACAGGTTGCCGACGCCGTAATCGAGGATAGCAATCATTCCAGAACTCCCTTCGTGGAGGGTATATCATCCGCAAACTGCGGATCAATGCTGACCGCGGTCCGGAGACTGACGGCAGCGGATTTGAAACATCCTTCAATGATGTGATGGGCATTTTGTCCGGCCAGCTGTTTCAGATGCAGCGTACACTGGGTCTGCCGTACAAAACCCAGCCAAAATTCCTGTACCAGCTCCGTATCAAAGCTGCCCACCTTTTCCGTGGGAATCTGCAGATCAAAGGACAGATGGCTTCTGCCGGACAGATCCACGGCGGAAAGAATCAGCGCTTCGTCCATGGGAAGAATGGCCGAGCCGTAGCGGCGGATACCCGCTTTGGCACCCAGGGCCTGACGAAACGCGCTGCCCAGCGCAATCCCGATGTCTTCCACCGTATGGTGATCATCCACATTTGTATCGCCCTTACAGTTTAAGGTCAGGGAAAACCGCCCGTGTTTTGCCAGCAGCGTCAGCATGTGATCGAGAAAGCCGCAGCCGGTATCGATACGGGACGTGCCGTCTCCGTCCAGAGAAAGGGAAAGAGAAATGGCGGTTTCAGCGGTTTTGCGGGTCAGTTCAAATGTTCTCATGTGTTTCCTCCAGTATATTTCGGATGACACGAATCAGCTGCTGCATCTGAGGCAGGGTGCCGATAGTGATCCGGTTGTAATCCCGTATGCGGGGAAGTTCAAAGTGCCGCACCAGTATGCCGCGGGCTTTCAGTTTTTGATAAAGCGTTTTCCCACCAATGGCGGGATGGGCGGCGAACAGGAAATTGCTTTTGGCTTCGGTCAGCGTAAACCCAAGTTCCTGCAGGGCGTCCGCCGTAAACTGCCGGTTTTCTGCGATGGTGCGGCAGTTGGCGTCGGTTTCTGCCTGCGACGCAAGAGAAGCGATCCCGGCAGCCAGGGTCATGCGGTTGATATTATAAGGATTTGTAGAATATTTGATGGTATTCAGATCCTGTATCAGCGCCGGATGGCCGATGCCGAATCCCAGCCGCGCGCCTGCCATGGAACGGGACTTGGAAAAGGTCTGGGTTACCAGCAGATTGTCATATTTATGTATCAGCGGAACACAGCTTTCCGCGCCGAAATCCACATAAGCCTCATCGATGACCACCACATGATCGGGGTTGGCGGAAAGAATACCTTCAATCTGCTCCAGACCCAGTGCGATCCCGGTGGGGGCGTTGGGATTGGCAATGAAAATGGTTTTATCCAAGCCGAAATAATCGGCCGGATCTATCGTAAAATCATCTTTTAACGGAATTTCCGTATAGGGGATCTGATTCAGCGCCGCAAAGACCGGATAAAAACCATAGGTGATATCCGGAAAGGCGGCGGGACACGCTCGGGAACAAAAGGCCATGAACGCGAAGTTTAAGACTTCGTCGGAACCGTTGGTCAGCAGGATTTCCTTTGGGTCCACCTGATATTGTGCGGCCAGCGCCTTTGTCAGGTCTGTGCAGTCCGGATCCGGATACAGCTGCAGCGACTTTGCGGCTTCCGCGACGGCGCTGCACACGGCGGCCGGCGGCGGAAACGGCGATTCGTTGGTATTCAGTTTAATGTACTGCATGTCCCGGGGCTGCTCTCCCGGGGTGTAGGGTGTCAGCCGGGCGTAGCGGTCACTGAAAAATCGGCTCATGACGGATCCTCCAGGCGGCTCAGGGCGCTTTTGGCATGTCCGTGAAGGCCTTCCACATCGGCAAAAGCGGCAATGGCCGGCGCGACTTTCAAAAACGCGTCTTTCGTATAATAGGTATATTGGGTTTTTTTCACAAAATCATCCACCGAGAGGGGACTGGAAAAACGGGCGGTGCCGCCGGTGGGCAGGGTATGATTGGCGCCTGCCAGATAATCTCCCAGGGCTTCCGGACAGTTGCGGCCCATGAAAATGGACCCGGCATGGTGGATCCGGTCCAGATAGTCAAAGGGATTGTCCAGACACAATTCCAGATGTTCCGGCGCGATTTCATTGGCGATATCGATGGCCTCTTCGATGGTGTCCGTAACAATGATCTTGCCGTTGGTTTCAATGGAAACACGGGCAATTTCAGCCCGGGGCAGAAGCGGAATCTGCCGCTCCAGCGCTTCCTGTACGGCACAGGCAAAAGCAAAAGAATCCGTGACCAGCACAGCGCTGGCCATTTTGTCATGCTCCGCCTGGGATAAAAGATCTGCCGCCGCATGTTCGGGATTGGTTTTTCCGTCCGCCACGATCAGAATTTCAGAGGGACCGGCAATCATATCGATGGAAACCTGTCCGTAGACCTGTTTTTTGGCTTCCGCCACAAAGGCGTTGCCGGGGCCTACGATTTTATCGGTCTTCGGGATGGTTTCGGTGCCGTAAGCCAGGGCGGCGATGGCCTGTGCCCCGCCGACTTTGAAAATCCGGTCCACGCCTGCCACTGCTGCCGCCGCCAGAATCACCGGACTGATTTTGCCATTTTCATCCGGCGGAGAAACCATGATCAGGTTGGGACATCCCGCGATTTTGGCAGGAATGGCATCCATCAGCACCGTGGAAGGATAGCTGGCGGTGCCGCCGGGCACATACAGGCCGGCGGTTTCGATGGGAATGACCTTCTGTCCCATGACGATGCCTTCCGTATCATTGATGATAAAACTGTTTCGTACCTGTTTTTCATGAAACTTGCGGATATTCGCGGCCGCCTGCTGCAGTATGGCAAGTAATTCCGGAGACACGGCTGCCAGGGCTTCCTGCATTTCTTCTTCGGAAACCTGCAGGCTCTGCAGATCTGCGTGGTCAAATTTCCGGCTGTATTCGTATAATGCCGCGTCGCCCTTTTCTCTGACGGTTTCAATAATCTCCGAAACTACGTCCGCCACGTCGGCGGCAGGCATATTTCTGGCAAAAATATCCGCCCTGGATACTTCGCTGCATTTCAATATCTGAATCATGTATGTTCCTCCAACTGCAGAGCGATTTCCCGCACAAGGGCAGCGATCTGCGTATATTTGAATTTATAGCTGGATTTGTTTGCAACCAGCCGGGCGCTGATGGGCACAATGGTCTCGATGACCTCCAGATGGTTTTCCTTCAGCGTGGTGCCGGTTTCCACAATATCCACGATCACATCAGAAAGACCGAGGATCGGCGCGATCTCGATGGAGCCGTTCAGGTGGATAATATCAATGTCCCGGCCCACCGAGGCATAGTAATTCTGCGCAATGTTTGCAAATTTCGTAGCGACCCGCAGGGTCCGGGCAGTATCGTCCCGAAAACCTGCCGGCGCCGCCACTGCCATGCGGCAAATGCCGGTTTTTAAATCCAGCAGTTCATAGATATCCGGTTCGTATTCCAGCAGAATGTCTTTTCCGGCGACGCCGATATCCGCCGCGCCCCGTTCCACATAGATGGCCACGTCGGAGGGTTTGACCCAGAAATACCGTACTTTGGCCGCTGTATTTTCGAAAATCAGCTTCCGGCTGTTTTCTTTGATGGCGGGACAGAAAAAGCCTGCCCGTTCGAACATATCATAAACCCTTTCTCCCAGTCGTCCCTTCGGAAGGGCAATATTGAGCATGGTATCCATCAGCCTTCCTCCTTTAGGTCAAAGCGCTGCAGCGCGTCCAGATATACGGCGAAGCCGATGGCGCCGGAACGGCGGTGCATCTTCTGCATCAGCCGGTCGTACTGGCCGCCGGACAGAACGCTGTCCGGAATATGGTTCAAAAACCCTTTGAATACAATGCCGTTGTAATATTTGATATCGCTGATGACCGAAAAATCGATGCGGATGCAGTCTTTGAAAGGGCTGTCTTCAAAGACGCCGGCCACAGATTCCAGCTGAGCGAGGGGCCGGGCGGCATTGCAGTCCTTCAGAAGCGTCCGCAGCTGCGGCAGCACCGTCTCCGGCGTGCCATAAAGGGCCGCCAGCTGTTTTAAGATTTCTGTACGCGCCGGATCCAGAGCATTGTCCCGGCAGATATCGCTGATTTCATGCAGATTCTTTTCCCCGACACAGTGCATGAGCGCTTTGCGGATCTCCGTGCGGGGGGACAGGCCGTCCACCAGATCCGTCAGAAGATCCAGCTGGGAAATGTCCAGCACAAAGGCAGGAGAAATGCAGGCCAGACTTTCGGCGGCCAGCTGCAGCACTTCGCCGATACAGCCGTTGTCGATAGCGCCGATGCATTCCAGCCCCGTCTGCATGATCTCGCGGAACCGGTGGGTACCCTTTGCGGTACGATACACCGTTTCATTATAATAAAGCTTTCGGACGGTATCCGGCAGATCCTTGCTGTTTTTGATAATGGAAAGGGTCACGTCCGGTTTTAAGGCCATGAGCTTTCCGTTGGTGTCGGTAAAGGTCAGGATATTGTCGGAAATCAAAAAGTCCTTGTTTTTGACGTAAAGGTCGTATTCTTCAAATTTGCTCATTTTATAAGGCTGATATCCGTAGCTCCGGTAAAGGGAGCGCAGACGGAAGATCGCCTGTTCTTCACGGGTCAGGACTTCGGGATCGATTTTCATAAGGTTTCCTCCGAAGCGTTCAGCCGTTCAATGGCCGCCCGGTAACCGCCGCTGCCGTAATTTAAACACCGGCTGACACGGCTGATGGTGGCGGTGGAAATGCCGACTTCTTTTGAAATATTCTGATAATTCATACCCTGGCTTAACAGGATGGCAGTGTCCAGACGCTGCGCCATATCCTGTATTTCCTTGATTGTACAAATATCCGTAAAAAACCGATAGCAGTCCTCGATGGTTTCCAGCTGAAGCATACTCCGGAACAAGCGGTCGATGGACGCGGAATGGAGATTATCCATAACAACAGGCTCCTGTTCATAGCAATTCTATTTTAATTTGCCCCGCCGAAAGGCAGTGCAGGTATGTTTAGTATGTTAGCGCTTTATCACACTGATGTCAATGAAAAAATGTCCGGATTTTCCTGTGCTTGCACAGCGGCAGAATCCATATTATAATGGAGCTGTTTCATAATGAAAGAAAGAGGAGAAGGAGCATGTTGAACGCAGAAAACAAAACAATAATCCGGCAAAAACCGCGCAAAGCCAGGCGTCGGATGCCTGCCGCAGTGCTGCTGCCGGTCTTGTTTTACGCAATGTTTGTACTGAGTTTTTTCTGGCTGTTTATGCATACGGTCATCAAAGGATATTATCAGTATCAGGAAGTTTTTTTGCTGGCAATGATCGGACTGGCGCTGCTTTTGTTTCTGTTTTTGTGGAAAACCATCAAAAAACACACGGCGTTTCTGAAGAAGTATGGCAGCGCTGTTACGCTGGGCGTCATCGGATGGATGTTTATTCTGCAGATGATTGCGGGGTTGATTTTGCGCTATACGCCGCTGTACGATATCCGGTCGCTGTATGACGGCGGAATCGAATGGGCGGAAACCGGTACGTTTGCCTCATTCTATGATTATTTCTCCTGGTATTTTAATAATTTCGGCGGCTTGTACTTCTTCTCCCTGATTTTCCGGGCGGCGAAGCTGTTTGGCGTCAAAGATTATTTTATGACGGCGACGCTGGTTAACGCGCTGCTTTCGTCCGCTACGATTTTTGTCAGCGGCGCTGCGGCAAAGAAACTGGCGGGGGTGCGGGGACAGATGATGATGTATGCGTTTTTCGTATGCAGTCCGCCCTTTTATTTTATTGCGCCCGCGTTTTATACCGATGCGCTGACGATGCTGTTTCCCGTGCTGATTTACTGGCTGTATCTGCTGGCAAAGGAACAGGACAAACGCAGCCGGCGGATGGTGCTGTATTGCCTGACCGGACTGGCATGTGCCGCCGGCATCTGTCTGAAACCCACGGTAGCCATTGTCTGTGTTGCGATTCTGATAGACGCCTTGTTTTCATGGAACTGGAAGCGTCTCTTGGTAATGATGCTGACGGTGGCTGTGCTGGTTACGGCAGGAAACCGGTTCCTGGATCATACGGTTTCCAAACATCTGGATCCTGAAAGAGTGGAGACCATGCGTATGCCGGTGCTCCACTGGGTGATGATGGGACTGACAGGCGACGGGATATTTAACGGCGCGGATGTGGATTTTGTCCGGTCGTTTGAGGATCCGAAGGAAAAATCAAAAGCGGTGCAGGAGGAAATTAAAAACCGGATCCGGACCCTCGGGTTTGACGGCATGGTACGGTTGCTGACGGTGAAGGGCGATATCTGCTTTGGCGACGGCACATACGGGCTGTCGGATCTCTTAGGCTGCGGCACCCGGGACGGCACCAGCAACTGGCTGCAGAATATTGTTGTGAAAGAAATGGAGTTTTATCCATATTATATGCATATATGCACGGGAATCCTGCTGGCGCTGTATGTGTTTATGCTGGCGTCGGGTGTGCATGAACTGACGGACAGCAAAAGCCGATCCTTTTTCTGTCTGGCGCCTCGGCTGGCGGTTTTCGGACTGCTGCTGTTTCTGATTTGCTGGGAGGCCAGATGGCGGTATTTTTCCAATTATGTGCCGATGATTTTTCTTTCCGCGCTGCCGGGCGTGGAACCTTTTTCGCAGGCGGTAAGCAAAACCGTAAAGAAGGTTTCGGCATACTGGCGGCAAAAGAAAGAAATCTCCGCATAAGCGGCCGTGGGGATTTTCTGCTGCGGGTCTCAGAAACTACAGTCCGTACAGCTTCACGAAAAAAGAAATTGCGCCGCTTAGTACAGCCTCCATGCTGTACGACATCGGAAAAATCGCAAAGTCCCGGAGATTTTTGCGGAATTATGTCTTGACAAAAAAATTGCAATATGCTTAAATGGTATAAAATTTCGAAAAGCGATGACGAAGACGGTCTTGATTTTTCTGCTTCCAGAGAGCCGGCGGGCGGTGAAAGCCGGCAGCAGAGGTCAAATGACATATCACTTCCGAGCTGAAGGGCTGAAGGATAGGTATCTTAGGTTCTTCCGTGATTGCTGCGTGAAGGCATAGGGATTGTCGGATCCTGAGAGTGGCGGCGGATGCGCCGCAATTTGAGTGGTACCGCGGGTGAATGAAATCTTACACTCGTCTCAAAGTTTTTTGAGACGGGTGTTTTTTTTACAGAAAAAAATCATTGATCAGGAGGATGAACATGGCAACAGTTGCAACAGATCAGCTGATGGAGGTCGCTGCCAGAATACGTGAAATGCGCGAAATCTCCGGTATGACACAGCTGCAGATGGCGGAGCAGACGGAAGTCAGTCTGGAGGAGTATCAGGATTATGAGGCAGGAAGACTGGATTTTCCCTTTACCTTTATACATAAGTGCGCCCTTGCTTTCGGCATCGGAATCACGGATTTGCTGGAAGGGCAGAGCGCGCACCTGTCTTCCTATACCATTACGCGGAAAGGCCACGGCAGCCAGACCGCGAAGGAAAGCGGCATTGAGATCAAAAATCTCGCGCCCATGTTCCGGAAGAAAATCGCAGAGCCCTATTGGGTGAAGTATGAGTACAGCGAAGAACTGCAGAACAAACCGATTCACCTGACCAAGCATTCCGGTCAGGAATTTGACCTGATTATGAGCGGCCGCTTGAAAGTACAGGTGGGCGACAATGTGGAATACTTAAGCGAAGGCGACAGTATTTATTACAACAGCTCTACACCCCATGGTATGATCGCAGTGGACGGACAGGACTGCCTGTTTGTAGCTGTGGTGCTGCCCGGCGCCAATCAGTCGGAAACCGTGATTCGAAACACCTTATTTACCACGAAAAAGCGGGATAAAAAACTGGTGGGCGAGCAGTTTGTGACCACGGTGGAAAACGAAAACGGATATCCGGTTTCCGTAGAATTCCACAACGAGGATCATTTCAACTTTGCCTTTGACGTGGTGGATGCCATTGCCAACCGGGAGCCGGAAAAACTGGCGATGCTCCACATTTCCCGGGATAAGACGGAACGCCGCTTCACCTTCAACGATATGAAACGGGCTTCCAATCAGTGCGCCAACTACTTCAAGTCCTTAGGGATTAAAAAAGGCGACAAGGTCATGCTGGTGCTGAAACGGCATTATCAGTTCTGGTTTGCGATTCTGGGCCTGCACAAACTGGGTGCCATTGCCATTCCGGCCACCAATCAGCTGCAGGAGCATGATTTTGATTACCGGTTTAACGCGGCGGAGGTCAATGCAATACTGTGTACCGCCGACGGCGACGTGGCGCATCAGGTAGAGCTGGCGGAAAAGAACAGCCCCACGCTGCAGCTGAAAATCTTAGTGGGCGGAAAACGGGAAGGCTGGCGTGATTTCGATGAGGAATACCAGCTGTACAGCGCTCATTTCTACCGCAATGAGGAATCCCCCTGCGGCAACGATCTGATGCTGATGTTCTTTACCTCCGGTACCACGGGATACCCGAAGATCGCGGCCCATACCTATAAATATGCGCTGGGACATTACATCGGCGCCCGTTACTGGCACGGCGTCAGCGACGAGGGCCTGCACTTTACGATTTCCGACACCGGCTGGGGCAAGGCGCTCTGGGGCAAGCTCTACGGCCAGTGGCTGTGCGAGGGTGCGGTCTTTACCTATGACTTTGACCGTTTCTCCGCGGCGGATATTTTACCGATGTTTGCAAAATATAATATTACCACCTTCTGTGCGCCGCCGACCATGCTGCGTATGATGGTGAAGGAGGACATTTCCCAGTATGATCTTTCTTCCATCCAGCATATGACCACGGCAGGCGAGGCGCTGAATCCGGAGGTTTACAAGCAGTTTGAAGCGGCTACGGGCCTGCAGATCATGGAAGGCTTCGGCCAGACCGAAACCACGCTGGCCATCGGCAACCTGATGGGCGGCTCCCACAAGCTGGGATCCATGGGCAAACCGTCGCCCATTTATGACATTGACATTCTGGATCCGGAGGGCAATCCGGTACCCAACGGCGAACCGGGCGAGATCGTCATCAAGGCGACGAGAGATCATATCCCCTGCGGGCTGTACTCCGGTTATTATAAGGATGAGAAGCTGACCAGCGAAGCATGGCACGACGGATATTATCATACCGGCGACACCGCATGGCGGGATGAGGACGGCTTCTTCTGGTATGTGGGCCGTGTGGACGACGTCATCAAGTCCTCCGGTTACCGGATCGGACCCTTTGAAATTGAAAGCGTTATCATGGAGCTTCCCTACGTTCTGGAATGCGGCGTATCCGCTGCCCCGGACGAGGTCAGAGGACAGGTGGTCAAGGCCAGCATCGTGCTGGTGAAGGGCACCGAGCCCACCGAGGAACTCAAGAAAGAGATCCAGAATTATGTGAAGAGCCATACGGCGCCCTATAAATATCCGAGAATCGTGGTATTCAAAGAGAGCCTGCCGAAGACCATCAGCGGCAAGATTCAGAGAAATCTTTTATAATAGAAAGACTTCAGCGGCGCAATCGCCGCCGCGCTTAAAGCATGAGGTGAGGTATGCATCCATACAAACGGCTGACGCTGCTCTGCGGACATTACGGCAGCGGCAAGACCAATGTGGCGTTGAATATGGCGTTTGAACTGAAGCGGCAGTATGCGCAGGTGGCCATTGCGGATCTGGACATTGTTAATCCGTATTTCCGCACAAAGGACAGCAGCGCCGCGCTGGAACGGGAGGGTATCCGCCTGATCGTTTCCCCCTATGCGGGCAGCAATGTGGATATCCCGGCCATGCCCCAGGAAATGTACGCCATCTGCGACGACCGGCAGCTGCATGCCGTGGTGGACGTAGGCGGCGACGACCGGGGCGCGCTGGCGCTGGGACGGCTGGTGCCGGCAATTTTAGAAGAAAACGATTATGAAATGCTGATGGTGATCAACCGTTACCGGCCCCTGACGCCAGACGCGGCTTCTACCATGGAGGTTATGCGGGAAATCGAGACAGCCTGCGGGCTGCGGTTTACCGGACTGGTGAACAATTCCAATCTGGGTGCGCAGACGACGGCCCGGGATATATGGGATTCCATGGAATATGCGCAGGCCGTGGCAGAGCAGTCGGGCCTGCCGCTGATGTTGACTTCGGTCAGAGCGGATTTTTATGAAGCGCTGAAAGATAAAATACCGGATCTGTTTCCGATGCAGCTGCAGCAAAGTCTGCCGGGTATATGAAACAGCCCGGAGAAAAGGAGAATAGCATGGCAAAATTAACGTTTCAAACGGATTTCTGCAAGGGCTGCGGATTGTGTGTGGACGCCTGTCCGAAGCATCTGCTGGAACTTGCAGCGGATATCATCAATAAAAAGGGACACCATCCCGCCCGGATCACAGACGAGGCAGCCTGCGTGGGCTGTGCTTCCTGTGCGATCATGTGCCCGGATTGTGTGATCCGGGTAGAAAGGTGAGTGAATGCATATGGCAGATAAAGTTCTGATGAAGGGTAATGAAGCCCTGGCAGAAGCGGCGATCAAAGCCGGATGCCGTCATTATTTCGGCTATCCCATTACGCCGCAGACCGAAGTAGCGGCCTATATGGCAAAACGGATGCCGAAAATCGGCGGAACCTTTTTACAGGCGGAAAGCGAGATCGCGGCCATCAACATGGTCTACGGCGTGGCTGCAGCCGGCAGGCGGGTCATGACCTCTTCTTCCAGCCCCGGCATTTCCCTGAAGGGCGAAGGCATTTCCTATCTGGCAGGTTCGGACCTGCCGGCACTGATTGTTAACGTACAGCGGGGCGGCCCGGGCCTGGGCGGCATCCAGCCCAGCCAGTCGGATTATTTCCAGGCTACCCGGGGCGGCGGCCATGGAGATTATCATATGATCGTGCTGGCGCCGGCTTCCGTACAGGAAATGGCGGAACTGACCGTGCTGGGCTTTGAACTGGCGGATACATACCGGATGCCGGCCATGGTGCTGGCGGACGGAACCATGGGACAGATGATGGAACCGGTATCCTTAGATTTTGCCGTTTCCCCTGCGCCTGAGAAACCCTGGGCAACCACGGGTACGAAGATGGCCAGGGAGCACAATATCGTCAACTCTCTGTTCCTGACGCCGGAAGAACTGGAGCAGCTCAATTTCAAGCGCTACGAACGCTATCAGGCCATCGAAGCAAATGAAACCAGATATGAAGAATATATGACCGAGGATGCGGACATTATCCTGGCAGCCTTCGGCATTGCCGCCAGAGTTTCCAAAACGGCGGTGAACGAGGCAAGAAAGCAGGGCATTAAGGTGGGCCTGATTCGTCCCATTACCCTGTGGCCCTTCCCTTACGCGCCTTTCGCAAAGGCTGCGGAACACGCGAAAGCATTCATTTCCGTGGAACTGAACATGGGACAGATGATCGAAGACGTGCGACTGGCCATTTCCTGCAAAGCGCCCGTAACGCTCTGCAACCGGGCAGGCGGCATGATTCCTTCTCCCGGTCAGGTGCTGGAAGCAATTCAGAAAGCGGACGGAGGTGTGAGCAAATGACAGTATTTGAAAAACCCCATGCAATGACAGACGTGCCCCTGCATTATTGCCCGGGCTGTACCCACGGCATTGTACACCGCCTGGTGGCGGAGGTCATCGACGAGCTGGGCATTGAAGGCAGAACCATCGGCATCGCTCCGGTGGGCTGTGCGGTTATGGCATATGATTATTTCAACTGTGATATGATTGAGGCCGCCCACGGCCGTGCCCCTGCGGTGGCTACGGGTGTAAAACGGGCCGATCCGGAAAATCACGTGGTGTTTACCTATCAGGGCGACGGCGATCTGGCCTCCATCGGTACGGCGGAAACTGTCCACGCGGCGGCCAGAAATGAAAATATCACTGTCATTTTTATTAACAACGCCATTTACGGCATGACGGGCGGCCAGATGGCGCCCACTTCCCTGCCGGGACAGGTGACCCAGACCTCCCCTTACGGCAGAGATCCGAAGCTGTGCGGCTATCCGGTGAAGATCTGCGAGATGCTTTCCATGCTGGACGGCGCGGAGTATCTGGAGCGGGTGGCCGTCAACAACGTGGCAAATATCCGCAAAGCCAAAAAGGCCATTAAAAAAGCGTTCCAGAACCAGCTGGACGGCAAGGGATTTTCCCTGGTGGAGGTGCTTTCCTCCTGTCCTACCAACTGGGGCATGACGCCGCAGAAGGCGCTGCAGTGGATCGACGAGAAGATGATTCCGTACTATCCGCTGGGGGTATACAAGGACAGATCTGCCGCAAAGGAGGAAGCATAAGATGAGCATGAAAAGATTTTTGTTTTCCGGTTTCGGCGGACAGGGTATTTTGTTTGCAGGAAAGCTGCTGGCCTACAAAGGACTGATGGAAGATAAACAGGTGAGCTGGCTGCCTTCCTACGGTCCGGAAATGCGGGGCGGCACAGCCAGCTGCAGCGTGATTATCAGCGATGAGCCGGTGGGATCTCCCATCGTTGCAGAACCGGATATTCTGGTGGCAATGAATCTGCCGTCGCTGGACCGCTATGAATCCGCGGTACAGCCGGGAGGCATGATATTTGTGGATTCCTCGCTGGTGGAACGAAAGGTACAAAGAGACGACGTGCAGGTATACTATGTACCCGCCACAAAGCTGGCCGGGGACAACGGTATGCCCACACTTGCCAATATCATTTTGATGGGAAAAATTCTGAAGGTATTGGACGAATATGAAGAAAGCAGCATCGGGGCGGCGCTGCAGAAGGTGATTTCCGCAAGACACGCCGATATGCTGGATACCAACCGCAAAGCGCTGGAAATCGGCGCGAATGCGTAATAAAGAAACGACTTGGCAGGCGCGCTCTTCAAGCGCGCGTGCCGCTACATATAATTATAAGTCTGCAAATAAAAAGTCAAGCAGAAATTAATGAACTTTGAAAATTTTATACAGGTTGAATGAAAAGCAC
>CANRJG010000018.1 GCA_947630875.1 uncultured Lachnospiraceae bacterium
CGAAACGCTGGCCGCCGAACTGGGCCTTGCCGCCCAGCGGCTGCTGGGTTACGAGGGAGTACGGGCCGGTAGAACGGGCGTGAATCTTATCGTCTACCAGATGATGCAGCTTCAGATAATGCATGTGGCCAACCGTAACCATACCGTCAAAATATTCTCCGGTACGTCCGTCGCGCAGCCTTACCTTGCCGTCTCTGCGAATCGGAACGCCTTTCCATACCGCACGGTGCGCCTTGTTTTTCTCCAGATAGTCATACACTTCCGGAAGCAGTTCCGCTTTGTGTTTCTTTGTAAATTCCTCCCAGGAGCAGTTGGCGTAATCGTTGGCCAGCTCCAGGGTATCCATAATATCTTTTTCGTTGGCGCCGTCAAACACGGGCGTGGAAACATTAAAGCCCAGTACCTGCGCCGCAAGGGAAAGGTGAATCTCCAGTACCTGTCCGATGTTCATACGGGAAGGCACACCCAGCGGATTCAAAACGATATCCAGCGGTCTTCCGTTTTCCAGATAAGGCATATCCTCCACCGGCAGCACTCTGGAAACAACACCCTTGTTTCCGTGACGTCCGGCCATCTTGTCGCCCACGGAGATCTTCCGTTTCTGGGCAATATAAATCCGCACGGATTCATTGACGCCGGGAGCAAGTTCGTCCCCGTTCTCTCTGGTAAATACCCGGGCAGCCACCACGATACCGTATTCGCCGTGGGGTACCTTCAAAGACGTATCTCTGACTTCCCGTGCTTTTTCTCCGAAAATCGCACGCAGCAGCCGCTCTTCCGCCGTCAGCTCCGTTTCGCCCTTCGGCGTGACTTTTCCTACCAGAATATCCCCTGCGCGCACTTCCGCGCCGATGCGGATAATGCCGCGTTCATCCAGATCTTTCAGCGCATCGTCGCCCACGCCCGGCACGTCCTTGGTGATTTCTTCCGCGCCCAGCTTGGTATCTCTGGCTTCACACTCATATTCTTCGATATGAATCGAGGTATAAACGTCCTCCTGCACCAGTCTCTCGCTCAGGAGGACCGCATCTTCATAATTATAGCCTTCCCAGGTCATAAATCCGATCAGCGGATTCTTTCCGAGGGCAATTTCTCCGTTGGAGGTGGAAGGACCGTCGGCAATGACGTCCCCTGCTTCCACATGATCGCCTTTGGAAACAATGGGAATCTGATTGTAACAGTTGCTCTGATTGCTGCGGGCAAACTTCATCAGTTTGTATTCATCCCGCTGCCAGTCCTGATCCGAACGGATCACGATCCGGTTGGCCTCAACGCTTTCCACCACGCCTGCGTGCTTTGCAATCACACAGACGCCGGAATCCTCTGCCACCTTCGGTTCCATACCGGTGCCCACCACAGGGGCTTCGGTGATCATCAGCGGCACCGCCTGCCGCTGCATGTTGGAACCCATCAGCGCACGGTTCGCGTCGTCATTCTGCAGAAAGGAAATCAGCCCCGTAGCCACGGAGAAAGGCATCTTCGGGGATACGTCCATGTAATCAAACATGGTCTTTTCATATTCCTGGGTCTCATCCCGGTAACGGCCGGATACCATTTTCTTAACGAAATGGCCTTCCGCATCCAGCGGCTCATTGGCCTGGGCCACATGATAATTGTCCTCTTCATCCGCCGTCATATAGACCACTTCCGAAGTAACCACCGGGTTTTCGGGATCCGATTTGTCAATCTTTCTGTAAGGCGCCTCGATAAAGCCGTACTCGTTGATTCTCGCGTAGGTTGCCAGCGAGTTGATCAGTCCGATGTTGGGACCTTCCGGCGTCTCAATGGGACACATTCTGCCGTAATGAGAATAATGTACGTCACGCACCTCAAATCCGGCACGGTCTCTGGAAAGACCGCCGGGGCCCAGTGCGGAAAGTCTTCTCTTGTGGGTCAGTTCGCCCAGGGGGTTGTTCTGATCCATGAACTGGGACAGCTGGGAAGATCCGAAAAACTCCTTCACCGCGGCGGTCACCGGTTTCGTATTGATCAGCGACTGGGGCGACATATTTTCAATATCCTGGGTCGTCATCCGTTCCCGTACCACACGTTCCAGCCGGGACAGACCGATACGGTACTGATTCTGCAGCAGTTCGCCTACGGCGCGGATCCGGCGGTTGCCCAGATGATCGATATCATCCTTGTTGCCGATGCCATATTCCAGATGAATGTTATAGTTAATGGAAGCTAAAATATCTTCCTTTGTAATGTGGGGCGGAATCAGTTTGGAGGTATTTTTCCGGATGGCTTCCTTCAGCTCCTCCGGATCGCTGTACTCTGCCATCAGCTTTTCCAGTTCCGGATAATACACCATTTCCGTAATGCCCAGGGACTTCGGCGGGACGTCCAGATCCACGAAGCTGGCCAGATCCACCATCAGATTGGACAGCACCTTCACATCCCGGTCCTCGGTCCGGAGCATAACATAAGGCACCGCCGCGTTCTGAATATCATCGGCCAGCTGTCTTGTGACAGTGGTACCGGCAGTTGCAATGATTTCTCCGGTAGTTTCATTCACCACGTCTTCCGCCAGCACATGTCCGGTAAGACGGTTCCGGAAGGAAAGTTTCTTGTTGAATTTATACCGTCCCACTTTTGCAAGATCGTATCTTCTTGCATCGAAAAACATACTGGTAATCAGGCTGGCCGCGCTCTCCACGGAAAGGGGCTCGCCGGGACGGATTTTTTTGTACAGCTCCAGGAGACCCTCCTCATAATTGGTGGAAGGATCCTTTCCAAAGCTGGCATAAATCTTGGGCTCCTCACCGAACAGGTCGATAATCTCCTGATTGGTGCTGATACCCATGGCTCGAATCAGCACGGTCACAGGCACCTTGCGGGTTCTGTCCACACGAACATAGAACACATCGTTGGAATCGGTTTCATATTCCAGCCATTCGCCCCGGTTGGGAATCACCGTTGCAGAGAAAAGCCGTTTGCCAAGCTTATCATGGGTAATATCATAGTAGATTCCGGAGGAACGGACCAGCTGGCTGACGATAACACGCTCCGCGCCGTTGATCACAAAGGTGCCGGTATCTGTCATCAGCGGCAGATCCCCCATGAAAATATCATGTTCCGTGATCTCATCCTTTTCTCTGTTGATCAATCTGACTTTCACCTTCAGGGGTGCCGCATACGTCGCATCGCGTTCCTTGCACTCCTCGATGGTATACTTTGTGTCTTCTTTGCACAACACAAAATCGACAAACTCAAGACTGAGCTGCCCGCTGTAATCGGTAATGGAAGAAATGTCGTCAAATACTTCTTTGAGTCCTTCGTCCAGAAACCACTGATAGGAATTTTTCTGAACTTCAATGAGATTCGGCATGTCAAGCACTTCTTTTTGCCGGGCATAACTCATTCGAAAGTTTCTGCCTGATTTCACAGGTTTGATACGGTTTTTCTCCATCGATGTCCCACCTCTCGTTATCTTTTATCGATATTTAACCGATTTTACTCCTAACTTATCATAACAGTGTATTTCACATCTTAACACCTGAATTTGACATTGTCAATCTTTTTACAATCCAATTTCCGAAAAAAAACATACCCCCGGAGCTTTTCTCTGAGGGTATGCCGCAACTGCGTAATATGAAAAATTTTCGTTCCGCAATTATTTGAGTGTAACTTTTGCGCCTTCTGCTTCCAGCTTAGCCTTGATGTCTTCGGCTTCTGCTTTCTCAACGCCTTCTTTGACCATCTTCGGTGCGTTGTCAACCACTTCCTTGGCTTCTTTCAGGCCAAGACCGGTGATCTCACGAACAACCTTGATAACCTTAACCTTGTTGGGACCGATCTCTGTCAGTTCTACGTTGAACTCGGTCTGCTCTTCTGCTGCGCCTGCGCCTTCGCCGCCTGCTGCCGCAACAACAACGCCTGCCGCTGCGGAAACACCGAACTCTTCCTCACAGGCCTTTACCAGGTCGTTTAATTCCAGAACTGTCAACTCTTTAATCGCATCAATTAATTCAGCTGTTGTTAATTTTGCCATTTTTCTTACCTATCCTTTCTGATTGAAATAACTTACTCTGCCGCGGGGGCTTCTTCCGCCGGGCTTGTGGTTTCGGCAGCGCCTTCGCCGCCCTTTTCTGCAATCTGTTTGATCACTCTCGCGAAGTTTGCAATCGGTGACTGAATACTGCCAAGCAGCTTGGAAAGCAGTTCCTCCCTGGAAGGAATCTTCGCAATCTGCGCCATGCCGGCTTCATCATAAAAGATATCTTCCACTACGCCGACTTTCAGTTCCAGACTCTTGACATTCTTCGCGTATTTTGCGATCAGTCTGGCGGGCGCCGTTGCATCTGTCTTTGAAATCGCGATGGCATTGGGGCCTTCCAGGTATTCGCTGATGCTTTCACAGGGCGTACCCGCAAATGCGCGCTTCATCAGCGTGTTCTTGTATACTTTGTAAATCACATCTGCTTCTCTTAAAGTTTTACGAAGCGCCGTGTCTTCTTCTACCGTAATACCGCGGTAATCTACAAGAACAACGGATTTGGCATCCTTGATGTTTTCAGAGATCTCATCAACAATCGGCTGCTTTAACTCAACTTTTGCCATGAATGTGCACCTCCTTAAAAAATATTGAATGTGCTGCTTCGTATGCAAATCAATATAAAAAGAAAACCCCGTTTTCCAAAGGCCAAACGAGGTTTATCATCGAATGATTTTATATACCTCGGCAGGATTTACGTTTTTTCAAACACCTGCTGTCTCAGGCAGCAACATTATTTATTCACAGTGCGCATAAAGCACACGGTAAATCATATGAATTTTTTTAACTTAAGATCAGCTTCCGTATCTTGCCGTATTCAGCTTGATGCCGGGGCCCATGGTAGATGTCAGGCAGATGCTCTTGAAGAACTGTCCCTTCAAAGCGGCGGGTCTTGCCTTCATCAGCGCACTCATCAGCGCATTGAGGTTTTCACCCAGCTGCTCCGCCGTAAAGGATGCTTTTCCGATGGGCACATGAATGATATTGGATTTATCGAGACGATACTCGATTTTACCTGCTTTGATATCTGCGATGGCCTTGGTCAGATCCATGGTAACCGTACCGGCTTTCGGGTTGGGCATCAGACCTTTCGGTCCCAGCACACGACCGAGACGTCCCACCACACCCATCATATCCGGTGTGGCGACAACAACGTCAAAATCCAGCCAGCCTTCGTTCTGAATCTTCGGAATCAGTTCCTCTCCGCCGACAAAATCCGCACCGGCTGCCTTTGCTTCGTCTTCCTTGACGCCTTTTGCAAATACCAGCACACGTACGCTCTTACCGGTACCCTGCGGCAGTACAACGGCGCCTCGGATCTGCTGATCTGCGTGACGGCCGTCACAGCCGGTTCTGATATGCACTTCGATCGTCTCGTCAAATTTTGCAGTGGCAACCTGTTTTACCAGTTCGATGGCCTTGTCTGCATCATATAATACGGTACGGTCAATCAATTTTGCCTTCTCTTTATAATTTTTTCCTCGTTTCATAAAAACCTCCCGGTGGTCTGTCGAAGCTGCTCGCTTCTTCCACATTCTATATTCTTATTATCTGATCAGTCCGCAACCGTTACGCCCATACTTCTGGCGGTGCCCGCGATCATGCTGATGGCAGTGTCGATATTGGCGGCGTTTAAATCCGGCATCTTCATCTCGGCGATTTCCTTCAGCTGATCTCTCGTAATCGTAGCGACCTTGGTTCTGTTGGGTACGCCGGAGCCTGATTTGATATTGCAGGCTTTCTTAATCAGCACAGCCGCAGGGGGCGTCTTTGTGATGAAGCTGAAGCTTCTGTCCGAATAAACCGTAATAACCACAGGAATAACCAGATCTCCCTTATCGGCGGTTCTTGCGTTAAATTCCTTTGTAAACTGAACAATATTTACACCATGCTGTCCCAGGGCAGGTCCTACCGGAGGTGCCGGCGTCGCCTTGCCTGCAGGAATCTGAAGTTTGATATAACCTGTAACTTTTTTTGCCATAATAATTGGCCTCCTTACATCTTCTTAACTTCTGAAAAATTGATTTCAACCGGCGTCAGACGGCCGAAAAGCTCCACATTGAGTATAAGCGTCTGTTTGCCTTCATTGATACTCTGTACCTGACCCACCGTATCTTTCCATACGCCCGAAATCACGGATACTGTATCGCCGACGCCGAAATCTATAACTATATCCGTCAGTTTTATGCCAAGAGAACGAATTTCATCTTCGGTAAGCGGAACCGGCTTGGATCCCGGTCCGACAAAGCCCGTCACGCCTCTGGTATTGCGCACGACATACCAGGTTTCGTCGTTCATCACCATGTTCAGCAGCACATAGCCCGGAAACATCTTTTTTTCCACCTGCTTCTGCAGGCCGTTCCGGTCTTCCACTACCTCCAGCGTCGGTACGCGGACTTCCAGAATCTGTTCCTGTAAATGTCTGTTTTCAATGGCTTTGTCAATATTTGCTTTTACCTTGTTTTCATATCCGGAATAAGTATGCACCACATACCATTTCGATTCCATACCGTCACCTCATTCAGCACTCTACAGACCCAGACTGATCCAGAAATCGATGCCGTAATTCATAAACAAATCGATCACCGCAATCAGCAGTCCCAGGAAAATCGTAACAAGGACCACAGCGATGGACTGTTTGACAACGTCCTTGCGTGTGGGCCAGACGATTTTTTTGAATTCGGTCTTGACGCCCTTGAAAAAGCTGACTTTTTTTGCTGTAGCATTTTGATTGTCTGCCATTTTTGAATGCCTCATTTCTCAAAGGATTATCTTGTTTCCTTGTGCAGTGTATGCTTTCTGCAGAATCTGCAGTATTTGCTTGTTTCCATTCTTTCAGGATGGTTTCTTTTTTCTTTTGTAAGATTGTAATTTCTCTGCTTACATTCAGTACATGCCAAAGTAATTTTAACGCGCATGGCTGCCACCTTTCTTTTTACAAATTTCAAGCTGCATTTAGAGAAATCCGGGTGGGTAGTCCATTTTTCTCTTTTCTTTTTTGTTGGGATTTGTATGGAAATTCAGGCACGCAAAAAAGAGAGCCCAACTCCCATTCCTGCAAACTTTACCATAGTCTGTGTTCGCATGTCAAGAAAATTTTCCGAAAAATCAGATCGGGAGCCATAAAAAACTTTACGACTCCCGCATATTCACTCCAGTTCTGTCAGTTTTGCCGCGCTTTGCAGAATCAGTAGCGCATCCGCCGCGCTGACGGTCTGATCGTGGTTGGTATCCGCCGCCGCAAAGACCGCCGGATCCGCAATCACCTGCAGTTTCGCCGCATGCTGCAGCACCAGCAGCGCGTCTTCCGCGGTTACGGTTCCGCTCTGATTGACATCGCCGGGCAGGATCGCAGAAGGTGTTTCCGCCTCGCTTACCGTCACTCTGCAGCTGGCTTTTTTCCCGGAGCCGTCCGCTGCCGTACAGGTAATCGTGGCACTGCCTTTGGCCAGCGCCTGTACCGTACCGTCTTCCGATACGACTGCTACTTTTTCATTGGAGCTTTTCCATGTCAATGCCGGGTTACTGGCATCCGCCGGCAGCACCTCTGCCTTCAGCACAATTTTTTCGCCTGTTTTCAGACTGATTCGACTTTCGGGGAGCCGGATTTCCGTCACCGGCTGTACCACCTGCACGCTGCATTCCGCAGATATATCTGTTCCCTCGATGGTGGCTTTGATGGTGGCCGTACCGGGGGTTTTGGCGATAACCAGCCCGGAATCCCGTACTTTTGCCACCTGAGAATCGCTGCTTTCCCAGACCAGCGCGGTCTGACTGGTATCAAAGGGTGCAAATGCAGTCAGAAGCTGCTGCATCTCGCCGGTTTTTAAGGTATCAACCGTATTGACAAAGGACAGTTTTTCCGCCGAAATCACCGCTTCTTCTGCAAGTTTCACCGGTTCCTGCGCATCATATGAAGTAGAGAGCCATTCCTCCGTACTCATATCCAGCACACCGGCGCCGGCATAGGTTTTTACCGTGGATTCCACTTCATCAAGTCCTACGATTTTGTAAGTATAAGGCAGTTTTTCATAGGTGGGAATGAAATGGAAGGGTTTGTTGGACGGACTGTCTTTCGTCATATTTTCCACACCTTCAATGACCGAGGTCCAGGACCACTTTTCCGCACCGATGGTGGATTTATCCCGCCAGATAAATTTATGGTCCGGATTTAAGGGCGCGCCGCTGGTAAAGAGATTTTCCCCGTTATTGTCCCAGCTGCTGCCTTCATATACCTCAGCCGTACCTACCTTGCTGACTCTGGAATTGACAATCAGCGCGTGATTGTAGGTCTCACTGAGACGATGCTTCCAGTCGGCTGTCATAGTCTCATAACTGGTGGTCCAGTCGTCGGACTGAAGTTCACTTCCGGCAATCGGTTCGTCCGCGCCGTAGAAGATACAGGTATCGGCGCCCACCGCCGCTCCGTTTCTGGGGTACAGGCACTGGCTCAGATCATACATGCCGTAGGTTTTGAAACAATCCTTGCTGTAATGCAGTTCCATATGCGCCCAGTCGTCAATATAGCAGTTGAACAGATGGCCGATGCCCTGCCGGACAAAGGGAATCCGGCAGCCGATATTGGTATACCGGTTGTAGGCATGGGTGATCCGGAGCCGCTGATTTCCGTCTTCTATGGGAAGGCCGCCGGAAATGCCGTCCATAAAATCCTTGTCTCCGGATCCATTCAGGTTCAGTTTAAAGTGCTCCGCCGTATAGGCCATGACTTCCTCCATGGTGGCATCGCCATCCCGCAGCAGCCTGTACCGGCTGGCGGCAGGAAGCGCCCCTGCCTGATACCGCTCTTCCATATAAGAAATGGTTTTGTAGATCATTCCGTTTTTGTCCGGATGTTCATCGGTGGGAAGTCCGAAGGAACACCAGGAAAGGGTCATACCTGAAGCGCCGTTTTCCGAATCCACATTGCCGTCTCCCGCCAGGGAGAAGGAGCAGTGATCGATCCAGACATTTTTGGCGCCGTTGATTTTAATAAAAGTCCAGCCGTTTTCCTTGGAGATATTCAGCCGGTCTGACGCTTCATCCCACTGCCACATTTCGTCAAAGGACAGATTACGGATCACCAGATCGCTGCTGCTTCCCTGCAGTTTCCATTCCGCATGGCGGACGGTGGCACCGTTTTTGGAAAAAACAGTCAGTCCGTGGGTATCGGTGATCATCAGCTGCGATACGCCGGTCTGCATCAGCGTGGGATTGGTAAACCCGTTGTGCGTTGGCTGCGCGTATTCGATGATACAGGGCAGGTTTTGCGTTTCCTCGTCCAGCATATTCCAGCCCAGATCCAGATCCTGCGTAATTTCAATGACCTTTACCTTTCCTTCTGCCGCGTCCGCAATGGCCTTTAAAAACTCCGCCGCATTGGCCGCCGTCCGGTAGGCAGAAGTTCCAATCGCATCTGTCCGCTCCGAAACCTTTGCAAATCCGGTCAGAGAGAAAAAGCTCTTGTTGAATGTTTCCTGCGTCCGTTCCGTATCCGGCAATTGCGTAATTACAGGTTCGGCCTGTACCGGCAGAAGCATACAGACACTCAGAACAACGCTTAACAGAATCCCCATCATTCGTTTCATTATTTCCATCCTCCTTGTTTTTCTGCCTTTCCTAACCCTTCTCCCCATAAAGCTTCTCATCCAACGGTATGCAAGCATACCGTGGATTCGAGCTTTTGACGCTGTAAAAGTGATTACGGATTGTTACGCTGCTTCGCAGCTCTCACAATCCTGCCCAACATTCGGAATCCATGGGGCCCCTGCCCCACTTCTTCCTCATGTTGGGGGCGCGTCATAAAGCTTCTCATCCAACGGTATGCAAGCATACCGTTGGATTCGAGCTTTTGACGCTGTAATCACATCTCGTAAAATACCCTGTAGCAGCTGACGGTTTCATAAACGTCCGCTTTCGCGCTGACTTCGTACTGGGCGTGCATATTCAGGATCGCTACGCCAAGATCTACGACTTCCATGCCGTAAGCCGCCAGAATATAAGCGATGGTTCCGCCGCCGCCGGCATCCACCTTGCCCAGTTCCGCCGTCTGATACGCCACGTTTTTCGCATCAAAAGCCTGCCGGAGGGCTCCTAAGTATTCCGCATTGGCGTCATTGGAGCCGCTCTTGCCCCTGGCGCCGGTATATTTGCTGATGACGGCGCCTTTTCCCAGATATGCGGCGTTGTTTTTGTCAAAAACGTCCTGATACAGGGGATCATAGCCCGCATTCACATCCGCGGAAAGCATCCGGGAATGTTTCAGCGCCCGCCGGAGTTTCAGTTCGCTGTAAGTGCCGGCCGCTTCCATCAGTTCCGCCACGGTATTCTCAAAGAATCTGGATTCCATGCCGGTAGCGCCGACGCTGCCGATTTCTTCCTTATCCGCAAACAGGCAGACCTTGGTTTTTTCGGAAACACCGCTTTCCAGCATTGCGGTCAGGGAACAGAAGGCGCAGATACGGTCGTCCTGGCCGTAAGCCATGATCATACTGTTGTCCAGGCCGAAATTTCTGGCCTTGCCTGCCGGTACGACTTCAAGTTCCGCAGAAATAAAATCCGCTTCCTCCATGCCGTATTTTTCTTTCAGAAGTTTGAGAATGTATGCCTTCACCGCATCTTTTTTCTCGTCCGTTTCTTTTTTGTCCGAACGCAGTCCCACCAGTACGTCCAGGGCCTCGCCTTCTACCACGACGCTGCCTTTCTTCCCCAGCTGGGCGGAAGAAAGATGTACCAGTAAATCGGTGACGCCGATGACCGGATCCTCCGCATCCTCTCCGACGACGATCTGTACGGTCTCTCCGTTTGCCTTGACCACCGTTCCGTGCAGGGCCATGGGCGTGGCCACCCACTGGTATTTT
The DNA here is from genome assembly GCA_947630875.1 of uncultured Lachnospiraceae bacterium. Lineage (GTDB taxonomy): Bacteria > Bacillota > Clostridia > Lachnospirales > Lachnospiraceae > CANRIM01. The sequence continues at coordinate 10,855 of CANRJG010000018.1, forward strand.
TTGACCCCGCCATAATAATGGGTATCCAGATAAGCCATACCGCTGCTTTCATATAAAGGTTTCTGTTTGATATCCAGCCGCGGCGAATCCAGATGGGAACCGATGATCTGCATTCCCTTTTCAAATCCTGCCGTGCCGATTTCCGCCAGAATCACGGATTTATGCATGTTGACCGCATAGACCCGGTCTCCCGCTTTCAGACTTTCCTTGTTCTGCAGAATTTCTTCCAGATCCCGGTATCCGTGTTCCTTTGCAATCGCCACAATATTTGCGGCGCATTCCCGCTCCGTCTTGCCCGCGTCCAGAAAACGGCGGTAGGTTTTCGCCAGCGCCTCCTGGCGGCTGTATTCTTCTTCCGTATATTGTTTCATGGCTTTCTCTTCCTTTCTATTTCAATTATATAACTTGCTTCTTTCGCAAACATCATTTTACTGATCCTGCACCATCAGCAGCTTCGCCGCCTGATCCGCGGCAATCAGCCCGTCGATGATCTCGTCCAGATCGCCGCCCAAAATCGCGTCCAGACGATGGGACGTGAGCTTGATTCTGTGATCCGTGACCCGCCCCTGGGGAAAATTGTAGGTTCTGATTTTCTCGGAGCGGTCTCCCGTCCCCACCTGGCTTTTGCGCAGCTGGGCTTCCGCGTCGTGCTGTTTGGCCTGCTCCAGCTCATAGAGTCTGGACCGCAGAATTTTCAGCGCCTTGTCCTTGTTCTTCAACTGACTTTTTTCATCCTGGCAGGAAATCACGATACCTGTGGGAATATGGGTCAGCCGGACCGCCGAATCCGTGGTATTGACGCACTGGCCGCCGTTGCCGCTGGCCCGGAACACATCAAATCGGCAGTCGTTCATATCCAGCTGCACATCCACTTCCTCCGCCTCCGGCATGATGGCCACGGTGATGGTAGAGGTATGGATCCGGCCGCCGGACTCCGTCACGGGAATCCGCTGTACCCGGTGCACCCCGCTTTCATACTTCAGACGGGAATAGGCGCCCTGTCCGTTGATCATGAAAACGATTTCCTTAAATCCGCCGATGCCGTTTTCATTGGAATTCATGGTTTCCACTTTCCAGTGGCGCATTTCCGCATATTTGGCATACATGCGGAATATATCCGCCGCAAACAGCGCCGCTTCATCGCCGCCGGCCCCGGCCCGGATTTCCACGATGACGTTTTTCTCATCATTGGGATCTTTGGGCAGCAGCAGTACCTTCATTTCATGCTCCAGCCGGCGGATGTCCTCCTTCGCCCCGGCCAGCTCATCTTTGAGCATCTGCCGCATTTCCGCGTCATCTTCCTCTTCCAGCATCGACAGAGAATCTTCCTCCGTCTGTTTTGCGGTTTTATAAGCCTTATAGGCTTCCACCAGGGGCAGCATGTCGTTCTGCGCCTTCATCAGCTGCCGGAACCGTTCCTGATTGTTGGTCACATCCGGTTCCGCCAGCGCATTCAGCACTTCTTCAAAGCGCTGCAGTATATCTTCCAGTTTATCAAACATTACAAATTTCACTCCTCATTTTTGCGGACAATACCCGGTCGCAGCCCGCCAGATCCTTTTGGATTTCAATGTCCTTCCATCCATTTTCCGCTGCCAGCGCCGACACCGCCTGTCCCTGCCCGCAGCCGATTTCCAGCAGCAGCTGTCCTTTCGGATGCAGGCGGCTGCCTGCCGTCTGTAAAATCCGGCGGTAATATGCCAGCCCGTCCGCGCCGCCGTCCAAAGCCATGCGGGGTTCATAATCTTTCACCTGTACCGCCAGATCCTCGATCCCGGCAGTTTCGATATAGGGCGGATTCGACACGATCAGGTCAAAGCGCTCCGGGATGCCTTCCAGCAGATCGCTTTGCACAAAACAAATGTCCGCCCCATGATAATCCGCGTTCAGCCGGGCCACGGTCAAAGCGTCCTCCGACAGATCCGAAGCCCGGACCTGCGCATCCGGCCGTAAATGTTTCACCGCCACCGCGATGCAGCCGGAACCGGTACACAGATCCAGCATCCGCCCGCCCCGGGGCAGCTGCCGCAGCGCCCGCTCCGCCAGCACTTCCGTATCAACTCTGGGAATCAGCACATCTTCATTGACGAAAAAATCCAGTCCCATAAAGCTCTGGGTGCCCAGCAAATACTGTACCGGACAGCCTCCGGCCTTTTTGCGCACCAGCGCCATATAAACAAATGAAAGAAAATCCGGCGCCGCATCCTGCATCATGCGTATATACTGCGCCCGTTCCATCCGCAGACAGTAGGAAAACAGCAGCCATGCATCGGTTTTACAGTCCGGATCCTCCGATTTTTGCAGCAGGTCTTCCCCCTGCCGCAGTATTTCCCGATATGTCATGCCTGTTCCTTTTCCTCCGGCACTGCAACGCCGTTTTCCCGCAGATAATTTTTCCAGTCAAAGACGCCCTCCACGCTGGCGATGCCCACCTCGATCATCTGATCGTCCGGCTCCGCCGTGGTGATTTTCTGCAGCAGCATCCCCGGCTTGCTTAAAGCCATGACACAGCGGTTGTCGCTGCTTCCGGCCAGCCGGATAAATTCATAGGAAATCCCCGCGATCACCGGCAGCATCAGCAGACGAAAGCCCAGTCTGGCAAAAGGATTGCTGATGCGGATCAGCATAAACAAAATCAGGCTCACCAGCATGACGATAAACAGAAAGCTGGTGCCGCAGCGCCTGTGCAGCCGGGAACTTTCCCGGACGTTTTCCAGGGTCAGAAGCTTTCCGCTTTCAATACAGTTGATGCATTTGTGCTCCGCGCCGTGATACCGGAACACACGCTGGATATCCTCCAGTCTCGATACCAGAAACAGATACAGCAGGAAGATAGCAATGCGGATCAGGCCCTCGATCAGGACGATCAGCGTTTCTCCGGCATGGAAGAACCTTCGCAGTCCTTCGGAAGCCAGCCAGGGGAGAACAATAAACAGGGCGATGGAAAACAGCAGCGATACGATGACGGTGCCCGCCAGCAGTATGCCGTGTCCGCCCTCTTTGTCCTTTGCTTTTTTCTCTTCTGCGCCGCTAATCGTTGTGTCCTTCGTCTCCGGGCTGTCTGTTTCTTTTGCCTTTGCTTCCTTGCTTTCCGCTTCCTTCGCTTCTTCATCCTGCAGCAGTACATTGGCGGAATAAGTCAGAGTCTTCATCCCGATGACCAGAGAATCTACAAAATTAAATACGCCGCGCAAAAACGGCACTTTCCGGATTTTTTTCAGCCATTCCGGACGGCTGCAGTCATGGATCGAAACATCGATCTCATTGTTGGCCCGGCGAACGGCGATGGCATATTTTTCATTGGCCTGCATCATCACGCCTTCCATGACGGCCTGTCCGCCGATATTGGATGATTTCATTGTCTGCTCCTTTCGGTAAATAGAAAAAGAGCCGGTACATACACAGTACCGGCTCAGATAAACTTACAATATGGCACCGCGAATTCACAATCAGATTTCTGCTGTTCCAGCAGCAATACAACTTGCAAAACCCGCCGGTTTTCTAAAGACCATACTTACGATTGAACTTATCGACTCTGCCGCGGGCAGCCACTGTCTTCTGCTGTCCTGTGTAGAACGAATGGCACGCCGAACAAATCTCCACGTGAATATCCGACTTTGTAGAGCCTGTGGTAAAGGTATTGCCGCAGTTGCAGGTTACCGTCGTCTGTTCGTATTTCGGATGGATTCCTTCTTTCATCTTGTTCACCTCATTATTATAATATCCTGCCCTCGCAGGTTCGTTTGTTTTCAAAACAGCGGATTCATTCTAGCACAGTGGAAAACGGAATGCAAGATTTATTTTTATTTTTCCCGTATTTTTACGCAGGAGTCCTTTTTGCCCTGTGGACGGTCTGCTGTTTCATGCCCCTTCTTCCACCGGAAAGCGTTCTGTCAGATGCGCCGCCTTCTTTAAAATCTGCAGCGCGTCGCCTGCACTTACATCACTGTCATTGTCCACGTTGGCCGCCCGTATCTGCTGTTCATCCAGCACGATCAGTTTGGCAGCGGCCTTTAAAACCAGCAGCGCATCGGAGGCGCTCACATTCCCATCCCCGTCCAGATCTCCGTACATAAATACCGACAGTTCAGAGAGGGCAAAGGGATTGACCGCATACATCGTGGTCCGGCTTCCATCGGACTGATACCACCGTACCAGTCCCTGCCGGTCAGTCATCGGCTGGCAGTCCGACAGCCGCAGGTTGGTACTGACGATATCGGAAGTACAGGTTCCGTCCCCGTCCAGTGTCACCATTTTTGTGGTCACATGATTTACGGATTCCGTATATTCTTCCCACATCAGCAGGAACTGATCTTCTCCGATCTTCACCAGCTGGGGCGTACATACCGTAATTCCGCTGTCCTGCGAATACTCTGTGATCCAGATGGTTTTCGACTCCATGGACAGCTGATCGGTCACACATACAAAAATATTGCGCTGCCCGCTGTAGATGTCGGAATTTTCCTGCTGGGGCACGGAATTTCCGGCAATCAGGCAGGTATGGGAACCAAGTTCGAACCCGCCCACAGACGCGCCGGTATAGTTGTCTCCTGTCTCCCCGGCAATTTCAAAAGGAACCGTATACGCCACGTTGGTTATGCTGTCATTCAGCCTGCAGCGTGTCAGGGAAATGCCCCGGGGATAAGCGTCGCCGTGATCTACCCGGTACAGCCAGGTCCCATCCGTCCGAATCAGCTGATTAAAGGAATGACTGACATAGCCGTAGCTGAGATTCATGACATCATAATAGGCGTCTGCCATCGTCATGCTGCTTTCATCAACCACAAAGGTCATATTGGCCTGATGATGCAGACCGTCTCCCTCGTCATACATGGTATGACAGGTATAAATATAGAGCTTCCCCTCCGCTTCCGTCATGCGCAAAGAACCGGCATCAAAGGGTATATAGGTATTTGCCCCATTCACCGAAACCGACTGCAGCCGGTTGAAATTTTTATCATATTTCACGATTCGCAGCACTTCCGTATTGTCGTCTTGCGACAGATTGGCCGCGCCGAATACCATATAGCGATTTTGCGCTCCGCTGAAAAAGCCGCCGAAATACGGCAGTTCCCGGGCAATCGATTGAGAGGAAAGGAGCGTTCCCGCCCTGTCATAAGCCTCCACTAAAATGCTTCCGTCTTCTACGCCCGCCTGTACTCTGGTCAGGGTGCCGTCTTCATTTTCCGTCAGATAGGAATCCACCACAGAAGACCGAACCGTATAATTGTTCTGTGAAAGATTCTGCAGTGCTTTTCCCTGCAGATCCACCTGTGCTTTGGCAGGCATTGCAAAGGCAGGATTTTTCTGCACCGTAAGCATCACGGAGGCGCTGACGCCATTGGAAGCGCTGACCGTAATGACGGCGCTGCCTTCACCCCAGGCAAAGAGGGTTCCGTCCCGGCCTACAGAAAGGACCTTCGGATCCGAGCTTTGCCAGGTAAAGGATTCCTGCAGCGTTCCGTCCGCGGACAGGGTCAGCGGATAAGACTGCCCCGTATACAACGCATCGGGCACATCCCTGATTTCCAGATTTTCGGAATGCTGCCAGACAATGGTTTCCAGATAAAACTGCTCTTCCTCTTTTTCCACCGCATACAAAACGTCTCCGTCCGTTTCCAGAGAAAAAACCGGGTGTGCGGTCTGATAACTGCCCTGCACAGTAAAGTTCTCCAAATCAAATTCCGTCAGTATCTGATCCTCCGTACAGGAAATCAGGCTTTCTTCCCTTTCCAGATACACACAGCGCGGTCCCGTGGAAAGCCCATACGTTCCATACTTCTCATAATTACGATCCAGTGCCGTCAGAAAACCGGCATTCCAGTCCGTATCCACGGCATGGGAATCATAAAGAAATACCCCTGCGCTGGCCGGGTTCAACAGATTGCCGCTGACTGACAACGGCGCATCGACACACAAATATCTGCCGCCCAGAAGAGCCGCGGCCCGCGGCCGCTCGCTATAGTATTTCTGGCTGATGGTCTGGGCAATCATTTCACCCACCGTCAGCGTATGATTTTTACACACACCCATGCCCAGTGCGTTCATATCATGTTCATATCCCCAATACAGCCAGTTATAGTAACATTCAAAATAGAAATTGCCGTTTTTGGCGTCAAAGCCGCTGAAGCAATATATCTGCGACGGCACCACAGCGGAAGAAAGCAGCGTTCCCTCAGAAGACAGCAGGTAAACCATGGCGGTTTCATCTTCCATGCCTGCCAGATAGATCTGTCCGGCATCGTCAGCACCGATGGCCGTCAGTTCCGGCATGGAAAGCACGATCTGTTTCTCCGGTGCTTTCTTGTCCAGATCATAGATTTCGATCTGATTCCTATAACCGCTTTCTGCCGAATAGACGCGGTCCAGCACATACAGTTTATTCTGCGCCGTATAGCTGCTGATCACCCAGTCGCATGCGAACCGGTATGCCATTTCAAAAGAACCGTCCGAGGGCGTATAAAACATCAGCGTGTCATTGTTCAGAAAATAAATGCCCTGCTGCGCTGTATTTGGTATCTGCCAGCTTTCTTCATAGCCCGAATACGACATGACCTCTGCAGGCAGTTTGGTCACTCCGGTGGTCAGCAAACCGGCCGCCTCCTGTGCCGGCGTTTCCTGCTCGCCGGCAGGCACCGCCGCATAAACGCCGCCAGCCGGAAAAATGCAAAGTATAAGGCTCAATACTGCTGCCGGAATTTTCCATTTCTTTTTCACGCTTCGTACTCTCCTTTTGTAATTTTCTTAAGTGACATTATATCTTATTTTTTCGAAAAGCAAAAGCGCATTTCTCTGTTTTCGGGAAGAAAAGGCCATTTTCCCGCGAATTTTCTTGTTTTCCCCGTTTTCTTATGCTATAATCGGCAATAATTATTTGACAATTCGGAGGATATCCATGAACAGCATTACCACGCTTTTGGAGCAGGCTGTGAAACAGGCTTTCGCCGCCTGCGGCTATAATGAAACCTACGGAACCCTGACCGTTTCCAAACGGCCGGATCTGTGCGATTATCAGTGCAACGGCGCCATGGCGGCGGCAAAAGAAGCCCATAAAGCGCCTATGGTGATTGCCGGGGAAGTGATTGAAAAACTTTCCGGCGCGGACTGCTTTTCCGAAGTCAGCACGGCAGGCCCCGGCTTTATCAATTTAAAAATCAGCGAAACGGCGCTGGCGTCTTACGTGGATGAAATGAACCGCAGCGAAAAGCAGGGTCTGACCCTTCCCGAAACGCCGCTGACCATCCTCGTGGATTACGGCGGCGCCAATGTAGCCAAGCCGCTGCATGTGGGACATCTGCGGCCCGCGATCATCGGTGAATGTTACAAACGCATCGCAAAATATATGGGGCATCACGTCATCGGCGACGTACACTTAGGCGACTGGGGGCTGCAGATGGGTCTGATCATTATGGAACTGAAACGCAGACAGCCTTCGCTGCCCTATTTCGATCCTGCCTATGGGGGAGACTATCCGGCGAAAGCGCCTTTTACACTGGCGGACCTGGAAGAAATCTATCCCACTGCCTCCGCCCGTTCCAAAGAGGACGAGGCATTCAAAGCGGAAGCGCTGCAGGCCACCCATGATCTGCAGATGGGAAACCGGGGCTATCAGGCGCTGTGGGAGCATATCATGCGGGTATCTCTGCCGGATGTGAAGCGAAATTATGACCGGCTGAATGTTTCTTTTGAACTCTGGAACAAGGAATCCGACGCGAAGCCTTATATCAAAGACATGGTGGAAGATATGATCCGTCGCGGAATTGCGCGCTATGACAACGGCACCCTGATCGTAGATGTGAAAGAAGAAACGGATACCAAGGAATTTCCGCCCTGCATCATTTTAAAATCCGACGGCTCCTATCTGTACGCCACCACCGATCTGGCGACGCTGGTGCAGCGGATGCAGGATTTTCATCCCGACCGCATCATGTACGTAACCGACAAACGGCAGGAAATGCACTTCGATCAGGTTTTCCGTACCGCCAGAAAGGCCGGTATCGTGGATGCGGATACTTCGCTGGAATTTTACGGCTGCGGCACCATCAACGGCAAGGACGGCAAGCCTTATAAGACCCGGAGCGGCCAGACGCCCCGGCTGGAAGCGCTGATTGATGAGATCAACGCCCAGATGCTGAAAAAAATCAACGAAAACGACAATCTGGATACGGCAGAAGCTTCAAAAACCGCCGGTTTGATCGGTCTTTCGGCCATCAAATACGCGGATCTGAGCAATCAGAGCGCCAAGGACTATGTCTTTGATTCGGACCGCTTCACCTCTTTTGAGGGAAACACCGGCCCGTATATCCTCTACACGATTGTCCGCATCAAGTCCATTTTACGAAAATACGCTGCGGATCATCCGGAAGAAACAGCCCACCCGATCCTTCCGGCAGTGAATGCCGCTCAAAAGGAACTGATGCTGGCCCTCAGCCGGTTTGCGCCTGCGGTCACACAGGCATACAACGAAACCGCGCCTCATAAAATCTGCACCTATATTTACGAGCTTTCCAATGCGTTTAATAAGTTCTACCATGAAACAAAGATTCTTTCCGAACCGGATCCCGACACGCAGTCGTCCTTCATCGGTCTTCTGCAGCTGACAAGAAAAATTCTGGAGGACTGCATCGACATGCTGGGATTTGCAGCGCCGGAACGCATGTAGGAAAACGGCTTATAACAACAAAAGAAGGTTTCACCGGCCAATTCCCGGCGGAACCTTCTTTCTTTAATGCTTTGTTTCGTCTTTGTCCGGCGCGTCCGCAGCCGGCGTCTTTTCCTCCGGCGTATCCTCTTCCGGCGCGTCTTTCTTTTTGGAAGTGACCATCAGCACGATAATCAGCACAATCGCGACTGCGGCAATTCCGATAAAAACACCTGTTTTTGCCGTATCATTGGCAAGTACACAGGTATCAATCCATGCGTTTAACATCTTTTGCAGTCCCTTCTTTTTTCTAATCTGAAAGTAAGACTGTAAGCCGGGTTATGTCTCGGATGATCATCTATCTAGGATTGCCGTTACCGACAACCTCAAGCGACCTACCTAAAGCAGATCGGGCCAATCTGTCGCTTTTGTCTGGTCTTGCTTCGGATGGGGTTTACACTGCCTCAGGCGTTACCGTCTGAGCGGTGGGCTCTTACCCCGCCTTTTCAACCTTACCATGCGCTGCATGGCGGTGTGTTTTCTGTTGCACTTTCCTTAGAGTCGCCTCCACCGGACGTTATCCGGCATCCTGCCCTGTGAAGCCCGGACTTTCCTCGTCTGCACCTGCAGCCGCGACCATCCGTCTTACTTTCAAAGGCATGATACTCTCTTTCCGGGAAAAAATCAAGGAATACTTGCCGGAAGGCCGTTATTTCCGTTTCATCCGCCCCGCCTCAAAGTCCTGCTGCGCCTGCTGCCGGGCGATATAATGCTGTTTTTTTCCGGTGGCCGTTTGAGGCAGTTTGTCTACAAAACGATAATATTTCGGTACCTGATAGGCTGAAAGATGGGGCGAGCTGCTGCAGTATTCCACCAGTTCGGAAATGGTCAGAGACGGATCCTTCGGGATGACAAATGCAACGACGATCTCACCCTTTCGTTTGTCGCTGACGCTGGTGACGATGCATTCTTCCACCTGCGGATGCCGGTTAATGACCTCCTCGATGCGGGCAGGGTAAATGTTTTCTCCCATGCAGATAATCATGTCGTCCTTACGTCCTGCAATCTTCACATAATGATTCTCGTCCCAGGTGCCCAGGTCTCCGGTATAAAGCCATCCTTTATAAAACTTTTCTTTTGTGACTTCAGGATTTCCCGCATAGCAGTAAGCGGATTTTGCAGGACATTTGATAATAACTTCACCGATTTCCTTTCCGTCTGCTGCCACAATCTCCTCCGGTTCCACCCGACGGCCGTCATAAGATTTGATAATCCGGATTTCATCGTCCACACAGGCACTCCCCGTATAACCCGACATTTCCGGCAGATCCCAGGGATACAGGAACAGGTTGCAAAGGGATTCCGTGGTGCCGTAGCCGTTATAAATATTCGGCGTCAAAAGCCGCATAAAACGGATACAGGCTTCCTTTTCCAGCGGCGCGCCCATGGACAATATGCCTTTCAGGCAGGACACGTCCGCGGGATAACGCTCCAGCGCCGTACACAGAAGGTGCAGCACCGCCGGCACCGCCGTCAGATATGTGATCTGATACTCCGTAATATACTTCACGGTGGGATTGGGCGCAAAGGCACGCAAAATCACCGTGGTGCCGCCGATATAAAATATAGTGGCCGGACCGGTGGTATGGATGCCGCCCCGGTGAAACCAGGGGGTCAGATTCATGGTAACGTCCCGGGAGGTCAGCCCCAGATCGATAATCAGATTGTGGGCGGAAAACACCTCGTTGATCTGATTGAAAGGAACGCCCTTGGGCGTGGCCGTGGTGCCCGAAGTCTGCAGCCGCAGACTTTCCCGGTAAATGTTCGGTTCAAAATCCGTCGCTGGCTCACTTGCCGGACACCCGCCCACATAGGTCTCATAATCGATATGGCCTTCCGGCAGCGCAGCCTCTCCATGGACGCCGCGCACTGCCAGAATAATCTCCGGCTGATGTCTGCTGATATTTAAAGCCTGACAGGCCGTAGCCATAATGTCCGTATCATAAAGGAACACCTTTGGTTTGTTGTGCTCCATGATTTCCGCCGTTTCTCCCGGCGACAGCTGAAAATTGACGGGGTTGCAGACCGCGCCGATCTTATGGGAAGCCAGATAGCCGAAGCAGAACTGGGGCGAATTGAACAGCTGCATCATCACCACGCTGCCGCAGCCGACCCCGTCTTTTTGCAGCGCATGGGCCAGCCGGTTGCTGTCCGCGTTCAGTTCTTCATAAGTCCAGCTTTTTGATATTCCCGGATCAATCAGTGCGGTTTTTTCCCCGAATCGACGCACATTTCGCATAAATCCGGCAATCCAGGTAAATTCCCGTTCAAAGGTTTCTTTAAACTGTTCTGCATCGTATGTGTATTCTGTCATTTCCGTCATGCTGCTCTCCCTGCATTTTCTGTCCGCTGCACGCGGGATTTCATTTTCATACGGTCTGCGCGCTGTAACGTCTCCAGCGCGCAGAACCGCACAATTTACCAGATTGCCCGGCGCAGACGCCGCACAAAAAGACAATGAAAATCAAACCTGTTCCGGCTGCCATGTGTATTATTGCATTGCTTCCGCAGCTGCCGTCGTTTCTGCAGCTTCTGATGTTTCTATGGGAAACTGCCCAATCAATTTTGCAACTTTCTGCAGGATATACAATGCATCGCTTGCGTCAACGCCGACTTTATTATCAACATCTGCAGCAAGTTTCTGCACATCTGTCGGTACAATCAGTTTTGCCGCGATCTGCAGCACCATCAATGCATCGTTGGCTGTAATCTTTCCATCCGCATTCACATCGCCCGGAAGCGGTGCTGCGGGCCGCTCTGAAGTCTCCGGTTCGTTTGTGGAAACCGGCGCTTCCGAAATTTCCGGAACTTCGGTAGGTTCCACAGACGGCGCAGCGGTGGGTTCCGCAGACGGCGCAGCGGTGGGTTCCGCAGACGGCGCAGCGGTGGGTTCCGCAGACGGCGCAGCGGTGGGTTCCGCAGTCGGTTCCGGCGTAGATCCGCCGTTGCCGACAATCAGATCTGCCGCCGCTTTTCCAGCAATTTCTTTTGTCACAAGCGACGTTCTGTTTTCTACGGTCTTCACAGACGCAGGATCCACCTGGAGCGCTACCGTCGCTCCCTCCGTATTGTCGCAGGAAACAGTTACGGTACCGATGGCAAGGGGCTGCTCTCCAAACAGCGGTGTCGTTCCCGCGAGATAAACATTCAGCATTCCTGTTTCCGGATGATATCGATATTCCGCGATTTTCGCAGGTATATTATCTGCAAATTCCATGCGCAGTTCTGCTTTTCCGGCTTTCTGCTCTGCTTTCAGGCACATCTGCAGGGAAGTATTGACCGCAGTTGTGCCTTCAGGCAGCTGTACGGCCAGAGCCGCATGATCCTTTTCGCCCGCCAGCTGCACATTCCATGCGTCAGAAGAAACCGCTGCCGCCGCAAAGATTGCTCTCGGATTTTGGCCGCCATCCTCTTTCGTCTGCAGATGGGACGCGGATGCGGTACTGTTTTTCGGTATGATGTTGCCGTCAAAGGTGATGCCGGGCAGATCCTTCGGCATCGTCTCAAACATAGAATCGCTGACCAGCCGCTGTCCTTCATTTGTCAGCGCATTGTTGACACGATACAATTCCGCGCGTACCTTCTCTACGCCTTCCAGACCGTCCTGATCCTTCGGTTCTATCCAGTAAATCCATGTGCCGTCAGAAACGTCCTGAATATTTCCTGTATTGGGCACCTCCGCCAGTATGATCTGCGCAGCCTTCAGATTGCTGTTCTCATCCGCACCGCCCACAATCCTGCCGTCCTGATCGTAGAGCAGCACTACATTGTAAGCGGGACTGCCTTTATAACTTCCAGTAAAGACAATGGAGTCTTTCGGAATCACATCTTCTTCCTTCTGTCCGTACTTGAATGCTTCGGACAGTTTTCCGATGACCGTTGCACCGGTTTCTCCTGCTTTTCTGAAATCTACATTATCCCCGGTAGGTCCTACCACATCCAGTTCCGCAATGGAAACGGTATCGCCAATCTGTCCTGTGATCGCCAGTTTGACCGCCGTCGTCCGGTAAGTGCTCACATACTTTCCGTCTGCGTTGGTAAAGTAAGCAATTCCGCTTCCGCCAAAGCTGCCTTTGGCCGCTTCTTCCCATTCGCCGTCTTCATTTCTGACGGAAATGATATAGTCTTTGATTACCTCTCCGTCGCCCGCCGTATATTTCAGTCCGGAAACTACCAGCGGTTTGTTAAATTCCAGAACGATTTCGGAGCTGCTGACCACCAGCGCTTCAAATACAGTTTCCAGTTTGTTATCCAGCGCATAGACTGCCGGATCCGTCGGCTTCGGCTCGCAGGGATCCTCATCGCTTCCCTGTCCCGCTTCGATTTTGTTCATCGGCAGAATATCGCTGAACGATATATTAAAGTGGGTTTTGTCCATGCTGCCGTCATGTTCGATCTTGATGGGTTCCAGTACCTTCACCGCGGAACGGTGCAGGAATTTGTCCACAACGGTCACTTCATAGGTCACAACCCGGTGATTCAGCGTCGTTACCGTGTCAGTAAATGTATTTTCTGTGGTAAAGCCCACGGGTTCTTTTTCCACCTTGCCTCCGGAAATCGTACTGCGGACGATTTCGTAGCCCAGGACGGAATCCGCGGGAATCCCCTCGGCGCTTAAGGTAAGCACAACCTGATTGGAATTGGCGGCATTTGCTTTCGCACTTGTGGATGCTCCCACAGCTTCCGTGGTTCCGTCCTCCGCCAGATTGTCTTCACCTGTTTTGTGCTCCACTCTGTAGGCACGGGCCTCGTCATTGACATAGTAAATGGCCCGGGTCTCTTCTTCAAACTGACTTGCGTAAGCAATCGTCTCCGCATCCGGCGTCTTGCCCCAGCGTTCGAAAAATTCCAGAATATTCTTTTCCGCTGCGGCGCAGCAAAGCCGCATCAGATCCTGATCCTGATTTTTATGCTCCTTGTCTGTCAGCTTCAGCGCTACACCGTTCTCAGCCGCTTTCGGTGCTCTGGACGGTGTCCGCGCATAGGTATCCACTCTCGCGAAGAACAGGTTGTCAAGCTGCTCCTGATAATCTTCGTAGGTCTTATAGTTGTATCCGTCGTCATAGGCCAGATGGAGCTGCCAGTACATACCAAGCTGGGTAAATACATTGGAGGCAGATCCCTTTGTTCCGGATGTTACCTTGTCATAGACATTTTCATAGGAGAATCTGACGCTGTCATTGGTCTCCTCCGCCTGTGCCAGTACCGCGAAATAATTGTTGGTTACTTCCGCAACGGCGTAGACGCCCTGATTGATGCAGTGTCCGATTTCATGGGCGATACCCCAGCCAAAATAGCCGCCGCTCTGATATTTTCCGTTTTCGGATTTGATCGGAACCGCTCCGACCATACCCTTTGTCTCCGGATATTCAATGCCGATATGGTCTCCCGAAGCATACATAAATGCGCCGGAGAACATCCGCTGATAACGGATATTCAGATGCCGTTTCGGATAACAGTCTATCTCACTGGCCACGTCCCTGTCGTCCTGATCCTTTACGGTTGCGTTGTTATTTAAGCCCTTGTGCTGATAGAACAGATGCATCATTTCTTCCATAGCATCCATGGAATTTACCAGCTTTTCTGCACGAACCTCTGTCGTCCCTTCACCAAGCCCCGCAAGGACCTGCTGTGCCGGAACGGAGATCATCATCGTATCCAGCAAAATATCCGTCGCGCCGAGGATACAGTTCTGCTCGTCATATGTGAGCTTTACATTAACATTCTCAGAATTGAGATGCTCTTTTTCATGTGTATCCTGCATTGCTTTTACATAGGCATCCAGTGCATCAATATAAGCGCCTGCAAGCTTTTTCTTTTCAGCTTGATCTGTCACCCTGTACAGATCCAGTTCCGGCACCTGTGTACCGCCGCTGATACGGACTGCATAACGGTCGTTCGTATTGTTTCCGGTATACTGTACATACAGCGCGCCGCCGGATTCAAACTGGCTCTTATTCCAGATCTTCGGGATCGTAATGGTATTCTTGCCAATTTTCAGGTCTGCCACTTTTTTACTCATGGGACTTGATTCCGCATGATATTGTGTAGCGATCAGCTGCAAATTGGTACTCTCGCCGGTTCTCTTGGAATTGTGTCCGACAAAGACCACGATCTCTTCTTCTGCCGCCGCGCTGACGCCTACCGGCTGCCATGCGTTCAGTCCGCCGAATCCGCGGTCCCGATCGCTGGTTGTGATCGTGTTATGAATCGCAACGGGAGGATCCAGATTTTTGTTATTCAGAATATCCTCCGCTGTCTGCAGATCGGCCAGCAGCAGTTCTTCTTCCGGATTGTGCTCCTTGCTGACAGGATCGACAGCCGTCACCTTTTTACGAAGGTCGTTGATCTGCTGAATACCAACATTTTCTTTCAGAACCATATGAAGATCGTCGGAATACAGGGCATTGATCTCATCCTGCAGCGTGTCATACTGATAGAAATAAACGTCAGCGATATTGACGCCTGTCTGACGATGTTCCGCCGTGGCAAGATAACGTCCGATACCGAACTGGAACTTCTTTGCCTCTACAGGATAGGGAAGCTTCAGCATATAATATATACGGTTTTTTGCATCGGTCTTTCTGTAAATACTGATGGAGCCGATATCATGCTGTGTATTATCCTTATCCCAGTACCGGGCCTTGGCGTAGCACATGCCTGTGTCGCCGGGATATACCTGCTGGAACGCAAGGGTATCGATCTTAAAAACATCGTCAAACTCGAAAGTAAGACAGCTTCCGGGATTCAGTGCATTAAATCCTCCGTCATCCCAGTCCTTTTTGATATAATAGGATTTCGGATCCTTGTCTACCACGCCCCATGCGCTTGTCTCAGAGCCATTATCCAAAGGGCTGTCAACCATCTTTATAATGTCTGCCACGCCATGGGTTACATTGGTGATGTGTGCCGGCTTCGCGCCTTTTTCCCCGGTATTGATCAGGTGATACCTGGGGATATCCGCCGCATTGGCAGTTGTAGTCTTTACTTTGTCGTGCAAAGAAGGATCACTTTCGCCAATCTCATTGACACCGGTCACATACAGCTCATATTCTACGTTGTCCTCCAGATTTTCAATGAGGTATCTGTTCACCTTCAGTCCTTCGATCTTTGTATAAGCACCGTTTTGATCATCAGCCTTTCTGTAATACAGATTATAGGACTGTGTATCCTTCTTGCTCATGTCCTTCCACTGGGCGGTGATGCATTTGTAGCCGCCGGTAGTGGTAAAATTGTCCGGTTTGTCCGGTCTGGACGAAGGCTTCGGCGTCGCCTTCACCGACGGGCAGAAACCGCTTTTCCAGGTACCGTTCAAAGACTGCACGGCAATGGTATACTCCGTGTAGTTCACCAGATCATCGTTATTGAAACGGGTCACCTTGAGGGAATTGTCGCTGGTCAGGTAGGTCTGCTCCAGATCGCCCTGCTTCACCATGACTTCATATCCGGTGACATTCACACAGTGATCCCAGGAAAGCGTAATCTCCTTGCTGCCCGTTTTTGCCGTCAGTCCCGCAGGAATATCCATCTGCGGTTCCGGAATCCGGTTTTCCATGCCGTTGACAAATTCAACTTTGGAGATTTCCGCCAGGTTATTGTTGTTCTGCATCCCCATAATGGTCAGGGAAACCTTCTTCACCGCCGCCTGGCCGCCCAGATGCACCTGAATGTTGCCGTGGGCATCCTGCTCAACCGTCACCTGCGTGGATTCCTTTGTCAGATAACTTACTGTACTGTCAATCGCATGTATCTCTGACACCAGTTCTCCGCTTTCATTCACGAAGGACACTTCAACCGTTGCCTTTGAAATAGGATTTCCGTCGTTCGCTTCAATGACGATACCGTCCATCTCCACATTGTCCTCAGGAATCGTAAACTCCAGAGATACCGGGTTCTGATCAGAAATGGGAACGTCCACCATAACCTCGTTGCCATCCTCATCTTTTACCGGGTCTCCGTTTTCGTCTCTCATAATCTCCTGCGGCGGTGCAAGAACGACAGTGCCCTCATTTTCCAGAAGCTTCTCCAGACTGCCGTTCCCTCTGATCTCCGTCCCGACGCCTACAGAAGGCTTTACATAAGATGCGGGAACTGACTTTTCCTCATGTGCCACCGTATATTCCGGCGGGATCCGGTATCCCTTTGCAAGATATTCCAGATCCACCAGATCGGTCTTATTATCGCCGTTTAAGTCTGTTTGCGCAGAATGCGTACCTGCGTCAATGGCATCCGTCAGTATTTTGCGGTCGGTGTCGTCTATCTTTTTATCACCATTCACATCGCCGACGAGTATCACACCGGGATTGGGAAAATTGTCCGCATAGTCCAGCCCGTCCACAAATCCGGTGGTGACCTTAATGGTACTCACGCTGTCCTTCACGGAAACATCCTGTGAAAAGGTCTGGAATCCGGGTGCATCGATGGTCAGCGTATAGTCGCCGTTGGCCAGGTTTTTGAACCCGACTTCTGTTTTGCTTTTCTGCTGCTGCAGATCTGACGCAAGGGTGATGGTCTGCGCCTGCTGTCCGCTTAAGCCCACCGTAAAATCTACAGACTTCTGCAGAACCAGCGCCGGACCGATTTCCACATTGACCCGTCCGTTTCCGGCTCCGCTGCCGCCTGCCGTGTCCTGTGCTGCAGGAACCCACAAATTTTGTGACAGCGTCAGTGTCAGCGCCAGAAATCCTGCAGCTGCTCTCTTCCATAACTTCATACTCGCATACTCCTCTCTTTATTTTTTGAAAGTTCTTCTGTTCCTCTTTGTTTACAAGATTCGTTTTTCAGCGGCTTCCTTTTCTCTGCCGCTTATGGTCAGTGATTATGCCTTTTCAAACATATCCTTTCCAACGCCGCAAATCGGACAGCTCCAATCGTCCGGAAGGTCTTCAAAGGGGGTTCCCGGTGCGATTCCGTTATCGGGATCTCCCACCGCCGGATCGTATTCATAGCCACAGGGGCCGCAAATGTATTTGTCCATGTTCTGTTCTCCTTCTTTCTGTATTTTCGTTCGTTTGCTGATAAGCAAAACGCCCGATTCATTATATAAGATTTTCCATGTTTTTGCAATCACCTGTTTGGCAGCAAATAAAACAGCTGTTTGGCAGCAAATAAAACAGCTGATTTCTGAAAAATGCCTTGTTATGTCCGTACCGATGCTGTGTCAGAATCGCTTTGGAGTCGTTTGCGAATAAGCATATAATATAAAAAGCACCCTCATCGGTGCTTTTTACATTTTCTTTTGAATTGCTGTCATGCCTGTATGTATCAGATCCTCGGTGAAAGATTGCCGGCGGCTCTGGCTGCCCGCTTCATGATCCACCAGACGCTCTTCCGGTGCAGGAAAATCAGGGAACCCCGCGGCGGCTCATAAATCTTTCATTTTATTTGAGAATCACATACGTTGTCGGAAGCATGCCGTTTCCGGTATACGGCAGCAAATATTTGCGCTCATACAAAATGGCGACCGGCGCGGATATTGCATCTTCAAACAAGCGCAGCCAGGCCATATCCTTTGCCAGTTTCTTCAGGTGCACAGGAATATGATCTTTCAAAATCTTTGTAACTGCTTCCATAAGCTTTTCCGCTTCATCTGCAATTTGAGCGGCTGTATCAAAGAAAATACTTTTCAATGTATCGTGCTGCGCTCTTGTAAAGACGGGTGCATTTACCAAAAGACCTTCTTCATTTGAAATGACATACCCTTTGCGCACCATGTCTGCGGCCAGCGCTTTGTCGTTTTCGCTGAAATGCGCGGTATTGCCCTTTGCGATATCGAGGAACACGTTTGTTGTATTTTGCCGGTTAAAATGGTAATGATGCACCATTTCTCCGTTTATGGGAAAATCCATAAACTGCACATAATCTCCGGCGCTGTTGCAGACGTTGGCAATGCCAAAGCAAAACTGCGATTTCCACGAGGCCTGCCCGTCGGTTTCCTGGCCCCAGACAAAGCATTCGGTGCCGAATTTATCCTTGGGATATACGATCTTCATTTTATTCTGCAGAATAAAAATGATCGCTCCGTCGAGAATAAAACTCACCATTTGCCATACAAAGGAATTGCCGCCCATATCTGCTCCGTAAAAGCCGATGGCACGGACGTCTTTTTCATGTCTGGCAATGGCTTCGGTCAGCATATCCGCAATTTTTTCTTTTAATCGGGCGGTTTTGCTGCCGACTTCTTTGGAAAAGTCTCTTGTAAAGATTACAATGTTCGTGTAATACCTGTTTCCGTCTTTTTTCAGAAGATCATATTCGCAAAGTTCCGCCAGTTTATCTTCCATATACGGGAGAGAGACGCCAATCTCCAGACTGATCTGTTCCGCACTGAGTTTGTCGTTATAGCACGCGAATAAAATATTCTGTGATATTTTGCTGTCACATAAGTGCGCATAACGATTCGTTCCATTGCCCCAAAACATGAGCGAAAGTCTTTTCGGGTTATAACTCTGTTGACCATAGTTTCGTTCCATACGCATACCTTCTTTCAGAATTTGCCGTGATTTAAAAAGCAGGTATTTTACCATGCTTTCACTGATGAAGAGCCGATTGGATATTTCGGAACATGACAGGTTTTCCACGTAGTACAAAACAACCGCTTTACGGTATTTCTCCGAAAGCAGCGCCAATTCGCGGCGAAGCAGGTACAACGCAGAATCATCTTCTGCGGACGGTTCTGCTGTGTCATATAAATCATCCTTCATCTCACACTCCCTGCTTTTCGCTTTGTCTTTGCACCACTGTTTATAAACATTGCCTGCAACCGCCCACATAAAGCCATAGACCGCATCTGCATTTCGGATGTTGCCGGAAGATTTATAAATTTCCAAAATGACATCCTGCGCCAGATCTTCCGCTTCAAAATGGTTCGATGTTCGGGCGCTGCAATAAGACAAAAGCGCTTTTGCCATCTCTTCAACCTTTGCATCCAGTTCCTGCTTATCCAACTGTTGTCCCTCCTTTGCTTCATCACCGGTGATTTCACCTGTATAGTGGAACGAAATTGCCTCCGGTTAAATTTTCGACAAAAAATTTTTCTTATTTATTTAAAAACGGGCAGCCCCGCTGCGGGATTGCCCATGGAATCTGAGAAGTTATGCGTTAGCCTTCACAGCCGCTCCAATAATTCTGACGGCTTGATTGCTGTGACCTTGCTGCTGCTAAAATCCCGGATATTTCTTGTAACAATATAGTCCGCATGGATTCTCGATGCGCAGGCACTCTGTACGGCATCCTCATAATCCTTAAAATGCAGACCAGCCGCTTTTTTCAGATCGGCTGCCTTCAGATCTGCAACATGAAAAATCAGCATCAGTTTATCCAGGATTTCTTTTATCTTTTCCGGTTCCAACTCCTTACGCATAATATATATGATATTGGGAATGGAAAGGGCGGAAATATACCCGGATATTTTATTTACCTCACAAAGCTTAAAAATCTTTTCAGATGCCTCCAGAAACGCCTGCCGGCTGCACAGAACATCAAGAATGACATTGGTATCAATCAGCACTTTCATATTTTTTCATTCTCTCCGATCTGATTTCTTTGTCGTCATAGTTTCCCGACAGTACGCCTACGAGAGAGTCTGTGAGAAAGGAAACGCTTTTTTCATAGGAAATCAGCCTTGCCGCTTCCTTGCCGTTTTTCAGCACGATCACCTCGTCGCCTTTTTGAACCATAGAAAGATATTTACCGAAATTGTTTTGAACCTCAGTAGCAGTTGCGGTTGTCATACAGATCCCTCCTTTTTCTTAGCTAAAATCATTATATTTTATTCCAGCTAAAATAGCAATATGATTAGCTAAAATTCATTGCTTATATTTTCAGCATTTTGTATCTATTTATACATCACTGCTTTCTGCCTTGCTTACGCCATGAAAAAATCCCCTGCGAAAGCATTGCTCTCTCAGGGGACAAAACCAAAATTACTTCATCAGTTTTTCGAGCTTCTCATCGTCTACATAAATGGAGACCTCGCCGCACTTCGGGCACACGGCCGCTTTTGGGTAAACGGCTTTCCCGGTGAAACCCTTCTTGCGGATCACGTTACCGTAACTGCCGGTGAACGTAAAATCTTCCTCCATTTCCGCTCCGCAGCGAATGCATTTTCGCATATATTCACCCTCTTCCGATTTGTTTATTTCTCCAGTGTCTTCTTAATGTGGAATCATGATATGAGATCACGATTATGAACCATTTTATTCATCTTTTGCTGCTTCCCTCGGAATATCGATTCCGACGAACATCAGGTACGCGTAGTCCTCTCGCTCCCTTGTGCCGCTTCCCTCGTTATCACTGGCATAATAGGTACACACCGGCTTTTTTCGGAACAGCTTTCCTTCGCTGCTCCACATTGCTTCGATTTTCGCGCCGACTAAGATATCGTCTTTTATCATAAGCGCACGAATACCGTCATAATCGCAGAGCTTTTTCGCGTATTCATGTAAACCATCTTTTGTAATCTCCCCGTAAGCCGTACTGTAAAATCTGTGTGACTCGGTGACACAATAATATTCCATCTGCTTCGCAACCGTTTTCCCCGAAAGGATTTTCAGCATTTCGGGGATTACATTGCAGTCGGCAAATGCACCGTCATATTGCTGGCAGTAAATATTCCTGCCACTCGGAAGACACATCCGCACTGCCTCTTCTGTTTCGTTTTCAATATCTTTCTTGTTTGACCTGTTCATTTAGTACCTTCGTAAAAGTTGCATAATTTAAAGTAATCCAAGTTCCCTCATTGCATCATCAGAAGACACAAATTCATGGCATTCCGGATCTGCCGCAATTTCATCAAGCATCTTTAAGTCCCACTGATCCGGGGTTACTTCCTGAATATCATCCCATAAATGCTCCTTAAATTTATTTACGATAAAATCCCAAACAGTTAATGCGTCTTCATCATTCATAATCGTAACAGCACCTAAAATTCTTTCTTTTATTGCACGCATAGCATCCTCCTTTGGTTAGATGTATACGCAATTATCCTATATTATTGTTTTAATTATATCAAAACTATAATATTTTTTAAAGCTAAAAGGGATATCCAGTTTTAAAATTAGATATCCCTCACTTGAATTTTTATATTTTTTCAAAAATTGATACAAAATCAAGGAATTGGTATAGAAAACATTCCCTGAACCCGCATAAATTCAGGATTTTATTTCTCCAGTGTCTTCATTGTCGGGAACAGCAATACATCCCGGATCGCCGCCGAATCCGTCAGCAGCATCACCATCCGGTCAATGCCGTATCCGATACCGCCGGTAGGCGGCATACCGATTTCCAGCGCGTTCATGAAGTCTTCATCGGTGGTGTTGGCTTCTTCATTGCCCATGGCCAGCATTTCTTCCTGGGCTTTGAACCGGGCTCTCTGATCGATGGGGTCATTAAGCTCCGAGTAAGCGTTTGCCATCTCCCAGCCGTTCATAAAGAACTCAAACCGCTCCACATAATCGGGCTTGTCTGGTTTGCGCTTGGTCAGCGGCGAGATTTCCACCGGATGATCCATTAAAAACGTGGGCTGGATCAGATGTTCTTCCACATATTCTTCGAAGAAAAGATTTAAGATATCGCCCTTCTTGAAATGGGGCTGCAGCTCCAGGCCCCGTTCCTTTGCCAGCGCCTGGGCCTCTTCCAGGGTCTGTACCTGATCAAAATCGATGCCCGTATATTTCTTCACCGCATCCACCATGGTGATCCGTTCAAAAGGCTTGCCCAGATCCATTTCCACACCATTGTATACGATCTTTGTGGTCCCCAGCACTTCCTGCGCCACATAGCGGTACAGATTTTCCGTCAGATCCATCATGCCGTTGTAATCGGTATAAGCCTGATACAGCTCCATCAGCGTAAATTCCGGATTGTGTCTGGTATCCAGCCCTTCATTCCGGAACACGCGGCCAATCTCATAGACCCGCTCCATACCGCCGACGATGAGCCGTTTCAGATACAGCTCCAGCGAAATGCGCAGCTTCAAATCCTCGTCCAGCGCGTTAAAATGCGTCTCGAAGGGTCTGGCGGCGGCGCCGCCGGCATTGCTTACCAGCATCGGGGTTTCCACTTCAATAAAGTTTTCCTTTTCCAGGTAGGTCCGGATGGCGCGAATAATCTTTGAACGGATAATGAAGGTTTTTTTCACATCTTCGTTCATAATCAGATCCACATAGCGCTGCCGGTACCGCAGATCCGTATTGGTCAGGCCGTGGAATTTTTCCGGCAGGATCTGCAGGCTCTTGGAAAGCAGCGTCAGTTCCTTCGCGTGAATGGAGATTTCACCTGTTTTCGTTTTGAACACGGTGCCCCGGATACCGATAATATCGCCGATATCCATCTTTTTAAAATCTTTGTAAGGTTCTTCTCCGATTTCATCCCGGGCCACATAGGACTGAATCGAACCGGACAAATCGGAAACGTTGCAGAACGACGCTTTTCCCATGACACGCTTGGACATCATTCTTCCCGCCACGCTGACCATACTGCCTTCCAGCGCTTCAAATCCGTCTTTGATGTCTTTGGCGTGATGGCTGACGTCGTACTTCGTAATCTCAAAGGGATTTTTTCCTCTTGCAACTAAATCGTTCAGTTTATCGATTCGTACCTGTCTGAGCTGATGCACGTCCTGCTCCGGCGCATTGTTTTTTCCTTCTGCCACAGTTTTTCTCCTTTATACCCGTTCAATCTCTAATACTTTATATTTCAGCACGCCGCTTAAGGTTTCCACGTCCACGATATCGTTAATGGTTTTACCGATCAGCGCAGCGCCCATGGGCGATTCATTGGAAATCCGGCGTTTCCGGCTGTTCGCCTCGGAAGAGCCGACGATCTGATAAGAAATCTCATCATTGGCGTCAAAATCAAATAAAGTAACTTTGCAGCCGACATTAATCTTGGCCACATCGATCTCGTCTTCCACCACGACCTCGGCGTTTTTCAGAATATCTTCGATTTCTTCGATTCTGGCTTCAATATCCCGCTGCTCGTCTTTCGCGGCGTCATATTCCGCGTTTTCAGACAAGTCGCCCTGTTCCCTGGCTTCTTTGATCTTTGCCGCTACCTCTTTTCTTCTGACAACCTTCAAATTTTCAAGTTCTTCTTCGAGATTTTTCAATCCCTCATAAGTCAAAAGTCTTTTTCTCGATTCCATATCGGCGACATCCTCTCTGTTTTTATTCTTTGAAAGCAGCCTGCCACCAGACTGCTTTTTGTTTCCGTCTTTTGGAATTGCTCTTAAAACGGTTCCAAATATTATGATTACAGCGTCAAAAGCTCGAATCCACGGTATGCTTGCATACCGATGGGTGAGAAGCTTTATGACGCGCCCCAACATGAGGAAGAAGTGGGGCTTAGGGCCCCATGGATTCCGAATGTTGGGCAGGATTGTGAGAGCTGCGAAGCAGCGTAACAATCCGTAATCGCTTTTGACACACGAATCATATTATAGCCAATGCACTTTTTAATGTCAACCGTTTACACTAAGAAGTTGCGCTTTCCGGCTTAAAATGCCTCCAGCAATGCCTCCAGTTCCCGTAAAGTTTCCACCTGACAGGCGCGGCTGCGCAGCGCCGCGGCATTCTTCATTCCGGCGGAATACCAGCCGATGTGTTTGCGCATTCTCCGGATGCCGGTATATTCTCCGTTGTATGCCACCTGCATCCGGGCATGCCGCAGCATCATTGCTTTTTTCTCTTCTGCGGAAGGTTTCGGCGGCGCCGGACGGTGTTCATACGCCGCGCACAGTTCCCGGAAAATCCACGGATTGCCTCTGGCGCCCCGCGCCACCATCACCGCATCGCAGCCTGTTTCCGCCTGCATCCGCAGGGCGTCCGCCGCCGTAAATACGTCGCCGTTTCCAATGACGGGAATCCGCACCGTCTGCTTTACTTTTGCAATCCAGGTTAAATCTGCTTTCCCACTGTAATACTGTTCTCTGGTTCTCGCATGTACCGCTACCGCGGCTGCGCCCTGCTCCTGGGCGATATACGCCAGTTCGCAGACATTGATACGTCCGGCGTCAAATCCCAGACGCATTTTGACGGTCACCGGCTTTTCGCTTTCCTTTACCACTGCGCCGATGACCTCCGCGGCGGTCTTTAAATCCAGCATCAGCGCCGAACCTTCGTGATTGTTTACGATTTTCGGAACCGGGCAGCCCATATTGATATCCAGCACATCAAAGGACGATGTATTCAGCTGCTTTGCCATGGCCCCCATAATCTTCGGATCCGATCCGAAAATCTGCAGCGATGCCGGCGCTTCTCCTGGGTCTGTTTCCAGCAGTTCCTTTGTCTTTTCGCTGTGAAAGGAAAGGGCCTTTGCGCTGACCATTTCCGTACAGACCATTCCTGCGCCCATTTCCCTGCAGAGCAGCCGAAACGCCAGATCGGAAACCCCTGCCATGGGCGCCAGGATCCAGGGATTTTCCAGCTTCACATTACCGATTTTCATACTGTTTTGTCTTTCCTGCATTCATCCTGTAAATCAGGTTCAGCCCTTTCATGGTCAAATCTCTGTCATAATAATCGATGCAGGCAGTTTCTTCGGCAATCAGACGACCGATGCCGCCGGTGGCGATGACGCAGGCATTCTGCGTGCCGGATTCCTCTTTCATTTTCCGCACGATATACTCCGTCTGGCCGATGCTGCCGTATACGATCCCTGCCTGAATACAGCTGATGGTTTCCCGCCCCAAAATGGATTTTGGTTTCCGGATTTCGATTTCCGGCAGCCGGGCCGTACTCTGCACCAGAGCATCCGCCATAGTTCGGATGCCGGGACAGATCACCGCCGCCTCAAATTTCTGATCCGCATCGATGTACTGGTAGGTGGTAGTGGTAGAAAAATCGATCACAATCGACGGAGATGCATAATAATGATTGGCAGCCACCGCCGCGGCAATCATTTCCGCCCCCACTTCTTTGGGATTTTCCGCGCCGATTTTCAGTCCGGTTTTGATACCGGGGCCGACGATCATGGTCTCGATCTGAAAATATTTTTTCAGTGCGTTCACAAAGGCATGCATCACATCCGGCACCACGGAGGCAATGATGGCAGCCTGAATTTCCGCGGCTTCGATCCCGCTGTTTTTTAAAAACATCTGCATGGTGATTCCGAATTCGTCCGACGTCCGCCGGGTCTTTGAAGTCAGCCGGAAGCTGTAAATCAGATCGTCCTCCTGAAATATCCCGATCTTGATCTGGGCGTTTCCGATATCCGCCGCCAAAAGCATATCTTTTGTTCCTCCCTACTATTAAGGTATCGGCACGCGCGCCAAGGCGCACCTGCCAAATCGTCGGAAGGCATTTAGAATTATGCTTCGCATAAGCCTTCCTCCTCATTTAAAATCCTTTACATCAGGAAAAAGGTACTGTAAAACAGGTTCAGTTCCTCAAACAGTTCCCGTTTTTCCGCCTGCAGCTGTTTGATCTTCAGCGCGCTTCCGATTTCGTCATACAGCAAATCCCCGTCGTCGGAATCCACGCGGAAGGAAAGTTCTCCGTCCTCATCAAAGAAAAGTTCCAGCATCCCGCCCACATCTTCCGTAAAAAGGACGCACATGATCTTAAGCTCATCCTTCACCGACTGGGGCAGTTCTTCAAAATCCGGATTCAAATAATATTTTTTTTCGTATGCATTTGCCCCGCAGAGCACCACTTCATCCTGATACATTTCCCGTCCTCTTTCTTATGTGCTAACTGCAAAACGGCGAAGCACTTTTGCTCCGCCGCTGTCTGCATTGTCATTTGCACTGTTACCATGTGACAGTACAGTATCGAATACCCCAGTTTAAAGCTTCCACATGCGTGGACATAAAGATATCAATACTGTATCCGGATACGCCCGTATCCTCTGCCACATACGGAACGCCGTCAATATATACCGTCGTTCCCAATGGAATAATGGAACTGTCTACGGCCACCGTCCTGCCGGGCGTACATGCAGCGCCGCTGGCACTTTGACCGTTGGAAAATGATCCGCAGCAGATCGCGCAGGGACAATAGGCTGTCACCTTAAACACTGCTTCGCCGGAGCCCGACTGCTTTACAGGGGCTGATGCCGCAATGACGGGTTCTTCCGCAGGGGCTTCATAAGCCGGCGTACTGTCCGGTGTTTCCGGTTCCTCTGCGGGCGCCGGTTCTGCGCCGTCAGAGCTTCCCGTATCAGAGGACGTATCCTCCGGTTCCTCCTCGCTTACTTCGTCCAGATGCACTGCAACGCCGGTGGCCAGAAAGACGTCGGCCACCTCCTTGGACATATAAGCGTCCTGGTCTTTGGAATACCTGATTTTCACCCATTTTGCGCCATCTTCCAGTACCTCAAAATATTTTCCTTCGCTGACTGTATCGACGACTTCCGCATCCATCGAAGGAGCCTTTCTCACGTTGGCTTCATACGATGTCACACATGCCACGTATCCGCATGTGTCTTCTGCAATCTGCAGTGCTTCCTTTCCGAAAGCCAGAAATTCATTTTTTACATAACCGGTAATATTGCCGGAACTGATATAAGACCACTCTCCGGCCTGTTCGAGCACATTTCCGGCAGCGCCGTGGGGCATAATGCCGATCACGGAGCTTTCCGTTCCGGGCTCTTCTCTTACATATACAAATTCTGTTTCATCTACGGTAACGATTGCCTTGCTTTCCCAGACTTTGTTCCGCGCGTTGATAATCAGTTCTTCCAGATCGATCTTCGGCGCTTTTAAAATCTTTTCTGCCAAACGAATGGACATTCTGGGAACGGCTGTTTCATTTGCAATGATATCAGCAATTCCTGCTTTTGACTTTATGCCGCTGTCATTTTTACCCGGTGTGGCATTTGCCAAAACTTTGGCAATTCCTGATAATCCGTTCGTATCGGATGGGGACGCTTCCACGCTTGCCGCCGGCAGTAACATCATCACCAGGGCAAGAACCAGGATCAGTCCTTTTCCTTTACCAGATTTCATTTTGCATCCTCCTGAATAAATGACCGAGCTTACGGTCACCCAATCGCTTACGATTGTTGTTATTTTGCCTTTCTGCTTGAATTTTTGCCCTGTAAACTGCAATAATTCAATAAATTTCATAAAAATAACGGGTGATTTCAGGCAAATTTCACAAAACAATTGTATTCAATTGCGGAGGTATTCTAGCACATCCGTTTTTATTTGTCAACCTCGCTCATTTGTATATTTTGTACATATTCCTTTTATTTTAAAAAAATTTTTCGTATAAATCTGACATAAAATTGTCTTTTTCTCTCTGCTTCGACAGGAAGGCTTTTTCTGAAATGCCGTCGGAAATCCGGGACAACTCCGGCCTTTTTACGCCAAAATTACAGGCTGTCCCGACAGGCCTCATACATGAGCAGCGCCGCCGCCACCGCCGCATTCAGCGATTCCGTCTTTCCCTTCATGGGAATCGTAAGCGCCCCGTCGGCGATTTTTTCCAGTGCGGGATCCACGCCTATTGCCTCATTGCCGATCATCAGTGCGAAGCCTTTCTCATACGACGCCTTCCGGTAGTCAAAGCCCTGCATGGCCGTTGTATAGACGGGAATTTCCTGCGCCTGCAGCTGCCGGATGATCCCAGCAAGATCCGCGTACAGAAAGGGCACCCGGTAAATCGCGCCCATGGTGGAACGGATGGTTTTCGGATTGTAAAAATCCACGCTGCCGTGACTTAATATGACCGCGTCTATGCCCGCCGCTTCCGCCGTCCGCAGGATGGTTCCCGCGTTTCCCGGATCCTGCAGGTCATCTAACAGCAGCAGTTTGGGATTCTTCTGCCGGATGATGCGCGCCGGGTCATGATTCGTCTGCCGCATGACACAGAGCACGCCCTGGGGCGATACCGTATCGCTCATGGCTTTCATCACATGATCCTGTACCGTTTCATAAGGGACCGTTTCCAGCAGCCGGCGGTTTTCCGGCTTTTCCAGAAATGTTTCAGAAACATAGACCGCGGCGGTCTTTTCCCGATCCGCTTCCAGAAACATGCGGACGCCTTCCACCACATACAGGCCGCAGGCTTTCCGGTAAGCGGCTTTTTTCTGCAGCCTGATCACATCTTTTACTTTGGCGTTGGAGGTACTTGTGATCATTATCTTGACAACAGCCTTCCTACTTCAAATTCGTATGCGCTGATATCTTTCTGCATACGCAGCGCTTCATTGATGTCATAATCTACGCACTGGTCGTTTTTAAAGGCCACCACCCGCATACTCTTGCCGCTGCACAGCAGCATTGCCGCGTAGGCGCCCATGAGGGACGCGATATATCTGTCGCGGCAGGTAGGGCTGCCGCCCCTTTGCATGTAACCGAGAATCGTCGCCCGGGTTTCGATGCCCGTTGCGGATTCGATCCGTCTCGCCATACTGGCAGAATGTCCGATGCCTTCCGCATTGACAATGATATGATGGCGTTTTCCCAGTTTCCGGTTTCGGATAATATTATTGATCAGGGCCTGCTCGTCATAATCGTATTTTTCCGGCAGCAGAATATCTTCCGCGCCGTTGGCAATGCCGCACCAGAGCGCGATATATCCGGCCGTATGGCCCATAACCTCGATGATGTTGCAGCGCTCGTGGGAGGTGGAAGTATCTCTGACCTTGTCGATGGCTTCCATGGCGGTATTAACCGCCGTATCGAAGCCGATGGTATAATCCGTACAGGCAATATCCAGATCGATAGTGCCCGGTACGCCTACTGTTGCCACCCCCAGGTTGGCCAGCTTCTGGGCGCCTGCGAAGGAACCGTCGCCGCCGATGACCACCAGACCATCAATGCCGTGTTTTTTACAAATTTCCACGCCCTGCTTCTGCCCTTTTGCGGTACGGAATTCCGGACAGCGGGCCGTACCCAGCACCGTTCCGCCGCGCTGGATAATATCCGAAACGCTGGAAGAATTCATGTCGATGATTTTTTCTTTCAGCAACCCCGCATATCCCTGCTTGATTCCTTTTACGGCAACGCCATTCTGGATGGCCGTCCTGACCACTGCACGAATTGCCGCATTCATTCCCGGCGCGTCTCCGCCGCTTGTTAATACTCCGATTGTTTTGATCTTTGCTTCTGACATATCGCCCATCCTTTCTCCTTCTATTCTGCAAAATCCGTCAGGCATTTTTCTGTCACGCGTATGTTGCTTT
>CANRJG010000019.1 GCA_947630875.1 uncultured Lachnospiraceae bacterium
ACCGAAAACGGCATGACGGATATCTGTAACTATTGTTTAATTATTTGACCTGTCTACTTGACAGGAGGCTGATCAGATTTCTGTCCCCTGAAAGAAATTTATGAATGCAAAAATTCACCGACTGGAATCTCTGTAGTTTTCTCCCCACGCTTTCATGGCGTCGAGGATCGGTTTCAGGGATTGCCCCAGTTCCGACAGTGCATATTCTACCCGGGGCGGAACTTCAGGGTACACGGTACGGGTAATGAGGCCGTCGGCTTCCATGGACCGCAGACTGTCGGTCAGAACTTTTTGACTGACGCCTTCGAGAGAACGCTGTAATTCGTTGAAACGCCAGGGGCGATCCAGAAGGTTTCGTATGATAAGGAGCTTCCATTTGTTCCCGATGAGCTGCACGGTAATCGCAACGGGACACTCCGGAAGAAGATCGGCTTTTGTTTTCATTGGAAATGCCTCCTGCATGAAAATCTGATGTTACATTCAATTCTAATGTGTACATTTCCCTGCGTCAAGTAGTTACAAAAAGGTGCGTATCCCCATAAAAAAGTGCGTACTTGTGCGGAGAAAGAATATCCGTACAATAAAAGATACAGGAGGAGAAAAGCCTCCTGAATCTATAAAGGAGGTACAAAAAATGGCACTTTCTAATCTCGCCGGATGGACGGAGGACAAGACAGCTTCTGCCTGCGGCGCAGCCTGTGGGGCAGCTGACAAGCCTTCGGAATCTCCTGCGGCCTGTGGCGCAGCTGACAAACCTGCGGAAACGCCTGCGGCTTGCGGTACTGCCTGCGGCGCAGCTGATAAACCTGCTGAGGCTCCTGCGGCCTGCGGAGCAGCTGACAAATAATCCGAACATAGGAGAATTGTTCCCGGGGGAAATTTTTCTGCCGGGAACTTGCGAACAGAATTCGGGAAACCGATTTATATATTGCGAGGAATGATATGAAACAGTATTTTTCTTTTCAATGGCATATTACGGATGAATGTGACCAGCGGTGCAGACACTGCTACATTTACGCCGGGGATGTCTGCAAAAAACCGGAGTCAATGAACTGGACACAAATGGAGGATACATTTTATAATTGTCTGGATTTCTGTGAAGTTTACGGCCGACAGCCCTATTTCTATCTGACAGGCGGGGATCCGATCCTGCACCCGGATTTCTGGCGGCTGCTGGCTTTGTTCAAAGAGCATGGTGTACCATTTACCATTATGGGCAATCCGTTTCATTTGAACGATCAGGTATGCCGGGAAATGAAATATTACGGCTGTGAAAAATACCAGCTTTCCATTGACGGTCTTCCGGCAACCCATGACTGGTTTCGCAAGCCCGGGTCGTTTGCCTGCACGATGGAAAAGATTGGATGTATCAATCGCTCCGGTATGCGCAGTGTGATTATGACTACGGTATCAAAAACCAACCGGATGGAAGTGCCGGGGATCATCGACGCGGTGGTGGCGGCAGGGGCAAATGTATTTGCTTTTTCCCGCTATGTTCCCGGTGGTGGTGATCTGGATGCTTCCATGACGCCCTGGGAGTACCGGGAGCTACTGGCGATCTGCGATCAGAAATTCAAAGCCTATGAGGCGGAGGGCTGTCAGACTTACTTCAACAAAAAAGATCATCTCTGGACGCTCTACGAGTATGAGACAGGGACTTTCAAAATCCCCGCGGATGCAAAGGAAGGCATGATTTACGGCGGGTGCAATTGCGGCAACTGCCATATCACGATCCTGCCCACCGGCGACGTATACGCCTGCCGCCGGGTGGCTGAAAGCAAAGTGGGCAATGTGTTCACCGACCGTCTGGCCGACATTTGGGTATGTGAAATGGAGCAGTACCGGGAATATGATAAATTCGTCAAATGCGGCAAGTGTGAATTAAAAGCGTGGTGCCGGGGCTGTCCTGCCGTGGCCAGGGGGACAAAAGGCAGTTTCTATGCGGCCGACCCGCAGTGTTGGAAAATGCCTTCCGACGACATGGCAGGTGCGCCCGGGGCACGCGCGCCGCTACCAATTATATAAGGAGGTGGACTGATGGAACTTCTGGAGCTTATGAAATACCGCCGTTCGATCCGAAAGTATCAGGACAGGCAGATTTCCCGTGAAGATATGGAAACGATCATTGAGGCGGGAACCTGGGCGCCAAATGCCGGAGGCGGCCAGCGCAGTATCATAGTGGGTATTCGAAATGCAGAGCTTGCGGAGCAGATCGGCAGGCTGAATGTCGCCCGGTTCGACCGCGCTAAGCTCTCCAGAAGTTACGTCTCCGCCGATCAGCCCAGTATCATTGACGATCCGGCCATGAAAAGCGGGTTCTATGGCGCCCCCGCTGTCTGCGTCATTTTCGCCATGAAAAATTTTCTTTACAGTATTCCGGACGCCTTTTGCTGCGCTGAAAACATGGTGCTGATGGCAGCGGATCTTGGTATTTCTTCCTGCATCATCGCAAGAGGCGAGGAAACCTTTGATAATGAGATCGGCGCAGCGCTTCTCCGGGAGTGGAATATTCCCGAAAACTATATCGCCCGCTGCTTTGTCCTTTTGGGATATTGTAAGGGCGAATATCCGCTGCCGAAATCGAGAAAAACGCAGCGAAATAGGATTATTGAATGAGGTGTTTAGAATGGACGCACAAACTTGTTTGAAGAAATTAGAATATGTCGGCGTACTGGCCTTTGCCACGGTGGACAAAACCGGTGCGCCGCAGATACGCAATATTTCCGCCATTCACTACGAGCCGGACAGACTGATTTTCTTTACCGCAAAAGGGAAAGCCTTCTGCGAGGAACTTCTGACCGACGGGCGTGTGCAGGTGCTGGGTTATACCAAATACAAAGAAATGATCCGCATGTCTGCAAAGGCGGTTCCCGTCCCGGAAGATGAACAGGAAAAGTGGATTGACACGATTTTTGCGGAGCAGCCGTATCTCTCTAATGTTTATCCCGGCGATACCCGAAAGCTGGCGGGTATTGTCTTTGAAATCAGGGACGCGGAAATAGAGTATTTCAATCTCGGTGTCAATCCGATCTTCCGGGAGAGCTACATCATCGGTGTGGGAAATCTCACGCAAAAAGGCTACATCATTTCCGGAAAATGTATCGGCTGCGGCAAATGTCTGCAAAACTGCCCGCAGCGGTGTATTGTATCGGGAAAGCTTTACAAAATTCAACAGAATCATTGCCTGCACTGCGGGAACTGCTTTACGGTTTGTCCGGTCAAAGCAGTAGAAAAGCAGCAGCATTAAGACACGGAGGGAATTGTCCATGTTTTCAAGAATGTCCATAAAATCCGCCGGGAAGGATGCGGCGCAGATGGCACGGCTCCGGGCGGCGTTAGACGCTGCGGACGTGGTCGTTATCGGCGCGGGTGCAGGATTGTCCACCTCGGCGGGATTTGTGTATACCGGGGCGCGGTTTCAGAAGTATTTTTCTGATTTTGCGGACAAATACGGCTTTTCCGACATGTATTCCGGCGGGTTTTATCCATTTCCTGCGCCGGAGGAGTTTTGGGCCTATTGGAGCCGGTACATTTTCATTAACCGTTATCTGGATCCGCCGAAGCCGGTGTATGAAGACCTGCTGGCGCTGGTCAAGGACAAAGACTATTTTGTCATTACCACAAATGTGGATCACTGTTTTCAGAAAGCGGGCTTTGATAAGAAGCGGCTTTTTTACACCCAGGGCGATTATGGCCTGTTTCAGTGCTCCGGGCCGTGCTGTCAGGAAACTTTTGATAATGAGGACAGGATCCGGCAGATGATGGCGCAGCAGAAGAACATGCGTATCCCCACGGCGTTGCTGCCCGTCTGTCCCCATTGCGGCAGGCCGCTGACCATGAATCTGCGGGCCGATCAGCGCTTTGTGGAGGATGAGGGATGGCACCGGGCGGCGCAGCGCTATGCGGATTTCCTGCGGGCGCGGCAGGGACAGCGCATATTGTTTCTGGAACTGGGCGTGGGTTACAACACCCCGGGCATCATCAAATATCCATTCTGGCGGATGACAGCGGAAAATCCACGGGCGGTATATGCCTGCATTAACTATAGAGAAGCGTCCTGCCCGGAGGAAATTGCGGAAAGAAGTATTGTGATCGATGGGGATATCGGGGAAGTCTTAGACACATTGCTCGATGAAGCAGGCTGTTCGGATGGATTGTAATATGAAGAATCCGATTTCCAGGAAAAATCCGATGGGCACGAAGATGTGAGTGTTTTGGAAAAGGCTTTTTCAAAATGGAAGACTCGGCAGGTCATATCAGACGATCAGGCACAAAAGTATCTTGTTCAGTTGAGTCGTTTGGTTGATACGAGAGTGAAGGCGATCGTATCCGGACAGCATCGGGGATATTAAGCTATGCTTTATCCTACTGTGATTTCAACTTTTTTACCGCTGAATGCTACGCCGTATCGATAAATGGGTTCAACGCCTGCGGCGGTCAGTTCCGTATCATACTTTTTATCAATGATCTGCTTCAGTGCGGTTTCGGATAAGTGCTTTAGTTCTGCCTCCGAGCAGTTTTTTGCAGCTTTGAGCTCGATGATGATGCCGGGCAAATCTTTCTTTGTGGGTTTTAGCTGGATATCATACCTGCCTTCACCTGATTCCCGATTAGAAGAGATAAATGCGCCTCCCATCAAAGCGCACAGACCAAGCATGAAGCCATGGTAAAAGTTTTCTCCTGCTGTGTCAAAAGAGCTTACAGATTGTATCAGCAAGGTTTGTATCGTGCTTTTCAGCTTCTTTTTATCACCGGAGAAAATCGCTTCCTGAACAGAAACAGCGGTAGGCTGCGGAATGATACTGTTCAGCTGCTGTAAAATTTCTTTATGGTAAACAAGAGAAATTTCTTTATTCGGCAGAGCAACTTCGCACATAAAGTCTCCATTGAAGGCGGGTGCGGTTTTGAGCGCTTTCAGATAACCGGCAACCAGCAGAAAGCTGTATATGGTGGAGGGATTATTTTTAATCTGAGGATAAATGACGCCCGTGTCAATATAAGTGGAAAAGGTCTTACCGTTGACGAGAGCAGTTAATTTTTCATAGATGGCGCTGTCTGCCTGGGAGATAATTTCTCCGATAATATCGTTGCTTCCTGTAGACTGCCAGAAGGCCCGGGGTTCGCACTCGTTATTGAAATAGTTAATTACAGACCATGGATTAAATATTTCGGTTTTTCCGAAACGATAGCCATCGTACCATTCACAAAGTTCCGCATATTTATCGGGCACACCATAGTATGCCGCCATTTCTCTGACTTCTTCAGCAGTAAATCCGAAGTAAGTGCTGTATTTGTTATCCAGTACAGAATGAATGATAAGGTTATTCAGCCCGCTGAAAATGCTTTCTTTTGCAACACGGAGAATTCCAGTCAAAAAACCAAAGGATAGATGCGGGTTATCTTTTAAGCCTCCCGAAAACAGATTTCGCATAAAGAGAATTACTTTATCATAATAATTCTTCATATATCCTTGTTGAATTGGAATATCGTATTCGTCAATGATAATGATGGGAGCAATGCCGTAATGTTTATGGAGCATACCGGATAAACTCAAAAGGGCGCCGGAAAGCGCAACTTCATTTACATCGCCTGATAATAAACTCTCAAAGTCTTTTTTTTCGTATGCATTGCATTTGTCGGAGGATTGCAGCGCAATATGGCGCGCGGCTTCTTTGGAAAAAATTTCCTTAATCGCGTCAAAGGTTTCTTCCCATGTGTTAAATTTTATATCTTTGAAGGTAATAAAAATAACAGGGTATTTTCCCTGATAGCTGCGGTATTTTTGACCGCAGGTCCAAATCTTTTTATTTCTGAAATACACAGAGGTATCTTCGTCCGTCTTTTCAAAGAATGTGCGCAGCATGTCCATGTTCAGGGTTTTTCCGAATCGCCGGGGGCGTGTAAAAAGTGAAACCATCGGACGTTCATCGATGAAATCTTTGATCAGCATCGTTTTATCAATATAGTAATATTCCGAGGATGCCAGGCGAAAATCGGAGATACCGACGGGTAATGGCAAGTTGGCGGGGCGAACTTGTTTTTTATATGTGCCGGTTTTTACACGGCTGTCCGCCGGCTTTTTGGCATCGGCAGGAATCAGCCAGGTTCTTCCGTGCTTTACAGCGCCCGCGATTTTGCCTTCTTTACAGAGCGCCGACACGCGTCGGTCAGAGATGTTCCAGAGTTTTGCCGCTTCTTTCACAAGCATCGTACCTGTCATGGTTATAATACCTGCCTTTTTACAGTCGTTTATAGTGTAATTATATGAAAGGTTCGGAATAAAGTCAATAAACTTCGGAACAATATCAAACAAATTTGATATTGTTCTTTTGAAATCCTTCTTGTATTTCGCGTTTATCAACTTTTTTGTTGTAAAAAAACTATTTTTGTGATTGCAATACAATTCCTTTTGCTGCACAATATATAACAGATGCCGGAAAAGTTTTCGAAAGCAATGATTCTTCGTATAAGGGGATACTACGATGACACAGACAGAACGGAGAATATTTTTGATACGCGCGCTTCTGCAGGAACAGCCGCAGTATCAGGATCTGCAGATCCCGTCGGACAAGGCAGGACAGAAGCAGCTGCTTCGCGCATTGATGAACGTGCGTCCGCCGCGGGCCGCGGAGGAAGCCTTTTTGAAGGTGCAGGATGCATATCTGCAGGAAGAAACCGCCGAAAAGGGGATCACGCATCTGGAGGAACTGACGCCTGCAGAGCCGGGGATTTATCTCTGGCAGGGCGACATCACGACGCTTTGCTGCGACGCCATTGTGAATGCGGCAAACAGCGGTATGACCGGCTGCTATGTTCCCTGCCACGGCTGTATCGACAACGTGATCCATACCTATGCCGGCGTACAGCTTCGGCTGGAATGTGATCGGCTGATGCGGCAGCAGGGCCATGAAGAAGAAACCGGCAAAGCGAAAATCACATCTGCCTATAATCTGCCCTGTCAGCATATTTTGCATACGGTCGGACCGATTGTGCGTGGCAGGCTGACCGGGAAGGATATGGAACTGCTGGCTTCCTGTTATCGTTCCTGTCTCGCCCTTGCAAAAGAAAACGGAATCAAAAGCATTGCATTCTGCTGTATTTCTACGGGGGAATTTCATTTTCCTAACCGGATCGCGGCGGAAATCGCGCTTCGAACGGTGCGGCAGGAGAGAGGGGATATAGAAGTGATCTTCAATGTTTTCAAAGATATGGATTTCGAAATATATGCAGATCTGCTGGGTTAAAATTAAATATAAAACAATGTTTGGAGTGATTGATATTTTATGAAATATCTGGCACATATCAATGATTATGGACAGGAGCAGACACTGAAAGATCATCTGGAAGGTACCGCACAGCTTTGTGCAGAGTTTGCGGAACGGTTTGGCGCATATGACATGGGATACTGCTGCGGACTTTTGCACGATATCGGAAAATATGCATTGAAGTTTCAGGAGAGGCTGCATGGCAGTGAGGTTAAAGTAGATCATTCCACCGCCGGTGCACAGCTATGCTGGGAAAAAGACGGCGCATATGGATTCCTCAGCTATTGTATTGCCGGACACCATGCCGGCTTGCCGGATACCGGAGGAGAGGGGGATACACCTGCCAGCGGAACCATCTTTGGCAGGATGAAGAAAAAAACAGAGCCTTATCAGGCTTATCAGACGGAGATAGACATTCCGCTTTTGACGGCGCTGCCGTTTCAGCCGGTACAAACAGAAAATTTTGGATTTTTTACAAGTATGCTGATTCGCATGCTGTATTCCTGTCTTGTAGACGCGGATTTTCTGGATACAGAGTTCTTTATGAAGCAGGGCGCGTCTTTTCGTGACTGTGGAGCATCTATCGATGTACTGGAAGAAAAACTGCAGCGCTATATCATGCCATGGCTGGAAAATCAGAATATTCATTCCTTAAACGGAAGAAGAACGGAAATACTAAAAAATTGTATTAAACAGGGGCAAAAGGCAAAGGGACTATATAAACTGACGGTGCCAACCGGGGGCGGCAAAACCATATCTTCACTGGCATTTGCACTGACACATGCAAAAAAACACAAAATGGATCGGGTGATTTATGTAATTCCGTATACAAGTATTATCGAACAGACGGCAGGCAAATTCAGTGAAATCCTTGGAAAAGAGAATGTATTGGAAAATCATTGTAATGTCGATTATGATGCGGATGAAGAATTGAAACCGATGCATCTGGCCGCGGAAAACTGGGACAAGCCGGTTGTTGTGACAACAAATGTGCAGTTTTTTGAATCCATGTTTTCAGCAAAATCGTCAAAATGCAGAAAACTGCATAATATTGCAAACAGCGTAATTGTATTCGATGAGGCGCAGATGCTGCCGAATGCATACCTGCGTCCCTGCATTGCAGTAATGGAACAGTTGATTCGTTATTATCAAAGCACAATTGTATTGTGTACGGCAACGCAGCCTGCACTGCAAAACCTGATGGCAGAAGATGTGTATGGAAATGCAAGAGAATTATGTCCGCGTATGGAAGAACAGTTTCAGTTTTTTAAACGTGTCACAATTCAGGATCTTGGAAAATTGAGTGAGGATGTATTGGTACAGCAATTAGAAGCTGAGCAGCAGGCTCTTTGTATTGTAAATACGAGAAAGCGAGCACAGCACATTTTTCAGAATCTGAAAGGAAGCGGAATATATCATCTTTCGACTACGATGTATCCGGTGCACAGAAAAAAAGTATTGGATGACATTCGAAAACGCCTGAAAGAAGGGAAACGGTGTATTGTAGTATCAACAAGTCTTGTAGAGGCGGGGGTTGATCTGGATTTTCGGACGGTTTACAGACAACTGTCAGGAATAGATTCAATGATACAGGCAGCAGGACGCTGCAACCGGGAAGGGCATTACGATGCGAAAGACAGCTTTACATACATATTTCGACTGGAAGATCGGGAATATCTGCCCGGACAAAGACAGCAGATAGATATTTCTGAATGTTTACTGGACGATGGCAGGGCACTCGAAGAGCCGGAAACCATACAGGCTTATTTCGATATGTTGTATCATATCAAGGGGGAAAGTCTCGATAAAAAGAAGATCATGGATGCGTTTCGAAACAACCGATTTTCGTTTGCGGAAGTGAGCAAAAAGTTCCAGGTGATAGAACGCAACACAAAAACTGTATTGGTTCCAAAAGAACTGCAGGCAAAGAATATTTTAAGCGTGTTGAAAGAGCAGGGCATGTCGAAACAGCGGATACGGGAAATGGGACGATATTGTGTCAATATATACGACACGGAATTTCAGAAAATGTATGCGGCAGGAATCATACAACCCATTTCCGAAGATATGCAGGAAGACTGTTTTGTACTGGAGGATATGTCGTATTATACCGATGAAACGGGATTTTGTTTGGATGTAGGGTATGGAGAGGCGGTCCTGTGGTAGATGGAAAGAGAGTTTTTGAATCATAATCAAACAAAAGGAGGGATACCATGGCACTTGGTGTAAAAGTAAAAGTGTGGGGAGATTATGCACTTTTTACAAGACCGGAAATGAAGTCAGAGCGATGCAGCTACGATGTTATCACGCCATCTGCTGCACGAGGGATACTGGAAGCCGTTTACTGGCACCCTGGGTTAAAATGGATCATAGACCGAATTTATGTAAATAAACCGATCTGCTTTACCAGTGTGCGGCGAAATGAGGTAAAGAGCAAAGTATCAGCCAGCAATGCGCTTTCGGTATATAACGGGACACCGAAACAACTATGCATCAGCAGCAGGGCGGATATTGTACAGAGGGCATCTCTGCTGCTGCGGGATGTGGAGTATGTGATTGAGGCGCATTTTGATATGACGGATCGGGCCAATCCCGGAGATAATCCCGGAAAATTCAAGGATATCATTTTGCGGCGTCTGAAAAGAGGGGAATGTTTCCATACACCCTATTTTGGGTGCAGAGAATTTCCGGTGAAATTCTGCCTGTGTGAAGATAAAAATATACAGACGGCCTATGCGGATGTCGAAGAAAAAGATCTTGGATATATGCTTTTTGATTTGGATTATGCAAATCCGGAAGAAATTCAGCCTATGTTTTTTCGGGCAGTTATGCGAAAAGGTGTGATTGATCTGCAAAACTGCGAGGTGATTCGATGATATTACAGGCTTTGGTAAAATATTATGAAACACTCTTGCAGCAAGGCAAAATGGCATCGGAAGGATGGTGTCAGGCAAAAGTCTCTTATGCGGTTAATCTGCGGGAGGATGGAAGCGTTAAGGGGATTATGTCATTGAAACAGGAAGAAGAACGGGGAAAGAAAACCGTTTGGATTCCGGCAATCAGGACAGTTCCGGAAATGGTTTCCCGTTCATCCGGAATTTGTGCCAATTTTTTGTGTGATAATTCCAAATTTATGCTGGGGATTGACACACAGGGAAGCGGAAAGCGGGTTCAGGAATGTTTTGATGCGGCAAAAGAAAAACATTTGTCCATTTTAAACGGCGTTGAAAGCAGAATGGCAAAGGCAGTGAAAGCCTTTTTCTGTACATGGGACCCGAAAACGGCCAAAACGAATCCGAGGCTGCAGGAAATCTGGGAGGATATCACGGACGGCGGCAATTTGATTTTTGTCATGGATGCGTCGGAAGCGCAGGAAGATGAAGCAATCCGTCAGGCATGGCAGAATCTTCAGACAGAAAAGGAAGAAGGACAGAAGGGTATCTGTCTGGTCACGGGAAGAAAAGAAAACATTGCCCGGATTCATACCAAGATCAAAGGAGTGCAGGGTGCACAGTCGAGCGGAGCTTCGCTGGTATCGTTTAATGAACCGGCATTCGAATCCTATGGAAAGAAGCAAAGTTATAATGCATCGGTGGGAGAATATGCGGCTTTTGCATATACAACCGCGCTGAATTATCTGTTGTCACAGCAAAAATATGTTTTTCGGTTTGGCGATACCACCGTGGTCTTTTGGGCGGAAAGTGGAGAGAAACTGTATCAGGATGTTTTTCGCATGTCCGTCAGGCCGGTAAAAAATAATCAGGAAGTGATTCGAAATGTTTTTGAAAACCTCCGGCGAAATCAGGCGGTAATGGTGGATGATATTTCACTGGATCCAGAGCAGCAGTTTTATATATTAGGACTTGCTCCGAATGCCGCACGGCTGTCGGTCAGGTTTTTTTATCAAAACAATTTTGGAATGATCCTGGAAAATCTCCGGAATCATTATTCCAGAATGCAGATTGTAAAACCACAATGGAAAGAGGAAGAATATCTGGGCATTGACGATATGCTTTTTGAAACCGTCAATCAGAACACAAGGGATAAGAATCCGTTGCCGAATCTGCCCGGCGGCGTATTGCGGGCTGTTTTATCCGACAGCCGTTATCCGGAAAATCTGTACAGCAGTGTGATTATTCGAATACGTGCGGAGCAGGGGAAAATTACATATGGAAGGGCTGCGATTATAAAAGCCTGTTTGATTCAAAACTATCATTTACAGAAGGAGGGAAACTTTGTGGCACTAAATCAGGAAACCAATGATACGCCATATGTGCTGGGACGAATGTTTGCTTTACTGGAAGCAATTCAGAAGGAGGCCAATGGGGAAATCAATACCACCATTCGGGATAAGTATTTTAATGCAGCATGTGCGAATCCGGCAACTATTTTTTCAATACTTATGAAATTGAAAAACAGTCATATCAGAAAAATTGAAAAAAAGGAAGAATGGAAGAAAATTTATTATGAAAAGCAATTGACAGAACTCATGGGAAAAATAAACGCGTATCCGAAGATGCTTACGCTGGAGGAACAGGGCCGATTTATACTGGGATATTACCATCAGGTGCAGAAAAAATATGAGAAAAGGGAGGAACAGTAAATGAACGAAGTAATAAAAAACAGATATGAATTTGTAGTTTTATTTGATGTGGAGAATGGAAATCCAAACGGGGATCCGGATGCCGGAAATATGCCGCGAATCGATCCTGAAACGGGGTATGGTCTGGTGACAGATGTATGTTTAAAACGAAAGATCAGAAATTATGTGGAGATGGCCAAAGAAGACACGCCGGGATATGGAATCTATATTCGTGAGGATGTTCCATTGAATCGCAGTGATAATAAGGCCTATGAAAAACTTGGGGTAGATGATAAGTCAGTCAGAGAATTGAAAAAAAAGGACCCGGAGGCGGATATCAAAATTCGGGATTTTATGTGCAAAAATTTCTATGATATTCGAACATTTGGCGCTGTTATGACAACATTTGTCAAAGCTTCTTTGAATTGCGGACAGGTCAGAGGACCGGTGCAGATGACATTTGCAAAAAGCATTGATCCGATTATCAGTCAGGAAATTGCGATTACCAGAGTGGCAATTACAACGGAAAAAGATGCAGAAGGGAAAAATACTGAAATGGGTAGAAAAAGTATTGTACCTTATGCACTGTATCGGGCAGAAGGTTATATTTCTGCAAATCTGGCCAGAAAGACAACCGGTTTTTCAGAAGAAGATTTAGAGCTTTTGTGGGAAGCGATTATCAATATGTTTGAACATGATCATTCTGCTGCAAGAGGGAAAATGGCAGTGCGGGAGCTGATTGTCTTCAAACACAGTAAAGAATTAGGGGATTGTCCGGCATATCGCCTGTTTGATGCAGTTGAGGTAAAACGGAAGGAAGGCGTGATCTATCCGAGGAAGTATCAGGATTATACGGTTGATATTCATATGGAAGATATACCGGATACGGTTGAAATGACAAGGAAAATATAATGCAATACAAAGAAGACGATTACCTGATGATTTCAGGAATACAGCATTTTCAATTTTGCAGACGCCAGTGGGCGCTGATACATCTTGAACAGCAGTGGGAGGACAATGTACATACGGTCATCGGCGAAATAATGCATGAAAAAGTGCACGATCCAAATTTAAAGGAAAAACGAAAAAATGTTCTGATTACGAGAGCGCTTCCGGTGTTTTCAAGATCAATGGGGCTGAGCGGCGAGTGTGATGTTGTGGAGTTTCATCGACAGGAGGAGGGTGTACGGCTTTTTGGTCATCGGGGACTTTATAAAGTATATCCGATTGAATACAAAAAGGGCAAACCGAAAGTATCGGAGGAAGATATCCTGCAATTAACGGCACAGGCCATGTGTCTGGAAGAAATGCTGTCAGCAAAAATCACAGAAGGTGCCATTTTTTACGGTTCAATCCGAAGAAGGGAATGCGTGGAGATCACAGAAGAACGGAAACTGCAGGTTGAACAAATTGCATCTGAAATGCATCAATACTATGACAGGAAATATACACCGCAGGTAAAAAGCAGTCAACGCTGTAAATCCTGTTCTTTGCGGGAAACCTGTATGCCGGGACTGACAAGGACTGTGTCGGTAAAACAGTACATGCATCAAATGCTGGAGGATTGAGAATGCGAAAACTGTTAAATACATTGTATGTGACATCCGAAGACAGCTATCTGGCATTAGATGGAGAAAATGTCGTGCTGTTGGATGACGGAAAGGAAATGGGAAGGTTGCCGCTGCATAATCTCGAAGGAATTGTTTCATTCGGATATCGAGGGACAAGTCCGGCGCTGATGGGAGCCTGTGCTGAAAAAAATATTTCTCTGTGTTATTTGACACCACAGGGGAAATATTTGGCACGCGTTAGCGGAAAGGTAAAAGGGAATGTCCTGTTGCGAGAGCAGCAATACAAAAGTGCATTCGATGAAAAAATCAGTCTTGATATCGCCAAGAACTGTATTTCAGGAAAGATCTATAATGGAAGATGGGTTTTGGAACGCATGATACGGGATCACAGTATGCAGATTGATGCTGAAAGAATGAAAAAAGCATCTGTAAAACTGAAGGATGCACTGGAACAGGTTAATAAAAGCCGAACCAAAGAGCAGCTGCGCGGCGTGGAAGGCGAGGCAGCAAAGACGTATTTCAGCGTTTTTGATGAAATGATTCTTCAGCAAAGAGATGTTTTTAAATTTACAGGCCGTAACAGACGTCCTCCGCTGGATAATGTAAATGCGATGCTGTCTTTTGTGTATGCACTTTTAACAAATATGGTAACATCAGCTTTGGAAGTGGTGGGATTGGATCCCTATGTCGGGTATATGCATACAGAACGTCCCGGACGTGTTTCTCTGTCGTTGGATATGCTGGAGGAGCTCAGACCTGTTTTGGCAGACAGATTTGTACTGACAATGATCAACAAAAGACTGGTAGGAAAAAATGATTTTAAACAAAAAGAAAACGGCGCTGTTCTGATCAGTGATGATGCTCGAAAAGTGATTTTGACGGAATGGCAGAAAAAGAAAAAAGAAACGATTACACATCCGTTCTTA
Organism: uncultured Lachnospiraceae bacterium; assembly: GCA_947630875.1. Taxonomy (GTDB): domain Bacteria; phylum Bacillota; class Clostridia; order Lachnospirales; family Lachnospiraceae; genus CANRIM01. The sequence continues at coordinate 14,345 of CANRJG010000019.1, forward strand.
AAAGAAAAGGTTGAATGGGGAATCCTTCCGTATGTCCAGGCAATGCTTCTTGCAAGATATTTAAGGGGCGATCTGGATGGATATCCGCCGTTTCTCTGGAAATGAGGCAATCGATATGTTGGTATTAATTACTTATGATGTAAATACAGAAACACCGGAAGGCCGGGCAAGGCTGAGAAAGGTTGCAAAGCAATGTATCAATTATGGCCGAAGAGTACAAAATTCCGTCTTTGAATGTATTTTGGATAATGCACAGTGTATAAAGTTAAAAACACTATTGGTTGATATTATTGATGAAAAAACTGATAGTCTTCGAATGTATTATCTTGGAAATCAATATAAAACAAAGATTGAAAGATTCGGCGTAGAGCACGGAACTGCAGCAGATGATGTGCTGATTTTGTAATTCAGTGCGAAATATCAGTGAACATAATTTCTTAAATGTATTCGCACCGGCTTTTTTTCGGGAAACAGAGAAGAAACTATTGGGAATCAAACGAATGTAACGGATTAATAATATTATTTTATAAGAAATGAACAAATAACGAGTTATAAACAAAATATATTTGTTTATTTCTGTCGTCGCTCCCCACGCGGGAGCGTGGGTTGAAATTACATGCACTTCTGCAACCTTTGTAAATCCGCGCAGTCGCTCCCCACGCGGGAGCGTGGGTTGAAATCACTTTTCCGTTTTCTTTTCTTTGCTGCCGGTTTGTCGCTCCCCACGCGGGAGCGTGGGTTGAAATAGCATGATTAGTAGATCTAGAACGAACCAAAGTAGTCGCTCCCCACGCGGGAGCGTGGGTTGAAATTTCCCGGCAAAGTCAGATTCCGTATGGATTTGGTCGCTCCCCACGCGGGAGCGTGGGTTGAAATTTGCCGCCGCAGCTGTCGGCAATTTTTGGCTAAAGTCGCTCCCCACGCGGGAGCGTGGGTTGAAATACTCATGCTAAGCGAATATATCGTAATATTGCTGTCGCTCCCCACGCGGGAGCGTGGGTTGAAATAAGATTAGTAACAACAGTGTAGCCATTCCGATCAAGTCGCTCCCCACGCGGGAGCGTGGGTTGAAATACTCCTTCAGAGGAGTGACAGAAACAACTTTCTGATGTCGCTCCCCACGCGGGAGCGTGGGTTGAAATTGTACAAATCTAATATTGACAGAATGAAATTTTTGTCGCTCCCCACGCGGGAGCGTGGGTTGAAATGCCGTAATTACTCCTATGTGCTAATTGTAATATAGTCGCTCCCCACGCGGGAGCGTGGGTTGAAATCGATGGACTAATGGTAGTCAACGGCGATACTTAGTCGCTCCCCACGCGGGAGCGTGGGTTGAAATACTTTCTCCCCTTTTCCCGTGGGGGCTGGGATTTGTCGCTCCCCACGCGGGAGCGTGGGTTGAAATAATCTGCTGACCAAAGGTGGAACCGTCAAAGGAATGTCGCTCCCCACGCGGGAGCGTGGGTTGAAATACGCTAATGGTTCATAATACTGCTTCCTTTCGCTGTCGCTCCCCACGCGGGAGCGTGGGTTGAAATATTGATGAAGATCCTGTTTATAAAAATTCTACCGTCGCTCCCCACGCGGGAGCGTGGGTTGAAATTATTATTCGTTTTTTTTACGGTGGAAAAGAAGTTGTCGCTCCCCACGCGGGAGCGTGGGTTGAAATATTTCGTCCATGCCGCTACATTCCGGTCAGACCGTCGCTCCCCACGCGGGAGCGTGGGTTGAAATCGCTCTACATATTCTTCGTTTGCCAGTACCATTAGTCGCTCCCCACGCGGGAGCGTGGGTTGAAATACCCCTAACAGGGTTAGGAAACGCAGGCGGCAAAGTGTCGCTCCCCACGCGGGAGCGTGGGTTGAAATATAGCAGCTCTCATCAGTAATCTGGAAACAGTATTCGTCGCTCCCCACGCGGGAGCGTGGGTTGAAATACTCTCTCCCCGTTTCAGACGGCGGCGGTTCGTGGTCGCTCCCCACGCGGGAGCGTGGGTTGAAATTGGTGTGAAAAGATAAGGAATCTCTTGCTTGACCGGGTCGCTCCCCACGCGGGAGCGTGGGTTGAAATAGTGTGCCAAGTCCACTGTTTATGTGCGTTTTACGTCGCTCCCCACGCGGGAGCGTGGGTTGAAATTCTTTTGGTTATATGAGCTTGGCAAAAGCTGAAGTCGCTCCCCACGCGGGAGCGTGGGTTGAAATCTTCTGAGCGTATAACAAGCCGATTTCTTCGTCGTCGCTCCCCACGCGGGAGCGTGGGTTGAAATAAAGGCTCAAGACAGGCGATGCCTTTACAGTTGCGCGTCGCTCCCCACGCGGGAGCGTGGGTTGAAATAAGTGGACTTCCGGATTTTCGCCAATGCTTATTGTCGCTCCCCACGCGGGAGCGTGGGTTGAAATTTCTGATCATATGTTACGTATGTACGATAAGTCCAGTCGCTCCCCACGCGGGAGCGTGGGTTGAAATCATCGGAAGATTATATTTCTAATAAGGTAACTGGTCGCTCCCCACGCGGGAGCGTGGGTTGAAATTATTGGTTCTTTTCGTGGTAGTCCTCCATTGCGTCGCTCCCCACGCGGGAGCGTGGGTTGAAATAGTAATCATAATATTTACCTCCAAAAAGCGGCGCGTCGCTCCCCACGCGGGAGCGTGGGTTGAAATTGATCAGCATTGGGTGGAAGTTTTTTCTCCTCCGTCGCTCCCCACGCGGGAGCGTGGGTTGAAATCTGTAGGTGTCTGTTTGGGCGGTTGCAGATTAATGTCGCTCCCCACGCGGGAGCGTGGGTTGAAATGTTTATGGTCACGTCCTGTTTCTTCTGGTTTGAAGTCGCTCCCCACGCGGGAGCGTGGGTTGAAATCGGAAAGGACGTGCTAGTGCTTAGTCGGCGTTTTGTCGCTCCCCACGCGGGAGCGTGGGTTGAAATAGCTTGATCTCGAAAGGTCTGGTTTTGATTTTCGTCGCTCCCCACGCGGGAGCGTGGATTGAAATTTCAAAGTGCGGTGCCGCTGTACATTCAAGCCAGTCGCTCCCCCCCCGCGGGAGTGTGGATTGAAATACCGGAGCAGTACATAGAACGGCTTGCGGATGTATTGTCGCTCCCCCGCGGGAGCGTGGGTTGAAATTTATTGGATACGAGTGCTCTGCAGATGCTTATTTTGTCGCTCCCCACACGGGAGCGTGGGTTGAAATGTCGATTATTCGACGAAGGGAACAATAATCTTTTTCGTCGCTCCCCACGTGGGAGCGTGGATTGAAATAGCGCAAGAGATGTGGCAATGATGCTGGCACTGCGTCGCTCCTCATGTGGGAGCGCGGGTTGAAATAGTTTCATCGGAATAGCGCTGGCAAACTATGCAGACGTCGCTCCCTACGCGGGAGCGACTCTTGACAATCCATCAGATTCTCCAAAAAAAATGACACACCGGAATCCATCTGCTATAATAAGAAAAAACGAAGGAGGTACAGACCATGCGTAACATTTTAGTAGCCTATTTCAGTGCAAGCGGCGTAACCGCGGATGCAGCCGAAAAGCTGGCCAAAGCAGCGGGCGGCGACCTGTATGAAATCAAACCGGCAGTTCCTTACACAAAAGCGGATCTGGACTGGATGGATAAGTCCTCCCGCAGTTCTATAGAAATGAGCGACAAATCCAGCCGTCCGGCCCTTGCGGCACAGGATGCGGATATTGCGGGATACGACACCATCCTGCTGGGATTTCCCATTTGGTGGTACACAGCGCCGACCATAATCAATACGTTTCTGGAAAGCTATGATTTTGCAGGAAAAACGGTGATTTTATTTGCCACCTCCGGCAGCAGCGGGTTCGAACATTCGCTGGCAGATCTGAAGAAGAGTGTCAGTGCCGACGCCGTGCTGAAAGAGGGCATTGTGGTACACGGCACACAATCCGATGCCTATTGGGAAACCTGGGCAAAGAAGAACCTGTAGGCAATGGAAAAAACCGGAAGAAGGGACAGTAACGTGGCGGAAATAGGATTTATCGGATTAGGAAATATGGCAAAGGCAATGATCGGCGGCATGCTGCAAAAAGAGATTGTGCAGCCGGATCAGATCATCGGAAATGCGAAAACGGCGGCAACAAAAGGAAAAATGGCGGCCGACTATGGCATTGGCATCAGGGAAAGCAATGCGGCGGTAGCGGCAGAGGTCAGGACTTTGATTCTGGCGGTAAAGCCGCAGTTTCTCGGTGCAGTAATTGATGAAATCAAGGATGTGGTGACGGAAGACCAGCTGATTATCAGCATTGCGGCAGGAAAGTCCCTTGCATGGCTTTCGGAAAGGTTTGGAAAAGCACTGAAGCTGATCTGCTGTATGCCTAACACACCTGCGCTGGTGGGGGAAGGCTGTACCGGCGTTTGTGTCAATGACCGGATAAGTGAAGCGGAGACGGCATATTGCCTGCGGCTGATGGAGAGTTTTGGTAGAGCCGCTCTGGTGGAAGAACGTCTGATCAGTGCGGTAAGCCTGGTCAGCGGATCGTCGCCGGCCTATGTGTTTATGTTTATAGAGGCGTTGGCAGACGGCGCGGTGATGGCGGGTATGCCCAGAAAGCAGGCCTATGAATTTGCGGCGCAGGCTGTACTGGGCAGCGCAAAGCTGATGCTGGAAACCGGAATGCATCCCGGAGAACTGAAGGATATGGTCTGCTCCCCGGGAGGCACCACCATTGAAGGCGTGAAGGTGCTGGAAACCTATGGCTTCCGCGGCGCCGTCATGGACGCTATGGCTTCGTGTCTGGAAAGGTACAAAACCATGGAGTGATGCCATGGGGCGAAAGTCTTAAAGGATTGCGGGAGTGCGAAGCACGGAGCAATCCGTATGGCATCATATACTCACTCACACTAGAAAAAAGGTGTGCCGTCTGAGAACAGCACACCTTTTTCTTACACAGATTATTTACGCAGCCGCAGGACACAATCCGGCGGCTGCATCCAGTTCCCGGTAAGTCCTGCAGATGAACACCAGCCCCAGGGCAAAGGTCAGCAGGTCGGAAACCGGCATGGAATACAGGACGCCGTCCAGTCCGAACGCCAGGGGAAGGGTCAGCGCAAAACCGACGCCGAAGACGATTTCCCGCACCATGGAAAGAATGGTGGAGGCAGCGGCCTTGCCCATGGCCTGCAGAAAGATAAAGCAGGCTTTGTTGACACAGGCAAACACGATCATGCACAGATAAATGCGAAAGGCTTTGCAGGCGAAATCGGTATAATAGCCGCTTTCATTTGCCGCGCCGAAAATTGTGATAAGCTGTGACGGAAAGCACTCCACGATCAGAAGGGCCGCCGCGCCCACGGAGGCTTCTGCCGCCAGAAGGCGGGTAAACAGGCTTTTCACTCTTTGGGTCAGTCCCGCACCCATATTATAACCGGCAATGGGAATACAACCGGCCGCCATTCCTACTACAATGGAAATGACAATCTGGAAAAATTTCATGACAATGCCCACCACCGCCATGGGGATCTGGGCGTACTGCGTCTGCCCGAAAATAACGTCTTTTGCGCCGTATTTGCGGATCATGTTGTTGATGGCAGCCATGGCTGCCACCAGAGAAATCTGTGACAGAAAACTGGTGACGCCCAGCGTCAGCGTCTTTCTGCAGATGCTGCGGTCAATATGAAAATCACATTTTGCAGGGCGAATCAGACGCATATGCAGCAGATACCACAATGCCAGCGCCGCCGTAGCGATCTGGCCCAGCACGGTAGCCACTGCCGCGCCCATCATGCCCCATTTGAAAATGAAAATAAAAACGGGATCCAGCACAATATTGATCAAAGCGCCGATCAGCGTCGAGACCATAGCAAAGCGGGGCGCGCCGTCGGCCCGGATGATGGGATTCATGGCCTGCCCGAACATATAAAAAGGGATCCCTAAGGCAATCCAGAAGAAATATTCCTGCGCGTACCGGAAGGTTTCCGCATTGACGGTTCCTCCGAACATGCGAATGATCGGTTTGGAGAAAATCAGATAGACCGCGCAGAGCAGCAGGCTGCCGGCAAGAATCATGAGAATGGAATTGCCCACGCTGCGTTTCGCCTCCGCCGGGGCTTTGCGGCCCAGACTCAAGCTGACAAAAGCGCAGCAGCCGTCGCCGATCATGACCGCGATGGCCAGGGCGATGACGGTCAGCGGAAATACCACCGTGTTGGCGGCATTGCCGAAGGAACCCAGATAATCCGCGTTGGCAATAAAGATCTGGTCTACGATATTGTATAATGCGCCCACCAGAAGTGAAATGATACAGGGAATGGCGTAACGCCGCATCAGCGATGCGATGCGTTCGCTCCCTAAAAACTGATTGGTTTCCGTTTCCATAATATAAACATCCTTTCCGGGGAAAAAATAACGTGCGGCACACAACTGGATTTACGCATTGTGTGCCACACGTTTTATGTTTATTGTTTTACGCCATTTTCGGGTCTTTTGTCAAAGGCAATTTTGCACAAAAATGTGCGTCCTCATTTCTCGATGATCCGGAAATCCAGATAATCGAAATCGATTTCATCCACAAAATTGTCCCGGGTAAACCTGGTGCGCGCGTGCTTTTGAAAATCCCGGATATTGGAATCCAGCCAGAGCGGCTTCGAAAGATCAAATTCCAAAATGACCTGATCCATCGCATGAAATACTTTGTGCGTAAAGGTATCGTCAGAAGTATCTTCTACGACGGTATCCCGCAGCATATGGTTGTTTTTGAACAGTCGTGCCCAGAGACGGAACATGCCGTGCCCTCCCATTTGTTTAAGGTAACGGCACGCGCGCTCAAAAGAGCGCACCTGCCAGGTCGTCGGAAGGCATTTAAAATTATGCTTCGCATAAGCCTTCCTCCGTAATGCCTGATTTTACCATGAAACCGCAGATTCGTCAAAAAGAAATGAATGACGGGCCGCATGCGGCTTGACTTTGCCGGAAAAATAGAATAGACTTTATAATATATATAAATAGTAGAAAAATCCGGAAAAAGGTTTACGAACGGAGACCGGATTGACAGTAATGTTTTGTAAAAAAACGGGAATAATTTTTTTAGACTCATAGAAATCAAAAGGAGGAAGGAACATGGCAGATATGGAGGCAACGAAAGCCAAACTCAAACAGATGGTGGATAAAGTCGGAGATAAGGCAAAAGAAATCAGGGATTCCGAGGAAACAAAGGAATTTATTGCAAATGCAAAGAAAACAGCGGTCAAGGTCGGAAAGAAGACCAAAGATATTGCCATCGAAGTGGGCGTAAAGGCAGCGGATGTGGCGGAAATTCTTGCGGAAAAAGGCGCAAAAGCCATGCACAATGTAAAAGAGAAGAATGATGCTGCAAAGCAGACCGCCTGCGACGCCGAAGTGGTTTCCGAAGAGGATGTGGAAGTCGAAGAGGACGGCTGCAGCTGCAAAGAAGCGGAAGCAGAATGTGACTGCGCTTCCGAAGAAAAGGAAGATGAAGAAGACACATGCGGATGTGAGGACAAGGCAGAGTAAGCACATTTTCCTTTGCGGCAGCATACAATAACGGTAAGATCATATCAGGCGGAGTTGCAACTTGGTTTTTCATAGTTATCTGGAAGATGATTTTACGCGGATGAAACAGTTTTATCCCGCATATGCCGCACAGATCAGACCGCTTGTGGAAAAATGCTGTGACGGGATGGAGTACGAAGGAAGCCGGATGTACGATGAAGTTCCGGACAGAGATATGATGCAGAAGCTGTGCGGCCGGATTTTCGATGCGCTGGATTACCGGGCGCCGGAACCAGAGGTGGAGCAGGAAGATACGGATGTATTTGCGATGAGCTACTACCGCAACAGCTGTATGCAGTCACAGCAGCTTGTGAAGGAGCTGATTATGGTGATGCTGTATTTCGAGATGTATGCAAGACGATGCTGCAGAAACCAGTGTAAAGGCATAAGAGGATGCTGCGGGTAAGCCGGCATCATCAAATTCAGATAGTCATGGAGTTTTCCATGGCTATCTGCTTGAATAAAGAAGGATTACGATCGCATGAACAGTCATAAAAATCGTATAAAATACATCATCGCAATCCTGTGGATCGTGCTGAGTCTGAGCGCCTGTTCGGGCGGAAAAGAAAAGATACAAAAGGAAAGCGATACGTCGCCGTCGCGGGTATTTCCGGTATTAAACATTATGGAAGGGGAATACGCCTGCAATTATCTGACGCCGTATTCTATTGCAATGTCTGCGGAGTCCGTCTATGGACCTCTGACGCCGGTCAAAAACGGAGAAGCGATCCGGTTTTGCATGGACAGCCCCCAGGAGCAGCTGGTCAGGATTGAATATGTTTTGTATGAAATGTCAGGGCAGCTGATCGAAAACGGGACGCTTTCAAAAAAATCGCAGTTTGAGAATGCGCAGTTTGAGATTCCGCTGCAGAATATAAAAACGTCGGAAACCTGTCTGGAAGTGAAACTCTGTTTTTCAGACGAGCAGGCAGCGTATTATTATACAAGAGTGGTAAGCGGGCCGGATATTTCCTCATCCATTGCCTATGCCCGAAATATTGAAAATGCCTGTCTGGGCAAGGAAAGTCCCGTGGATCTGACCCTGGCTATGGAATGGGACCTGAAGCAGGTGGAAAAATCCTACAGTACGGCAGATATCCATTCCAATTTCGATCAGGTGACCTGGGGCGGCCTTGGTATTCAGGAGCTGGTCTCTGATTATGATATCAACGTGGTGGACTGCGAAGACGGCATTGTTTCGTTTCGTGTATCGTATGAGATCTCTGACGGCAAAGATCCCCGGACACAGTACCGCATCTGTGATTTTCTGCGGGTTCGGGAATACGATGGGGAACAGTTTTTGCTGAACTTTTACCGGACCACGGAAGAAGTATTTGACAGCAAGGAAAGCAATTTTAACGGCAATACCATATATCTGGGTGTGGGCAAAGCGGCAGGCAGCATCTGCACGGCGGAAGACGGGAAAAAGACCTTTTTTACTGCAAATCAAAGCCTGTATTATTATGATTATGAAGCAAACCGGATTAATCAGGTATACAGTGCCGGCGGAGAGGAAACGGTGCGCAGGCTGATTGATTCCGACTGTTTTAAGATTTATCCGCTGGCCCTGCAGGGAGAGGATTTCTATTTTCTGGCCGGCGGGTATCTGGCGGATGATTTCAACCGGTACCTCAGCGGTGTCAGCCTGCTGCGCTATGATACCGGGAAAAATGTGTATGAGACAGTGTTTGTACAGCCGGTGCAGTATGATCCGGAAGTGGTTTTGCAGGAATTGGACCGCCTCGCTTGTATGAATGAAGCGGGACAGGTGTTCTTTCTTCGAAACGGACAGATCTGTGCATACGATATCGAAAGCGGACAGCTGCGGGAAGAAGTTCGGAATGTTTCCGCCGATACGCTGGTCTGTGCCGGAAACGACCGGCGGATCGCATATAACAAGAAGCAGGACGCGGGAGAAGACATTCTGGTGATCCGGGATCTGGACAGCGGGGATGAGGTGAATATCAATCCGAAAGAGGATCATTGTCTGACGCCCATCGGCTTTATTAATGAAGATTTTGTTTACGGGATTTCCGACCGGAAGGAAAACGACGCCGGGTTTGCTTCGGACAAACAGACGCTGATTTATACCGTGTGTATTGTAGACCGGGAAGGAAAACCGGTGAAAGAATACCCGATGGAAAACGGCAGACGGGTTTTAAGCGGAACCATCAATGATACGGTCATTATACTGGAAGAAGCGGCCCGGGCGGAAAACGGCACGCTGTATGCGCCGGCAGAGCAGGAACAAATCGTCAGCGGAAATACGCCGGAAGCATCGTCCGTGACGGCAAAAGAAGCGACTGTTTCCGGCAAGGGAAATGTGCAGGCGCTGGTATTTGCAAAAGATCTGAAGGGCATGCCCGTATTTTCCAGGGCTGCCGCAGTTCCGGGCGCAGGAAAGACGGTTCGCTTTGATGCGCTGGAACAGGCCGGCAGCTATAAAGACCGATATTTTGTCCATGCAAAGGGACATCTCTATGGAATCTATTCGGTGATGCGGGAGGCGCTGATCGCCGCGGAGCAGTTTGCGGGGGTCGTGACCAATGCCGGCAACGCAAAGCTGTATTATCGTGCGGCGAAGGACAAAACGGCTTCCGTTCTTCCCCAGGACAGTGCGCTGGCGGCGCAGCTGATGAATCAGGAAAATGGCATTCCCAGGCAGTGGCAGGCGCTGGTCCCTGATAAATATGTTCTGGATATCAGCGGATTTACACTGGATGACGCGCTGCTGTTCATCAGCAGGGGCTTTCCGGTACTGGCGCGGTACAGCGCGGATGCTTTTGTCTGGATCATCGGATATACGGACAAGGAAATTACATGTCAGAGCGCGTCTTCGGAAGATACGTTCCGGCTTTCGCTGGAGGAAGCCGAAGCAGTATTTCAGAAGGCCGGCAATGAATTTTATACATGCAATCAGTAGGAGGAACAGACGACTTGGCAGGTGCGCCCCGGGCGCGCGTGCCGTTACCTTAGGAGGAAGGCTTATGCGGAGCATAACTTTTAATGCCTTCCGACGACTTGGCAGGTGCGCCATGGGCGCGCGTGCCGCTACTTTAAAGGAGGAACTATGAACGAGAACATGAAAAAACTGGCACAGCAGCTGGTAAGGTATTCGATCGCAGCAAAAAAAGGAGACAAGGTATACGTGGATTATATCGGTCCGTCCACGAAGCCGCTGGCCCGCGCGGTCATTAAGGAAATTTACGCGGCGGGGGCGGTGCCCTTTGTTCATTTTACCGATCCGCAGGTGCAGCGGGAAACGCTGCTGCACTGCACAAAGGAACAAGTGGAACTGATGGCGGAGCTTGGCGCTGCAGAAATGTCGCAGATGGACTGCTATATCGGCATCCGGGGCTCGGACAATATTTCGGAACTGTCGGATGTACCCATGGAAAACCGGCAGCTGTATAACCGCATTTATGAAACGAAAGTACACCATGAAATCCGCGTGCCAAAGACCCGCTGGGTGGTGCTGCGTTATCCCAACGCGTCTATGGCCCAGCTGTCGGAGACCAGTACCGAAGCCTTTGAAGATTTTTATTATCGGGTGTGTACCCTGGATTATTCCAAAATGTCAAAGGCAATGGACGCGCTGGTGGCTTACATGAACCGCACGGACAAAGTACGGATCACGGGCCCGGGCACCGATATCAGTTTTTCCATCAAAGGCATCGGCGCCGTCAAGTGCGACGGACACTGCAATATTCCGGACGGCGAAGTCTATACCGCCCCGGTGAAGGATTCCGTCAACGGAACCATCACGTACAACACCTCTTCGGTGCAGAGTGGATTTCTCTTCAGCAATGTTTCGCTTCGCTTTGAAAACGGAAAGATTGTGGAAGCCACAGCCAATGATACCGAAAGGGTCAACCGTGTATTCGATACGGACGAGGGGGCGCGCTACGTCGGCGAATTTGCCATCGGCGTCAATCCCTATATTCTGAAGCCCATGCAGGATATTCTTTTTGATGAGAAGATCGCGGGAAGCATTCATTTTACGCCGGGCAACTGTTATGAGGATGCGGACAACGGCAACACCAGCGCCATTCACTGGGATCTGGTGCTGATTCAGCGCCCGGAATACGGCGGCGGAAAGATCTATTTTGACGATGTGCTGGTACGGGAAAACGGCATCTTTGTGGCGGAAGAACTGAAAGCCTTAAATCCCGAATTTCTGAAATAAGGCACGGCAGGCGCAACGGCTGTGGTGCGAAAAACCGTGCTTGCATTCCGGCAGCGCCTGTGCTACACTAAAGCACGTCGGTATTTCCATACCGTTCGAATCAGTGAGTTCGAAACCATCCTCACTTAAAACAAAACTAAGGAGAAAAATGCGATGAAAACAAAGACACTTTATGTAACCAGGGCTGCGATTATTGCGGCCCTTTATGTTGTCCTCACCTATGCGGCAAATCTGCTGGGCCTTGCCAGCGGAAGCATTCAGGTGCGCTTTTCCGAGGCCCTGACCATCCTGCCCATCTTTTTCCCGGAAGCCATCGGCGGACTGACCGCGGGCTGTCTGCTGGCCAATTTTCTGACCGGCGCCACGGCCCTGGACATCGTCTTCGGAACCCTGGCCACGCTGATTGGCGCGGCGGGGACTTATGTATGCAGAAAAATCGTGCCGCTGGCCATCGCCTGCCCCATTGCGGCCAATGCCCTGATCGTGCCCTTTGTACTGGCGTATTCCTACAACGTGCATCCGATATGGCTTTCCGTGCTGACCGTCGGTGCGGGAGAAGTAATTTCCTGCGGCGTTCTGGGAACCGCGCTGTATTTCTGGGTAAAGAAAAACAGGCGGATCCTGAAAGCGGAATAATAAAACTTCAAGCAAAAGAAAAGACAGGCTGTCGTCAAACAGCCTGCCTTTTTTGCATAGAAAAATCAGTCTTCCAGATGGAATGCGACTTCGATATCTTTGACTTCCTCATCGTTGATGGGCACTACGTCGCCGATGCCGTTGGCGGCAATGATCGAATGGGCGGAAAATTCCGCAACTTCCAGACGGTCAAAGGCGTTGATGAGGCTGGTGCCGGAAACCATGACGGAATCGTTTTCAAAGATCAGCATCGGGCAGCTTTCACTGAAGATATTGGCAATGTCCAGAATGCTGGAATACGATTTGCCGAAAGGAATCTTTTTGGCTTTCCGCAGCATGATATAGCTTTCGGGAATCGTGCGGGAATCAAATTCCGCGTCTGTGATGGCAAATGCCATGATATAAGGCGGATGCGCCAGAATCAGGGAATTGATCTCGCTGTGCAGATCATAAATGGTCTTGTGCAGCAGTACGGAACGGGAAGGGGTCTTGCCGTCTTCACAGCGTCCGTTCTGAATCCGGACGATATCCTCCGGTTCAATATAGGCCCGGTCAATGCGGTAAGGCGTAATGATAAAGGAACCGTCGCTTAAACGCTGGGAGAAAGTTCCCTGGGTGGCGCCGAACAGTTTCTGTGAATACACCCGCTTGATCAGCTGTACCATTTCTCTTCTGGCGGCTTTTTCCTCGCTGGAAATACTCTTGGGAACAAAGGTTTCCAGCAGCGGCATATGGTTGGAGCCGGAAGTTTCCAGCAGCTGCTGTGTAAGCACGCGGATGTTGCCGTTGAGACGTTTGGCATCGATCTGGAGTTTGGCCAGGGTTTCCAGGGTTTCAAACTTCTTGAAGGCTTCAAACAGGGAACCGGAGCCGATAACGACGCCGTGGTTCCACATCATTGCAATGTCATGTCCCGCCTCGAACTGTTCCGCAATCCGGTCGCCAAGCGCAGCGGAACCCGGCACTTCGTAGCCGGCAATACCGATATTGCCGCAGATATTTGCGGAAGCCGGCGTCAGATAAACCTCCGGCACCTTGCGCGCAAGACTGAAGGCGACCAGCGCAGGCGGATGTGCGTGCAGTACGGCCTTGATGTCCGGCCGGATTTTGTAAATGTGGGCATGGAAAGGCAGTTCCACCGACGGCGTATGAATACCGATGACGGTTCCGTCCGGTTTTACCTGCATAATGTCCTGCCGCGTCAGAGATCCTTTGTCAATGCCGCTGGGCGTAATCCAGATATCCCCCTGATCGTCCATGATGGACAGATTACCGCCGCTGGTGGTGGTCATTCCGTGTTTGTAGATCCGTTCCATGATCATAATGAGCTGATCGGCCGGATGCATGTAATCAAATCGCATGTAAGATTCCCTCCTTTATCATAAAACAAGATTATTCAAAGTTATTGTTGTTATTTTCAAAGTCTTCGTCGTCGGTCTCAAAATCACTGGTAAATGTTACTTCCAGTGCCAGCGGATTGGAACGCTGCAGAATCAGTTTGTTCTTATAGGTCTGACAGACACAGACCATAATCTGGTCCCCGTCCTCAAAATCGTCCAGACGGCAGCGGACATGGTGTTCGTCAAGGAATTCCGTTTCCACCGGCGTTTCGTTGATATAGATACGGCTGTATTGGGTGAAATAATCCCCCGTGACCAGTAAAACAGATTCATCGTCTTCCGACTGGTTTGCTTCGGAAATGGCAACCTCGTTGACACCGAATTTCATGTCCGTAGGTTCATAGATATCGTTTCCGCCATAAACATATTTTTCACCGTACAGAATATCATATTCAAGGATTTCCAGATCTTCCAGATAGGTTTCCTCATCCATGACCCCGCGGTTGGTCTGATGGAAATTGTTGATGACGCCGTTGTCGAAACCCAGATAATCCATGACTTTGGAACCAAGCTGATACGCCTCAATATCTTCATCAGCCAGCGGAATCTGATTTTCCTCATTGCTCCAGATAAAATACTGGGTCTGTTTCAGGGTCAGGCCGTTGGGCAGGTCTTCGTTTGTGAAGCCCAGGCCCGGCAGATGATCGCCATAACCGATCAGCAGGACGGGCTCATCGTAGGCGGAAAGCTCCGCCGTCAGCTCCCGCAGGAAATCGTCCATTTCCCGAATCTGGTTTGCATAATATTCAATGCCGTACCATTTGGATTCCAGCGCGCCGTCCAAGAGCTGGATTTCCGGGTTTTCAATGAGCTGTGAGGAGGGATATTTCCCGTGCCCCTGAACGGAAATCGTATAAATAAAATCTCGATTGTCTGTTGCTTTTAAATCGGTCATGATTTCTTTGGTCAGGAACTTGTCCTTTGCCCAGCCGTTGGGGGTATTTTCCGTGATATTCATCAGCTCGAAACTGGTAAAATCATCAAATCCGAAATGGGCGAAGATTTTGTGGCGATTGTAAAACGACGCCCGGTTGTTATGAATGGCATGGGTGGCATAACCCTGATCGTGCAGATTAAAAGCAAGGCTTTCACAGGACGTGTCCTTGAGCACCGTTTTATAAGGATATTCTCCCGGTCCGAAAAAGTCCAGATCCATGCCGGTAATGACCTCAAATTCCGTATTGGCGGTACCGGCGCCGATGCAGGGCATCGAGAGATAGCCGGAGGGACAGTTTTCAATCAGAGAACGGAAATAAGGAACCGGATCCGCGGAGAAAGAAAGCTTACTGACTTCGGTAATATCAAAGAAAGATTCCAGCTGCAGGAAAATGACATTATATCCGTCGTAGCGTTTCTGCACATCTTCGATACGGACGTTTTTCACTTCTTCCGGTTTGGGCGCATCGGAAGAGGCAGGGGTTGCAGCCTCCGTCGGCGCATCATTGACGATCTCATGCGTCTTATCCTCGGAATAGGTCTTGGGTTTTGCGATGCCTGTGTTGAAAATCGAACTGCAGAAGCAGTAGGCGAAGCCGTTTTCCAGATAGGCGTCCGCCAGATTGGGAAATTCCGTAGCCAGCAGGCCGGTACTTCGCCCGATGGAAGAGGCGGCGAATGTCAGCAGAAAGCTGAATATAATGATAATAACGCCGTGGGAGATTTTACGGTTCTGATCCACCGGCGATTTTTTTGCAAAGATAATAAAGGCAACGACCAGCAGGACGGCAAAAATCGCAACGCCGATAATTGCGCCCACGGAAGCATATTTTGTCAGAACGGCCAGCGCCGTATCGATCATACCGAAATCCACAGCGGAAAAAGGGGTGACACGGTAGGAAAGCAGAACAAAATCACAGAGCGCAAAAATAATCCAGATCGAGGAGATCAGGATCATCGCAAAATACTTCTTTTTGAACAGAAGGCCGAAAGAAACGGTAAACATAATGACCAGCGCGCCGTAAAGGATGACGTAGGGCTGTTTGACCACTGCCACAAAGCCGCCCCAGAAGCTGCCGGTAATGACGCCGTTGGCCTGAAACCGTGCAAGGGTTTCCACGATGAGATCAATTCCCAGCGACCACAGAAACAGGATCAGCAGAGATTTCGGTTTGATTTCGGAAATCGGTTCAATGATGTATTTGCGAAATTTATTTTTCATTGGAAAGTCCTTTTTGCATGTAATGATATGTGTTTTGCCGGAGGCAAAAGTCCACACATCATCATAGCACAATTCCTTTTAAAGTCAATTTGTTTGGAATGGCAAAAAATGAACTTTGCGTGAATTGTTCTTTAAAAATTTCGAAAGATTTCCTTCTGATCTGAAACCGGTGCTTTACAAATATTGGATGAACAAGTATAATAGGCTGTAGCGCCCAGACTTCTGCGGCGTGATTAGCTGACATATTGAGGTGTTTCATGGAAAGATATATTGTAAAAGGCGGCATTCCGCTGGTGGGCAGTGTGGAAATCAGCGGAGCCAAAAACGCGGCGCTGGGGATCATTGCCGCGGCAATTCTTACCGAAGACGCAGTTACCATAGATAATTTGCCGGATGTCAATGACATTCATGTTCTGTTAAATGCAATCGAAGATCTGGGTGTGGTTGTAAAACGAATCAATGCCCATTCTGTTATTATTAATGCTTCTACCATTTCCAAACTGAGAACCGATTATGATCCGATTAAGAAAATCAGAGGTTCCTATTATCTTTTAGGCGCGCTGCTTGGCCGCTTCCATAAAGCGGAGGTTTACCTGCCCGGCGGCTGCAATATCGGATCGAGGCCCATAGACCAGCACATCAAGGGATTCAAGGCGCTGGGTGCAAATGTAGGCATTGAGGGCGGTTTTATTACCGCCTGCGCGGAATCGCTGCAGGGCGGCCATATTTATTTTGATGTGGCAAGCGTGGGTGCCACCATCAATCTGATGCTGGCAGCGGTGCTGGCAGAGGGTAGGACGATCATTGAAAATGCGGCGAAAGAACCGCATATTGTAGACGTTGCCAACTTCTTAAACAGCATGGGCGCCAATATCAAAGGCGCGGGTACGGACGTCATTCGTATCAATGGCGTGGAACGGCTGCACAAGACGGAATATACGGTGATTCCCGATCAGATCGAGGCGGGCACCTTTATGTTTGCGGCCGCGGCCACCCAGGGGGACATCACCGTAAAAAATGTGATTCCAAAGCATCTGGAGGCGGCCAGCTCCAAACTGACGGAGATCGGCTGCCGTGTCAAGGAATTTGACGATTCCGTGCGGGTGTATTGTCAGGGAAAATTAAGAAGCACCAAGATCAAGACCCTGCCCTATCCGGGTTTTCCCACAGATATGCAGCCCCAGATTGCGGTGACGCTGGCGTTGTCTTCGGGCATTTCCATTGTGACGGAGACGCTTTTTGAAAACCGGTTCAAATATGTGGATGAGCTGATCCGCATGGGCGCAAATATGAAGGTGGAAGGCAATTCCGTAATTATTGAAGGCGTACAGCGTCTAAGCGGCGGGATTATTTCTTCTCCGGATTTGCGGGCCGGCGCTGCGCTGGTGATTGCAGCGCTTGCGGCAGACGGTATTTCGGTGGTAGAAGATGTGAAATACATTCAAAGAGGATACGAACGATTCGATGAAAAATTGAAAAGTCTGGGGGCGCAGATCGAGCGGGTCAGCTCTGACCGGGATTTGCAGAAAGCCAGATTCCTGCTGAATGCAGTGTGAGAAAATAAAATCAGACGAAAAAAAGACGGCCCGGCGGCCGTCTTTTTTTGAAATTATTAATCATTCCTTCTTCCGCCGCCGACGATCAGAAGCAGACGCAGCAGCTGTGTAACGGAAACTGCCAGCGCCGCAACATAGGTCAGTGCCGCCGCGCTCAGGACTTTTTTTGCTGCCTTCTGCTCTTCTTCGGTCAGAAGATAGGAGGATTCGATGATCTGCAGCGCCCGGTGGCTGGCGTTATACTCCGTGGGGAGCGTCACCAGCTGGAAGAACACGCAGAGGCAGAAGCACAGGATGCCGATATAAGCCAGCTGAATAAAAGAATAGCTGAAAGCGGACAAAATCAGGCCGATAAAAATCAGCGGAACAGCCAGTTTGGAACCGATATTGGTAATCGGAATGATGGCGCTGCGAATGCGGATCGGCAGATAATCCACGGAATGCTGGATCGCGTGTCCCGCCTCGTGGCAGGCAACGCCGATGGCAGAGGCCGAAGTATTGGAATAAACGCTGTCGGACAGCCGGATGACTCTGGCCTTGGGATCGTAGTGATCGGTAAGATTGCCGCTGATACGCTCAATTGTAATATCCCGCAGACCGTTGGAGTCCAGCACATAGCGTGCGGCCTGTGCGCCGGTTAAACCTTTTGCGGTCCTGAGTTTCGCATATTTTTTGAAAGTCGTATTGACCCGCGCGCTTGCCCAGAGCGAAAAAATCAGGGCAGGCAGCAGCAGAATATAGGTATAATCAAAATAAAAAGGCATCAGGATTCTTCCTCCTCCTTAAGGTTCTCTTCCTCATCTTCCGGAATCGTCCATGCATCGGGATTTTCCTCCGCGGTTTCCTCTTCCGGTTTGTTGCGGTTGATGTAGATGCTGAACAGTTTATTGTAAATGAAGGACTGTCCGTAAGCGATGGCAGCGCACCCGATAAACAGAAAGATCGGGAACATGATGGAAAACTTGTAAAAAATGAAGCCGGCGGCGGCAAAAGACAACAGAATGCCGACAGTCCAGGGCAGATGCCGGATACTTAAAATCAGTGAATTTTTGAACGTGTATTTGATCTTGTTCACGAATTTGGACTGCAGCGGGAAAATAAAAGAGAAAATCAGCAGCCAGATCATGATCATCATAAACAGCAGAGACAGCACCAGCAGCTGCATCGTGCTGTTCATATGCAGATCCACATGGAAGATCAGGAACAGATCGTAGCCTAAAAACACGC
Organism: uncultured Lachnospiraceae bacterium; assembly: GCA_947630875.1. GTDB lineage: Bacteria > Bacillota > Clostridia > Lachnospirales > Lachnospiraceae > CANRIM01. Next base: position 33,039 of record CANRJG010000019.1, read on the forward strand.
CGACCACCAGCATAATGAGCCAGATGACCGTACTCTGCAGAAAATTTTGCCTGAAAGATTTAAAAAAGTTCCGGAAGACATAGCCTTCATCTCCGGCGGCCAGCTTCATGGTGGAAAAATACAGGGCGGTGGTGGAGGCGCCGATGGTAACAATCGGAAGACAGCAGATCAGCCATACCACATTTAAAATAATCAAATCTCCCACCCGGTTCAGAAAAGTAAAAAACGGACCGTCAATATTAAAAAAATTATTCATAGCGGACTCCTTTGTATAGCGGAAAAATGACGGGAAACGCATGTCCTTTGACAGCGGTTTTCCCATATTGAGAATATTCTACTCGCTAAATGTGAAAAAAGCAAGGAATCAATGCATTTTAATGGTTGACATCATATTTTCATTCGGCTAGAGTTATTTTTAAGGGACGCAGGCCCCGCAGAGAAAGGGGCGTCCGGACAAAAACGCAGGAGGAAAAAACATATGGCGACATTTATCGGCATCGATCTGGGTACTTCCGCAGTCAAGACACTGCTGCTGGACGAAAACGGAACGATATTAAATATAGTGTCCAAAGAATACCCGCTTTATTTCCCGAAAGCGGGCTGGTCCGAGCAAAATCCCCAGGACTGGTATATACAGACCGCTGCGGCGGTGCGGGAACTGGTGGCGGATTTTGACGCGTCGCAGGTGGCGGGCATCAGCTTCGGCGGACAGATGCACGGACTGGTGGTACTGGATAAAGAAGACGCGGTGATCCGGCCGGCGATTCTCTGGAATGACGGCAGAACGCAGAAGGAAACGGACGATCTCAATCAGCGCATCGGAAAGGAACAGCTTTCAGCATGGACCGCCAATATTGCATTTGCGGGCTTTACGGCGCCGAAGCTGTTATGGATGAAGGCGAATGAGCCGGAACTGTTTGCGAAAATCCACAAAATCATGCTGCCGAAGGATTATCTGGCATACCGTTTTACCGGCAACCACTGTACGGACGCATCCGATGCTTCCGGTATGCTGACCTTTGACGTAAAACACAGAAAATGGTCCGCCGAAATGCTGGAAGTGCTGGGCCTTTCAGAAACACAGTTTGCCCATGTATATGAAAGCTATGCGCCGGTAGGACATCTTTGCCCCCAGGCGGCAAAGGATCTGGGCCTGCCGGAAACCGTGATTGTGGCGGCAGGCGCGGGAGACAATGCGGCGGCGGCAGTGGGTACCGGCACCGTGGGGGAAGGCGCCTGCAATATTTCCCTGGGAACCAGCGGAACAATTTTTATTTCATCAGAGCATTTTCGGGTGGACGACCACAATGCGCTGCATGCCTTTGCGCACGCGGACGGCTCCTATCATCTGATGGGCTGTATGCTGTCGGCAGCATCCTGCAACAAATGGTGGATGGAAGATATTCTGCATACAAAAGATTTTGCCGGCGAACAGGAAGGAATGGATGCCCTTGGTGAAAATGAAGTCTATTATCTTCCCTATTTAATGGGAGAACGGTCTCCCCATAATGACCCTTCCGCCCGGGCGGCCTTTGTGGGAATGCGGATGGATACCACGAGAAAACAGATGACCCAGGCGGTGCTGGAGGGCGTGGCCTTTGCGCTGCGGGATTCGCTGGAGGTTGCAAAAAGCCTCGGACTGGAAATCAAAAAGACCAAAATCTGCGGCGGCGGAGCAAAGAGCAGACTTTGGTGCCGGATTATTGCAAATGTGCTGAATCTGCAGGTGGAGCTTCCGGAAAATGAGGAGGGTCCCGCGCTGGGCGCCGCAATGCTGGCAGCCGTGGCCTGCGGCAGATATGCTTCGGTACAGGAAGCCGCGCGGCAGCTGGTCAGCGTCCGGGAAGTCATCGAACCGGAAGCGGAGCTGGCCGCGCGCTACGACGCAAAATATCAGGTGTTCCGGCAGTTCTATCCCGCGCTGAAGACCATCTGGCAGCAGGAAGCTTAACCTGTCCGGCAATGTGACGGCGCAGAACTTTCAATTTCCGTCAAATTGACAGAACCGGAAAAAAGTGCCTGACTTTTTTGATGAATTGACAAGGAAAAGCGGAAAAAATTGTGGGTTATGGTAATGGAATCGATAATTTCAGATGGTATAATTGAAGCATAAAAATTCGAAAAAGGAGATTATCTATATGTCCAGTGTATCATTAAAAGATATTTGCAAGGTTTATCCCGGAAGTTCCGTAGCAGCCGTAAAGGATTTCAATATCGAAATCGAAGATAAAGAGTTCATCATTTTCGTAGGTCCTTCCGGCTGTGGTAAGTCTACAACCCTTCGTATGGTTGCAGGTCTGGAAGAAATTACTTCCGGCGAACTTCGTATCGACGGCAAGATCATGAACAACGTAGAGCCGAAAGACAGAGATATCGCGATGGTATTCCAGAACTACGCGCTGTATCCGCATATGACCGTGTATGACAACATGGCATTTGGTCTGAAGCTTCGTAAAGTTCCGAAAGATCAGATTGACAAGATGGTAAGAGAAGCTGCCAAGATCCTTGACCTTGAGCAGTATCTGGAAAGAAAACCGAAGGCTCTGTCCGGTGGTCAGAGACAGCGTGTTGCCATGGGTCGTGCAATCGTTCGTAACCCCAAGGTATTCCTGATGGATGAGCCGCTGTCCAACCTGGATGCGAAGCTGAGAGTACAGATGAGAACTGAGATTGCAAAACTGCATCAGAGACTCGGTACCACCATCATCTATGTAACCCATGACCAGACAGAGGCTATGACGCTGGGAACCCGTATCGTTGTTATGAAAGACGGTATCGCACAGCAGATCGATTCTCCGCAGAACCTTTACAATGAGCCGTGCAACCTGTTCGTTGCCGGATTCATGGGATCTCCGCAGATGAACTTCCTGGATGCGATTTGCCATATCGAAGGCGAAAAGGTAACCCTGCAGATCGGTGAAAGCCATGTCGTAACACTTCCGCCTGCAAAAGCGAAAAAGCTCATCGACGGCAAGTACGACGGCAAGAAGGTTGTTATGGGTATCCGTCCTGAGGATATTTATGATGACGAGATCATGATCGCCAACAATCCGAACAGTATCATCAAGTCTACGCTGAATGTATACGAACTGCTCGGCGCCGAAGTATTCCTGTACTTCGATCTGGAAGGCACACAGATGATCGCTCGTGTAAATCCTCGTACCACAGCTCGTCCGGGCGACGAAGTTGTATTCGCTATGGATGTTAATAAGATCCATGTTTTCGACAAGGAAACCGAGTGCACAATTACAAACTAATACAAAACATGACATGGAAGAGGGCTGGAAACCAATCCGGCTCTCTTTTTTGATGCATGGGAAAGATGTACAGAAACACTATTGTTTTTGCAGTAAATTTAATGTATAATAACGAAAGATATTGCATGGGAGGATGGAGTCGTTGAACAAAGAAAATTTGACTTTGCAGCACGTATTTTCGGATATGGATATGTATCTGTTCGGGCAGGGGACCCATTATGACCTGTATAAAAAACTGGGTGCGCACCCTGCGTCGGAAAACAATGTGCATGGGGTCAGGTTTTCTGTCTGGGCGCCCCATGCGGTATCCGTCAGTCTCATCGGAGAGTTTAACGACTGGGACGAGCGGGCGGATCGGATGCAGCGTCTGGAACCCTTAGGGATTTATACCTGTTTTGTTGCCGGAGCGGAGGAAGGACAGCTGTACAAATATATGATCAGCACCAAAGATGGCCGGAAACTGTACAAATCGGATCCCTTTGCATTTTATGCCGAACTGCGTCCGGGGACAGCTTCCAGAATATTTGACATCAGCCGCTATCAGTGGAAAGATGACAGGTGGATGGAGAAACGGCGCAGCAGCAATGTTTATGAAAGCCCGATGTCCATTTATGAGGTGCATCTGGGATCCTGGCAAAAACATACGCCCTGTACGGAGACCGACGGGTTTTATACATATCGTGAAATGGCGAAGGCCCTTTCCGATTATGTCAGGGATATGGGGTATACCCACGTTGAACTGATGGGCATTGCCGAGCATCCCTTTGACGGTTCCTGGGGATATCAGGTAACCGGGTATTATGCGCCCACATCCCGCTACGGAACTCCGGAGGATTTCAAATATTTTGTGGATTATATGCATCGCCGGGGCATTGGCGTCATTCTCGACTGGGTGCCCGCCCATTTTCCCAAGGACGCCCACGGACTGGCGGAGTTTGACGGAGAAGCGTTGTTTGAATACGCGGACAGCCGCATGGGCGAACATCCCGACTGGGGCACAAAGATCTTTGATTTCGGTAAAAATGAAGTCAGAAATTTCCTGATTGCAAACGCGCTGTACTGGGTCGGAGAGTTTCATATCGACGGACTCAGGGTGGACGCGGTGGCTTCCATGCTGTATCTGGACTATGGCAAAAAAGACGGAGAGTGGCTGGCCAATCCTTATGGCGGAAATCAGAATATCGACGCTATCGAGCTGTTCCGGCATGTCAATTCCGTAGTCAGAGGGAAATTCCCCGGCGCGGTTATGATTGCGGAGGAATCCACGGCATGGCCCATGGTCACCGGCGATCCCAAAAACGGCGGGCTGGGATTCTCCTATAAATGGAACATGGGCTGGATGCATGATTTTCTGGATTACATGAAGCTGGATCCCTATTTCCGCAAGGACAACCACCATAAGATGACCTTTGCCATGAGCTATAACGGCGCCGAGAAATATATTCTGGTGCTGTCCCATGACGAGGTGGTGCATCTGAAGTGTTCGATGATCAATAAGATGCCGGGGTATTTTGTGGATAAGTTTGCCAATTTGCGGGCAGGTTATACTTTTATGATCGGACATCCGGGCAAAAAGCTGCTGTTTATGGGACAGGAGTTCGGGCAGCTCCGGGAATGGAGTGAAAAAAGACCCCTGGACTGGTATTTGCTGAACGAAGAGCCCCACAGCCATCTGCAGGCATTTATGAAGGCGCTGCTGCATATTTATAAAAAATATCCGGCGCTGTATGAAATGGATCATGAAGACGGGGGCTTCCGCTGGATCAACGCCGACGACGCATACCGCAGCATTTTCAGTTTTATCCGGTACAGCCGCGGCAAAAAGCGCAATCTGCTGTTCATCTGCAATTTCACGCCCATGGAATATGCGGACTACAGAGTGGGCGTTCCGAAGAAAAAAAGGTATAAACTGATTTTAGATGGCGATGATAAGAGGTATGGCGGAAACGGCAAGGCGCATGAGGAGTTTTATCAGTCGCAGCGCGGCGAATGTGACGGACTGCCGTATTCTTTTGCATTTCCGCTGGCGCCCTATCAGGCGGCAGTGTTTGAATTTTAATTATATCCAAATAAGAAAGGGGAAGACACAATGGGTTACATCATTTTATTGGCAGTGATCATATTTCTGATTATTGTCATTGCAAACAACATTCGCATCGTACCGCAGGCCACGGAATACGTCATTGAATTTCTGGGAAAATACAAAACCTGCTGGGGCGCGGGTATTCATGTGAAAGTGCCTGTGCTGGAAAAGGTGGCAAAAAAGATTACTTTGAAAGAGCAGGTAATCGATTCTCCGCCGCAGCCGGTAATCACGAAGGATAATGTTACGATGCAGATTGACACGGTGGTATATTTTCGTATTTTTGACGCCAAAATGTACACCTATGGCGTTGTCAATCCCATCAACGCCCTGGAAAACCTGACGGCCACAACCTTACGTAATATTGTGGGCGAACTGGAACTGGACGGAACCCTGACTTCCAGAGATACCATCAATATGCGTATGACTTCGATTCTGGATGAGGCGACGGATCAGTGGGGCATCAAAGTGACCAGAGTGGAACTGAAAAACATCATTCCACCGGCAGAGATTCAGAATGCCATGGAAAAACAGATGAAGGCGGAACGTGATCGAAGAGAGACGCTGCTGCAGGCGGAAGGCCACAGAGCCGCGGCCATCACCAGAGCCGAAGGCGATAAGCAGGCCATGATTCTTGCGGCGGAAGGTGAAAGAGACGCCCGGATTGCCAGAGCCGAAGGTGAGGCAAAAGCAGTTTTGTTGGCAAGAAAAGCGGAGGCCGACGGTATCAGAGCTTTGAAAGAAGCCGGCTGTGACGCCGCCGTACTGGAACTGAAGCGCTATGAGACGCTGAGCCATCTGGCAGACGGCAGGGCCGCGAAGCTGATCATTCCCACGGATGCGGTCAATGCGGTAAAAAACAACGCCATTTTTACAGAAACTACCGGCATCGGAAATGTGACCGTAAGCGCACCGGAGCAGCCGAAACCGGCGCCGGAAGACCCCTGCTGTGAGCGCTTTGAAAAAGAATAAACGGGTACACCTGACAGATAGAATCAAAAAAGGGAATATCGGTTAATATCGATTTCCCCCCACAATAAGCGAAGAGGAGACGATCCCCCCAGAATTCAGGCTTTTTTAAGCTGGATTCCTTTGAGGGAGGTGTCTCCTCTTTTTCTGTTTTCTTCTATGATTTTCCTGACTTATTATGCAAGCGAAAATTTCGCAGAGTTCCCAATTCTGCACACGAGGCTTTCATAGAATTCCCAATTCTATGTATTGAATTTTAACGCTTAATTCTATAGATTTCAAGAACTTTCAAGAAAATTTCAGGTTTTCT
>CANRJG010000020.1 GCA_947630875.1 uncultured Lachnospiraceae bacterium
CTGCCCCATTTCTTCCTCATGTTAGGGCGCGTCATAAAGCTTCTCACCCAACGGTATGCAAGCATACCGTGGATTCGAGCTTTTGACGCTGTAATCATGTTATACTTCTTCTTCCGGCATTTCTGCTTCCGATCTCTCTTCCTCTTCAATCTTCCGGGTCTTTGCCATGCCGGCCACCGTCACGCCTTCTTTCAGATGCATCACTTTCACGCCGGAGGTGTCCCGTCCGATCAGCGAGATGCCATCCACCGGCATCCGGATAATGATGCCTTCCGTTGTAATCATCATTACCTCGCTGTCTTCATGAACTCCCTTGAAGCTGACCACCTTTCCGGTCTTTTCATTTAATTTATAGCATTTTACGCCTTTTCCGCCCCGGTACTGCACCTTAAATTCTGACACATCGGTGCGCTTGCCCATACCGTTTTCGGTGACAAAGAGCAGGGCTTCGCCGTCGTAATCCATCTGCATACCGATCAGACAGTCATCACGGCGCAGCTCGATGCCCCGGACGCCCATGGAACTTCTGCCGGTAGGTCTTACATCATTTTCATCAAAGCAGATGGCCTGCCCCAAATTGGTAGCCAGATAGACTTTTCTGCTGCCATCTGTCAGTTTTACCTCCATCAGCTCATCATCTTCCCGGATACTGATGGCCGCAAGTCCCGTCTTTCGAATATTTTTAAATTCTGAAATCGGCGTCTTTTTTACAATGCCGTTTTTCGTCGCCATCATAATATAATGGGGTTTTTCATATCCGCTGTCCCGGTCGGCGTCCGCCCGCTTCGCATCCAGCGGAATCACCGCGGCAATGCTCTCCTCCGGCTGCAGCTGCAGGAGATTGACCACCGCCGTTCCTCTGGCGGTCCTGCCGGCTTCGGGAATTTCAAAGGCTTTGATCCGGTATACCCGTCCTTTATTAGTAAAGAACATGAGATAATCATGGGTGGAGGTAATAAACAGATCCTTGATGAAATCATCCTCGATCGTCTGCATGCCCTTAATGCCTTTTCCGCCCCTGTTCTGGCTCTTAAAGTTTTCCAGAGACATCCGCTTGATATACCCCAGTTGTGTTCTGGTGATGACAATCTCTTCTTTTTCAATCAGATCTTCCATCAGAATATCAAATTCATCAAAGCCGATTTTGGTTCTCCGTTCATCCGCATATTTATCTTTGATGACCAGAATTTCATCCCGGATGACGCCCAGCAGTTTCTTCTGATCCGCCAGAATCTCTTTGAGATAGGCGATTTTTTCCAGCAGTTCTTTATATTCCGCTTCCAGCCGCTCTCTTTCCAGACCGGTCAGCGTCCGCAGACGCATATCCACGATGGCCTGGGCCTGGGCGTCGGACAGGCCGAATTCTTCCATCAGATTTTGCTTTGCCGCAGCCACATTTTCCGAACCGCGGATAATGGCGATGACCCGGTCGATATGATCCAGCGCAATGAGCAGTCCTTCTAAAATGTGGGCTCTTTCCTCCGCCCGGTTCAGTTCATATTTCGTTCGTCTGGTGACCACGTCTTCCTGATGCACCAGATAATACCGGATCATTTCCTCGATATTCAGCGTTTTCGGCTCATTTCCCACCAGCGCCAGCATATTGACGCCGAAGGTATCCTGCAGCTGGGTATGCTTATACAGCTGGTTTAAAATGACGTTTGCATTTACATCTCTGCGCAGTTCGATACAGATACGCATGCCTTGCCGGTTGGATTCGTCCCGCAGCTCCGTAATGCCGTCGATGCGTTTGTTCCGCACCATCTCGGCAATCTTTTCGATCAGCCGGGCTTTATTGACCATGAATGGCAGCTCCGTCACGATGATCCGGGTCTTTCCGTTGGACATAGTTTCAATATTGCTGACGGCACGGACACGAATCTTTCCCTTGCCGGTACGGTAGGCTTCTTCAATGCCTCTTTTGCCGAGAATCACCGCGCCGGTGGGAAAATCCGGGCCTTTCACAATTTCCAGAATTTCTTCGATAGTAGTATCCCGATCCTCTGCAATCCGGTTGTCGATCATTTTGACGCAGGCGTCAATGATTTCTCCCAGATTGTGGGGCGGGATATTGGTAGCCATACCTACGGCGATACCGGTAGACCCGTTGGCCAGCAGATTGGGATAACGGGATGGCAATACGGTAGGTTCTTTTTCCGTTTCATCAAAATTCGGAACAAAATCCACCGTATCCTTGTTGATATCTGCCAGCATTTCCATGGAGATTTTAGAAAGTCTGGCTTCCGTATAACGCATGGCGGCAGCGCCGTCGCCGTCTTCCGATCCGAAATTGCCGTGTCCGTCCACCAAAGGATATCTGGTGGACCATTCCTGGGCCATATTGACCAAAGCTCCGTAAATGGAACTGTCGCCATGGGGATGATATTTACCCATGGTATCGCCGACGATACGCGCACATTTTCGATGGGGTTTATCCGGCCCGTTGTTGAGCTCAATCATAGAATAAAGCACACGCCGCTGCACCGGTTTCAGACCGTCTCTGATATCCGGAATCGCACGGGACACGATTACGCTCATCGCGTAGTCTATAAACGATTTTTCCATCGTTTTTTTCAGATCGACTTCGTGAATCTTATCGATTTCCCCATCCATCTGATCAAAGATTTTGTCATCCATTCTCCGTCTCCGTTCTCACATCCGTTGCGCTTCCTGCCGCGCAACCACAAATATTCTTTTAAGCGTCAATATTGCTGTATTTCGCGTTCGCCTCGATAAATTCCCTTCTGGGCTCTACATTATCCCCCATCAGCGTATTGAAAGTCAGGTCAATTTCCGAGAGCATTTCCTCGTCATAGTTCACCCGTTTTAAAATCCGCTTCGCAGGATCCATGGTAGTTTCCCAGAGCTGCTCCGCATCCATTTCACCCAGTCCTTTATACCGCTGGATTTTGTTGTTGCTGTCCCGGCCGATTTCCACAAGGATACTGTTTAATTCATCGTCGCTGTAGGCATACCATACTTTCTTGTTTTTCTCTACTTTGTAAAGCGGCGGCTGGGCCAGATATACATATCCCTGTTTGATCAGCTCCGGCATAAAACGGAAAATAAAAGTCAGAAGCAGCGTTGCGATATGTTCTCCGTCCACGTCCGCATCGGTCATGATAATGATTTTGTGATAACGCAGTTTGCTGATATCAAACTCATCATGGATCCCGGTACCGAAAGCCGTGATCATGGCCTTGATTTCCGCATTGGCATAAATCTTATCAATTCTGGCCTTTTCCACGTTCAGGATTTTTCCCCGCAGGGGCAGGATCGCCTGGGTATCTCTGGATCTGGCTTTTTTCGCGCTGCCGCCCGCAGAATCTCCCTCTACAATGTAAATTTCACACCGGGAAGGATCCTTATTGGAACAGTCCGCCAGTTTTCCGGGCAAAGACATACCGTCCAGCGCGGTTTTTCTTCTGGTAATTTCCCTGGCTTTTCTGGCCGCTTCTCTGGCTCTCTGTGAAACAATGGATTTTTCGCAGATAATTTTCGCCACGGCGGGATTCTGTTCCAGAAACCACATCAGCTGCTCGCTGACCACGGAATCTACCGCGGTTCGCGCCTCGCTGTTACCCAGTTTCTGTTTGGTCCCTCAAACTGGGGTTCTTCGATTTTTACGCTGATAATCGCCGTCAGACCTTCTCTGATATCTTCGCCTGCCAGATTTGGTTCACTGTCTTTCAAAAGTTTATTGGCTCTGGCGTATTCGTTGATCACTTTGGTCACGGAACGCTTAAAGCCTTCCAGATGGGTTCCGCCGTCCGGCGTATTAATATTGTTGACAAAGCTGTAGCAGTTTTCCTGATACGCATCATTGTGCTGCAGCGCTACTTCCACTTCAATGCCGTCTCTGTTGCCTTCACAGTAAATGACATCGTCATAAAGCGCCTGTTTGCTCCGGTTCAGATAAACCACAAATTCTTTGATACCGCCTTCATAACAAAAGGAGTCTTCTCTTTTTTCTTCTCTGCAGTCATGAAGGCTGATCCGCACGCCTTTGGTCAGAAAGGCCATTTCCCGGAACCGGTCTTTCAGCATCTGATAATCAAACACCGTCTCTTCAAAGATTTCGGGATCCGGCAGAAAGGTTACTTTTGTTCCTGTTTTTTCTATTTCACAGGAACCAACCACCTTCAAGGGATAGCATACCTTTCCCTTTTCATATCTCTGCTGATAGATTTTTCCTTCATGAAAAATCTGCACTTCCAGATAAGTGGAAAGGGCATTGACCACCGAAGCGCCTACGCCGTGCAGACCGCCGGAAACCTTGTATCCGCCGCCGCCGAATTTTCCGCCGGCATGGAGTACCGTAAAGACCACTTCCACTGCAGGAATACCGGCCTTGTGGTTAATACCCACAGGAATCCCTCTGCCGTTGTCCACAACGGTAATGGAATTGTCCTCATTGATGGTCACGTCGATCTGATTACAGACGCCGGCCAGCGCTTCATCGATGGAATTGTCCACTATTTCATAGACCAGATGATGCAGACCTCTCAGTGCCGTGGTTCCGATGTACATACCGGGTCTTTTTCTGACCGCTTCCAGTCCTTCCAGTATCTGAATCTGATCAGCACCGTATTCAAAATCCATAAAATCCTCCTATACTTCCGATTGAATCCTGCCATGTTCCACATGGTATACTCTGTTTACTTCAAATTGTTTCCGGATAAAATCCTCCATTCCCGTACAGGTAATAAAGGTCTGAATATCCGAAATACTGTCCAGCAGGTTCCGCTGCCTCTCTCTGTCCAGTTCGCTTAAAACATCATCCAGCAGCAGTACCGGTTTGTCCCGTTTCATTTGCTTCAGTAATTCTATTTCAGCCAGTTTCAAAGACAGGGCGGCGGTGCGCTGCTGCCCCTGAGAACCGAAGTAACGCAGGTCAATGCCATTGACGGAAAATGAAAGATCGTCCCGATGCGGCCCCATTTCACTGGTTTTCATACGGATATCCCGTTCCGCATTTTCCTTCAGCTTTTCTTTAAAATCCTTTGCAGAAACATTCTTTTCATATTGAATCACAATTTCCTCATTCCCTTTGGTCATATCGGAATGGAGGTTACGAATGATCTGATTCAATTCTTTGACAAATTTTTCACGAATTAAGATCACAGATGTCCCGTATTCTGCAAGCTTTTCATCCAGGATTGAAAGCAAAATTTCAAAATCCGGGGTATAGGCGCTTTCTTTCAAAAGCGCATTTCTTTGGTTCAAAACTTTTTTATAAGCCGCCAGACTTTTTAAATAAAATGCGTCCGCCTGCCCGATTTCCATATCCAGAAATCTTCTTCGCATGGCAGGCCCCTGTTTGATAATACTCAAATCCTCCGGCGAGAAAAAAACAATATTGCACAGCCCGAAGAGCTCGCTGGCCCGGCGGATGGGAACCTGATTAATGGCAATTCCCTTTTTTTCCGCCGCTTTTAAATGAAAATCAATAATAAATTGCTGATTTTTTTTCTGTATCTTACTGCGGATATGCGCTTGTGTTTCTCCGAAACGGATCATATCCCTGTCCTTACAGCTTCGGTAAGACTTGGTGGTGGTACTGAAATACAGCGCTTCCAGAAGATTGGTTTTTCCCTGGGCATTGTTTCCGTAAAACAGATTGACGCCGGGATCAAACTCTATCTTCAGTTCCTGATAATTTCTGAAATTATAAAGGTCAATGGACTGAAAAAACATACAACCGATTTACTCCGTAACCTGAATTTCCTGTCCCCCAAAGGAAACAAGATCTCCTGCCCTTACCTTTTTTCCGCGCTGTGTGCAGACCTCCCCGTTCACAAAAACCTTTCCTTCCTGAATCAGAAATTTCGCGTCAACGCCGCTGTCCGCCAGACCGGTGGCCTTTAACAGCTGCCCCAGCCGGATATATTCGTCTCTCAACTGAAATTCCATCTTGCATTACACCTCGGGTATAAAGTTCACAGGAAGAATCATGTAAATATAAGATTCATTTTCATCTTTAATAATACAGGGGTTCTTTGCATTGACCATATAAAGAGATACTTCTTCGTCGTCGATGGCCCGCAGCGCGTCTTTGATAAACTTCGGATTAAAGGCGATCATCAGATCTTTGCCTTCTTTTAAAATCTCTACTTCTTCATTCATGGTACCGGAGAAGGATTTGATTTTAATGCCCACATGATCATCTCTGATATCCATGACCAGCGGCTTTTTGTCCGATTCATTGATCAGAAGTGTCGCCCGGTCAATGGAATCATACAGTTCATTTTTATTGGCTCTGACTTTTACCTGATAATCAAAGGAAAGCATCTGATCGATCTTAAAGAACTCGCCTTCGATCACACGGGAAACCACTTTTGTATTTTCAAACTCAAACATGATATGATTGCTGCTGAAATAAATTTCCACATCCTTGTCCATATCGCCTTCAATGATTTTGGTCAGATCATTCAGCGTCTTTCCCGGTACAATGCATTTTGTTTTTTCGTAATTTTCTTTTAAAGAAATATTCCTGATGGAAATACGGCAGGAATCCAGCGCCGTAATTTTCAGATTATTTCCGTTGACTTCAAAGCATTCTCCGGTCATCATCAGATTGCTTTCATTTTCCGCTATTGAAAAAATCGTCTGTCCGATAATTTTCTTTAAAGAATACTGACTGATGGTAATGCTCTGATTTTTAATTACATCCGGCAGCGCGGAAAATTCCTGTATATTCTTATATCCAATTACAAAACGGGCTTTTTCACAGGTGATTTTCACCTGATTGTTTTCAATTGTCTGAATACAAACCTCATTATCCGGCAGCTTGCGGATGATATCGGAAAACAGTTTGGCATTGACTGCAATGGATCCGTTTTCAATAACCATGCCTTCAATGACGGTCTCAATGCCGATCTCCATATCGTTTGCGGTAATTTTAATGGTGCTTCCGTAAGCATTGATCATAAAGCATTCCAGAATCGGCATCGTGGTTTTCGAAGGAACGGCTTTGGAAGCAATGGAGACCCCCTTTAATAGATTGGATTTTGTGCATAAAAATTTCATGACGTTTTCCTTTCTGAAAATGATATAAAAGTAAAATAAATTATATTAATATTCGTCGTAGTAGTAATAGGGACTGTGGAAAAGTGGAAAAGCCCCCAATCCTTGAAAATCAAAGGTTTTTTTATTCATTGAGACAGGTGGAAAAACAGTGAGGAAGACGTTCATAAATCCTTTGTTTTCCACAGTATTTATTTTTTCTTTGAAAAACGAATGTCAGGAAGTCGGCAAACAGAAAAAGATATCCACGAAAAATCATGAAAATCCACTGAATATCCACCGGTTTTCCACCAAAAATATACAGGAATGTGAAGAACTATGTGGATAATTTAAGGATTGATCAGTTTTTTTATAAGATCTACCTTTTCTTTCAATTCCGCATTTTTATCAAGGTTCTTTTTGATATTTTCTTCACCATACATAATGGTGGTATGATCCCGGTTTAAAAGTTTGCCGAGATCTGAAAGAGAAATATCCGTATACTGCCGGCAAAGATACATGACCACCTGTCTCGGTACGTTGATGTAAGCGTTTCGTTTGGACGACTTCATTTCTTCCAGGCTGACATCATAGGTACTGCAGACAATCTGAATGATGGATTCCGGTGTGATCATCTTGGGTGCGTCGGGAGAAATAATATCCTTCAGTTCCCGTTCCGCCACTTCCAGCGTCAGCTGCCTCGTATTTTCCAGCTGCGTAAAAGCAATCAGCTTATTTAAGGCGCCGTTTAATTCCCTAATATTGGATTTGACATTGGCGGCAATGTATTCCAGAATTTCTTTCGGAATATTGTAGCCTTTTTTTTCAATATTTTTTTCCAGAATGGCCATTCTGGTTTCATAGTCGGGACTGGAAATATCCGCAATCAGCCCCATTTCGAACCTTGTGCGCAGACGCTCTTCCAGGGTCGTCAAATCTCTGGGCGGTTTATCGCTGGAAATGACGATCTGTTTTTTGAGCATATGCAAATGGTTGAAGGTGTGGAAAAATTCTTCCTGGGTCCGGTCTTTGTTGATGATAAACTGAATATCATCAATTAAGAGCACGTCAATGTTGCGGTACTTTTCCCGAAACTGCAGACCGTTGTTGTTGCTGTTTCGAATGGAATCGATCAGTTCATTGGTGAAGGTTTCGCTGGTGACATATAAAACGTTTTTTTCCGGTTTTGTTTTGTTGATGTAATGGGCAATGGAATGCATCAGATGGGTTTTTCCAAGTCCCACGCCGGAATATATAAAAAGGGGATTGTAAACTTCTCCGGGACTTTCCGCCACTGCCAGCGCGGCGGAATAGGCAAAACGGTTATTGTCACTGACGACAAAATTTTCAAAAGTATACATGGAAGAACTATAGTTTAAATCCATGTCAGCCGGCTGATTTTTCTTTTCATTTGTTTCCTGTATGTCTTTTTGCAGAACGAATTCGATTTCACAGCTTTTTCCGATAAATTCTCCGATGGAAACCTGCAGAGGAAGTTTATATTTTCGATTCAGATAATCGATGGCCATCATATTGTTGTTGGTCACGATAATATAAACTTTGTCTCCTTCCATTTTATAAGGCTTTAAGGGACTTAACCAGCTGTCAAAAGAAACAGGGGAAATATTATGTTCTTTGCAGGTATGATCTAATATGAAATCCCAGTTTTCAATAATGGTTTCCATTGCGAACCTCACTTCTTAATGATTCAACGAAAATAACCTACTATGATTATAAAGGAAAAAGAAGAAAATAGCAACGAGTTATGAAAATAGTTTTTAAAGGAAATTGGTCGAAAAATATCGATTTGGTTTACAATGAATTATCAATCAATTTTTTCAAATTGTTAAAAAGTGGAAAAAAATTGTTGTCGAAAAAAAACGCAAAAATGTGGAAAAAAAGGGGTTCAGGAGAATTTTATAAGAAAAAAAGCATAGTTTTCCACAGAGTTTTCCACAATTTGTGTAAAAAATTACGTAAACTACTTTGGAAATCCACGAATGCTGATAAAAAAAGCCACTGGATGCCGGTGCGGAAAAGGGGAAAGGATACCGAAAGAAATGATAATTTTTTCTTGACTTATAAAAACATTATAAATATAATAGACATGATGCTTTTCTGTCAGAATGATATGACATGAAAATTCATAAAAAGGAGGTGTGTTGCGATGAAGATGACATTCCAACCCAAGAACAGGCAGAGAAACAAAGTACATGGGTTCCGTGCCAGAATGCATACGCCGGGCGGAAGAAAAGTTTTAGCAGCCAGAAGAGCAAAAGGAAGAAAAGTATTATCAGCATAAGGCCGCGTTTTGTGGCCTTTGTTTTTTTACGGTGAAACAAACAACCGGACAGAAAAGCATGCAGCTGTTCAGGGAGGCGTTATGAAGTTTTCGGAATCCTTGAAAAAAAATTCCGACTTTCAGGCTGTTTACGGAGAAAAAAATTCCCTGGCGAATCGTTCTCTGGTGATGTATGTCAGAAAAAACGGTCTGGAAAAAAACAGACTGGGCATCAGTGTCAGCAAAAAAGTCGGAAACAGTGTCGTAAGACACCGTATCACAAGATTGATAAGAGAAAGCTATCGTTTGAATGAACACCGGTTTTTGTCGGGATTCGATCTTGTTGTTGTAGCAAGAATTTATTCAAAAGGAAAATCGCAAAGGGAGATAGAGAGTTCCCTGCTGCACCTGGCAGGCCTTCATAAGATTACAGCAGATTATGAAAAAGATTTTGATTGAACTCATCAGGTTTTACCAGAAAAACCTGTCGCCGTTAAAAAGATATAATTCCTGCAAATATATTCCCTGCTGCTCCTGTTATGCTTTACAGGCGCTGGAAAAATATGGCGCAGTCAAAGGATCTTTACTGGCGGCGAAGCGAATTTGTAAATGCAACCCTTTTTCAAGGGGCGGATTTGACCCTTTGCCCTGAGCTCTTATCGTACCAGTATCAGGAGGATTGATTTGTACACAAACATCTTATCACAGCCGGTATTATGTAACATTTTCGGTACCATCTGGGAATATATTAAAATTGCCCTGGGATGGATTATGCAGGGATGTTACTCTGTTCTGGATTTGATCGGAATTGACAATCTGGCGGCCTGTATCATTCTGTTCACGATTGTCATTTATTCCCTTCTGCTTCCAATGCAGATTAAAAACGCCAAATTTCAGAAACTGAATTTCGTAATGAATCCTGAAATACAGGCGATCTCGAAGAAGTACAAAAATAAAACAGACAATGATTCGAGAATGAAACAGCAGCAGGAATTAAGCGACGTATATGAAAGATACGGCACTTCTCCTACCGGAGGCTGTCTGAATTCTTTTATACAGCTGCCGATTCTGTTTGCCGTTTACAGAGTGTTATACAATGTTCCGAATTATGTAAGGAGTATTTCAAAACTGTTCCAGGGACTGATCGCAAAAACAGGCGATATCAGCGGTTTTTCCGATAAATTTCTGGAAATGGCCAAAGCTTCGGACAATATTCTTCTGACCAATTCCGTAAGAAATATCGAAAAGGTAACGTCAGGGAATCTGCCCAATATTTTTTACCAGTTCCGTTCCACGGACTGGAAAACCTTTACGGATGCGTTCCCTTCCATTGAAAAAGTGATTAACAGTACCAGAGGAACGCTGGATCATGTCAACAATTTCTTCGGCGTCAGTATTGCGGAAACGCCGAGCCTGATTCTGAAAAACAACTGGAGCGCCCATCACTACGGTTTTGTAGCCATTGCGATTCTGATTCCCGTATTATCGGGTGTGGCTCAGTGGCTGAGTTCCAAAGTGGTGCAGCAGCCGGAAACGGATAAAAACAACACGGACGACACTGCGGCAGCCATGGCCAGCTCCATGAAAATGATGATGGTGGTTATGCCGATTTTCTCTATTTATATCTGTTATACGCTGCCGCTGGGTATCGGTATTTACTGGACCATGAGCGCCGTTTACAGAACTATTTCTCAGCTTGTGATTAATAAGCGGATGGAGAAAATACCGGTAGAAACGCTGATTGCAAAGAATCAGGAAAAAATCAATAAAAAACGTAAGAAAAAGGGACTGCCGCCGAAACAGGTGTCCCAGGGCGCCAGAATCAATACCAGAAACATCAAACCCGGCGAAACAAATGTTGCTTCCAATAAAAATAAAGAAGAAATCAGAAGAAATGCATCGGAAAGCAATAAAAGCTATACTTCCATCCGGGACAGAGTGAATATGGTACAGGATTATAATGAAAGAAACAAAAAGAAATAAAGGAGCATCAATGGACGAAATCAGAGTTTCAGCAAAAACTGTGGACGATGCGCTGACAGAGGCGCTGATACAGTTAAGAACGACCAGCGATCAGGTCGAATATGAAGTGATCGAAAAAGGAACCAGCGGTTTCTTAGGCATCGGTGCAAAACAGGCCGTCATCAATGTCAGAAGGAAAAAACCGGAGAAAAAAGAGTATAAGCCGGAATTCAGAGAAGAAAAAAGCTATGAACCGAAGGCGGAAAGTCCCTTAAGCGAAAAGGAACCGGAAGCGGACAAAACAGAAAGAAAACCCGCTGAGAAAAGACCTGTAAAAAAAGCAGAAAAGCCGGCGGAAAAAGAAAAAAGAAAACCCCAGGAAAAGGCAGCGAAGGAAGAGCCGGAAAACCTGTCGGCGAAAAAGGAAAAACAGATCAGCCCTCTGACAGATGAGGAAGCAGATGTCATTCTTGAAAAAGCGAAATCTTTCTTATCCGATATTTTCAAAGCTATGAACATGGAAGTTGAGATTGAAGCGACGGTAGAAAAAAACACCCGCCTGTTAAATATCAATCTGAACGGCGAAAATATGGGTATTCTGATCGGCAAGCACGGACAGAACCTGAATTCTCTGGAATATCTGGTTCGGCTGGTCATTAACAAGAACCATCACGGCGATGAATACATTCATGTAAAGATGGATACGGAAAATTATCGCCGCCGCAGAAAAAACACGCTGGAAATTCTTGCCAGAAACATGGCGTATAAGGTGAAAAAGACAAGAAGAAGCGTGGTGTTAGAGCCTATGAATCCCTATGAAAGAAGAGTGATTCATTCCGCGCTGCAGCATGACCGTTTTGTGGAAACCCACAGCGAAGGAGAAGAACCCAACAGACGGGTTGTCATTACTTTGAAAAAATATTAAAATTTTCAGAAAAGAGTTTGATTTTCAAACTCTTTTCTTGCATTATAGAAGAAGAAACCCAAAGACGAAAAGGACAGTATATCAATGAATCAGGATACTATCGCCGCTGTGGCCACACCCCCCGGAAACGGCGGGATTTCCGTGATCCGAATCAGCGGCAGCGACGCCGTAAAGATAGCGGACCGCGTTTTTGCATACGGGAAGGGACAGAAGCTTTCCGATGCAAAAAGCCATGTGTTTCATTATGGACATGCGGTCTTTGATGATAAAATCATAGATGAATGTATGGCGGTGGTTATGCGGGCGCCGCGCAGCTATACCAGAGAGGACTGCGTGGAAATCCATTGCCATGGCGGTGCGCTGGTGACGAAGACTGTGCTGGAAGCCCTGTTTGCGGCAGGCGCGGTGCCGGCGGAGCCGGGAGAATTTACGAAGCGCGCGTTTTTCAACGGGCGGATTGATTTAACGGAAGCGGAAGCTGTGATGGACGTGATTGCTTCGGAAAACCGCTACGCCCTGGATTGTTCCATGCACCAGTTAAACGGACAGCTGCGGGAAGAAATCAGCCGGTTAAGAAAACGGATTCTGGAAGAAACGGCGCGGATCGAAGCGGCCATCGATGATCCGGAGCATTATGCACTGGAAGATTATGGAAGGCAGCTGGAAAAAATACTGCAGCCGCTACTGGACCGGATCCATACGCTGCAGGCTTCGTTTGACGACGGGCGTCTGCTGAAAGAGGGAATACGGACAGTGATCATTGGAAAACCCAACGCCGGGAAATCTTCCATTTTAAATTACCTGTCCGGACGGAATCGGGCCATTGTCACCGAGATTCCCGGCACTACCAGAGATACGCTGGAAGAAACGATCATGCTGGACGGGCTGCAGCTGATCATGACGGATACGGCGGGGATCCATGATACAGAAGACCTGGTGGAAAGCATCGGCATCGATAAAGCAAAAGAAGCGATTGCAGGCGCGGATCTGGTGTTGTTTGTACTGGATTCCTTTGCGGGATATGAAGACAGCGACGAAGAAATACTGTCCATGATCCGGGAGAAAAAGACCATTGTGCTTTTGAATAAAACGGATCTGGAACAAAATATTCGAAAAGAAGCGCTGGAAAAGACACTTCCCTTTCCCGTCATCGATTTTTCGGCGGCGGAATCCAGGGGCAAGGAGAAACTCGGGACGCTGCTGAAAGAAATGTTGTTTTCGGGAAAGCTGGAAACGGATCATCAGATCTATATCACGAATCTGCGTCAGAAAAATCTGCTGGCGCAGGCGAAGGAATCTCTGGAAAACGTTATGGAAAGCATACGGCTAAAGCTGCCGGAGGATTTTTTCTTTATCGATCTTTACGCGGCGTATACGAAGCTGGGGGAAATTTCCGGCGATACGGTGGACGAAGACATTATCAATGAAATATTCAGTAAGTTTTGTATGGGAAAGTGACAGACGATGGCATATTTAACGGAAAACTATGATATTGCAGTGGTGGGAGCCGGACATGCCGGCTGTGAAGCAGCGCTGGCCGCGGCAAGACTGGGACTGGAAACGATCATCTTTACGATCAGCGTCAGTTCCGTTGCCATGATGCCCTGCAATCCCAATATCGGCGGCACATCCAAAGGACACATTGTCCGGGAGGTGGACGCGCTGGGCGGCGAAATGGCAAAAAATATCGACAAAACCTTTATTCAGTCCCGGATGCTGAATGCGTCCAGAGGCCCGGCAGTACATTCGCTCCGGGCCCAGGCGGACAAGGAAGCCTACAGCCGGGAGATGCGGAAAACTATTGAAAATACGCCGCATCTGACCCTGAAACAGGCGGAGGTTTCCGAAATTGTTGTAGAGGAAGGAAAACTGCAGGCGGTGAAAACCGTTTCCGGCGCCACCTATTACTGTAAGGCCGCGGTACTTTGTACCGGAACCTATCTGAACGCCCGCTGCGTCTTCGGCGATGTTTCCACAAAAACAGGGCCAAACGGCCTGCAGGCAGCCACGCATCTGACAAGGTCCCTGCAGGAGAATGGAATATCCATGTACCGGTTTAAAACCGGCACCCCGGCCAGAATCGATAAACGCAGCATCGATTTTTCCGTTATGGAGGAGCAGAAAGGGGACGTACCCATCGTGCCCTTTTCCTTTGAGACCGACCGGGACAGCATTCAGAAAGCGCAGGTGTCATGTTATCTCACCTATACCAACGAGACGACCCATGAAATTATCCGGAACAATATCGACCGCTCACCCTTGTTTTCCGGAAATATCAAAGGCACCGGTCCCAGATACTGCCCTTCCATTGAGGATAAGGTGATGCGTTTTGCCGATAAAACCAGACATCAGGTATTTATCGAGCCGGAGGGGCTGGAAACCAATGAAATGTATATCAGCGGTATGAGTTCTTCCCTGCCGGAGGACGTGCAGTATGCCATGTATCGTTCGGTGAAGGGCATGGAGCAGGCAAAGATTGTGAAAAACGCCTATGCCATCGAATATGACTGCATCGACGCGCGGCAGCTGAAATCTTCGCTGGAATTTCAGGCCATCGAAGGATTGTTCAGCGGAGGACAGTTCAACGGCAGCAGCGGCTACGAGGAAGCTGCCGGGCAGGGACTGATCGCAGGCATCAACGCCGCGATGAAGGTACTGGGAAAAGAACCGCTGATTTTGAAACGATCCGACGGATATATCGGCGTACTGATCGACGATCTGGTAACGAAGGAAAGCCATGAGCCCTATCGGATGATGACCTCCCGGAGCGAATACCGTCTGCTGCTGCGGCAGGACAACGCGGATCTGCGGCTGACGCCTTACGGATACCGGGTGGGCCTGATTTCCGAAGAACGGTACCAGCGGCTGCTGCAGAAAAAAGAAATGATTGCCGATGAAATCCGGCGGGTCAGTGAAACCATGATCGGCGCAAAGGATGAGGTGCAGGCCTTTTTGAAGGAATGCGGCAGTACGCCTTTGGATCACGGCGTTTCCCTGTCTGAACTGGTGCGCAGACCGGAGCTGGACTATGATCGGTTAAAACCCCTTGATCCTGAACGAAAAGAGCTTCCGATAGATGTGCGGGAACAGGTGAACATTCAGGTGAAATATGAAGGATACATTACCAGACAGGAGCGGCAGGTGCAGCAGTTTGCCAGGCTGGAAAAACTGAAGCTGCCTGCAGATATCGACTACGAAACCGTCCCTTCCCTGCGGATCGAAGCCCGGCAGAAGCTTTCCGCCATACGGCCGGAATCCATCGGACAGGCCTCCCGGATTTCCGGCGTTTCTCCCTCGGATGTGGCGGTGCTGCTAATTTTTATGGAGCAGCGTCGGCAAAGAAAGGAACACAAAGATGAAGTATGACCGGAGTTTGTTTTTATCGGGACTGGAAGAACTGGAGATACATTTGAATGAACGTCAGATGGAGCAGTTTGAACAGTATTATGATCTGCTGATCGAAACAAATCAGAAAATGAACCTGACGGCCATTACCGAATGGGAAGACGTGGTGCGCAAGCATTTTATCGACAGTCTGTCTCTGGTGACGGCCGTAGAGGCAGAGGATATCACCCGGCTGATCGATGTGGGTACCGGCGCGGGCTTTCCCGGGATCCCGCTGAAGATTGCTTTTCCGGAAATTGAAATTACCCTCTTCGATTCTCTCGGCAAGCGGGTACAGTTTCTGCAGACGGTGATCGATGCGCTGCAGCTGAAAAAAATCGAAGTGATCCATGCCCGGGCGGAGGATCTGGCGCAGGACAAAAGGTACCGGGAACGTTATGACGTCTGCGTATCCCGGGCGGTGGCGCAGCTTTCGGTGCTGGCGGAATACTGCCTGCCCTTTGTTGAGGAAGGCGGTCTGTTCATTGCCTATAAGGGACAGGACGTGACGCAGGAATGTAAAAAAAGCGAAGGTGCGGTGGAAAAGCTGGGAGGCATCATGGCGGACGTACTCCTCTTCGATCTCCCGGATTCGGACATCGAACATTCGCTGGTAGTCATTGAAAAAGAATCCCATACCCCGAAGCAGTATCCCAGAAAAGCGGGACTGCCGGAAAAAAGGCCTCTTTCTTAAAAAAAGAAATGCTGCAAGAACCTGGCAGGGGCGCTCTTCAGGCGCGTATGCCGTTACCTTAATCATAGGAGGGAACCGGTTTGAAGATTGTTGTTTTGGATCAGATCACCCTGGGAAATGATCTGGATTTTTCAAAGCTGCGTGCATTGGGCGATCTTACGGTGCATGCGGTCTGTCCGGCGGAAGATATGCCGCGGCTGCTGGCAGATGCGGATATCAGTATTTCCAACAAACCGCGATACGACGCGAAAAGTCTGGCGAATGCAAACCATCTGAAACTGATCTGTCTGACGGCCACCGGGTATGACAACTGCGATCTGACCTGTCTGCGGCAGCGGGGCATCGCCCTCTGCAATATCGCCGGCTATTCCACCGACAGTGTGGCCCAGCATGTGTTTGCCATGCTGTTCCATTATATGGAGCGGATACACGAATTTGAACCTCTGGTACAGACTCGAAGTTATGTAAACGCCGATCTGTACGGCATGGTAGACACCCGATTTTTTGAACTGCGGGGAAAGACCTGGGGCATTGTGGGACTGGGCCGTATCGGCCGGCGGGTGGCAGAACTGGCGGAGGCTTTCGGCTGCCGGGTTTTTTACTATTCCACTTCCGGCACCCACGAAGATGTACGGTTTTGCCGGGTTTCGCTGGAAGAACTGCTGCAGTCCTCCGATATTCTTTCCATTCATGCGCCTTTGAATGAAAACACCAGAAATCTGATTACGAAAAAAGAACTGCGGAAAATGAAAGCCTCCTCCTGTCTGATCAATACAGGAAGAGGCGGAATTGTCAATGAAGCGGATCTGGCGGAAGCCATCCGCGAAAAAGTCATCGGCGGCGCCTGTGTGGATGTGTTTGCCGAGGAACCGATTGCTGCGGACAGTCCGTATCTGAAGCTGTCGGATTACCGCAATCTGATCCTGACGCCCCATATCGCATGGAGCGCGGTGGAGTCCAGGCAGCGGGCCATAGACGAATGTGCGGAAAATATCCGCGCATTCCTGCAGGGACAGCGGCGCAACCGGATTGTCTGATCAGGGCCATTCCATGACGCGTGCTTTCATGCCCTCGATGTCCAGAATCCCGTAAGCAAAGCCTTTTCGGATCAGTTCGGGCGGCACATATTCATCATATTTTTCAAACAGCGGCACTTCTTTCGGATAAACCAGCGCCATGGGATCGAAGGATTTTGCCGCTTCTTCTTTGACAATACGGAAAAAGTCTTCTTTGGAAACTCCCATTTTGAACTGAATAAAATAAGGTCTGGATGCCTCCAGCGACGAAAGCTTCAGCCGGTCTGCGCAGCGCAGTTTTAAGAATCGTTCCAGTGCGAAAAAGGCGTAGGTGCCCAGCCACGGAAACAGACACCACATGGTGCCGCCCAAAGATACCAGCGGTTCGGTGGCGACGCCGGAATGGACGGCAGTGTTTCGGCTCTGCATCAGTCTTGCCACGGCGTTTTTCATCAGATAGGGATAAATGGTATCCTCCTGCAGCACCTGTTTCATACGAAGCAGGATCTTTGTATGGATATCGCCGGGACATTCTCCGAAATACGCCGGAACCTTTCCTTTGACCTGCTGACAGTAAATTTGCCGCCGTTTATGATCGATTTCTTCGATGACCCAGACGTGGCCCGCAAGGGCAATCTTCTCTCCCACCGGCGGGGGCTTGACCGTAGTGCCGATGGTCTGGGAACCGCAGCGGACGGAGTATTCTTCACTTTCCACAAAAACCCCGTAAAACTTGAAGGAATTGATGACCCGCTCTCCTGCCAGACCTACAATCAGGCCGCCTTCTTCTGTTTTTTGCAGCTGTCCGGTTTCAATCAGATGATTTAAAAGACAGCGATAATCCTCCTGGGAAATCCGATGAAAATACTGCAGCCCCAGTACCCTGGAAGCCAGTGCCGCAGGGGTCAGCTCGCCGCAGGAAGCCAGGATGCTCATGGTCTGATGATACAGCAGGCTGAAGGGCAGCCGGTCCAGCCGGGGCGGCTCCACCCAGCGTTCTTCCAGATACAGCTGCACCAGCGCTATGGCCTGCAGCAGCTTCCAGGGAACCGTGGTGGGCAGCATGGCCCGCATTTCCGGCGGATCCTCCCGGATGACAAACCACATTTCCTGGGGCGCGCCTCTCCGGCCGGTACGGCCCATGCGCTGCAGGAATGAGGAAACCGTAAAGGGCGCGTCGATCTGAAAGGCCCGTTCCAGTTTTCCGATATCGATGCCCAGTTCCAGCGTGGCGGTGGTAACCGTGGTCTGGTACATGTCGTCGTCTTTCATGACGGCTTCGGCGGTTTCCCGGTAGGAAGCCGACAGATTGCCGTGGTGGATCAGAAAACGGTCGGGTTCCTGATTTGCTTCGCAGTATTGCCGCAGGGTGGTGGTCACGGCCTCGCATTCTTCTCTGGAATTGACAAAGACCAGACACTTTTTCCCCCGGGTGTGTTCAAAGATATAGCCCAGTCCGGGATCCGCCTGGGCGGGCGCCGGATCGGAAACGGCTTCCGGTACAGGCAGCGCGTTTTTCACTTCGTGCTCTTCCGCACTCTGGGGCCCCTGTACATAAAAATGTTCCAGGGAAAGGCGCCAGGTGCTGCCCTTCGCTTCGATTTTCGGAATCGCGGTTTTTCTGCCGGTACCGGCGGAAAGAAAAGCGCCGGTGCTTTCCAGATCACCGATGGTGGCGGAAAGGCCGATCCTTCTGGGATTCACCCCCGCCATGGCGGAAAGCCGCTCGATGAGGCAGAGGGTCTGGCCGCCGCGGTCGCCCCGCATCAGAGAATGTACCTCGTCAATGACCACGAAGCGCAGATCGTGAAACAGCCGGACGATATCGGCGTGTTTGTGCATCAGCATGGCTTCCAGAGATTCCGGCGTGATCTGCAGGATTCCGGAAGGATGTTTCAAAAGTCTGCTTTTGTGGGACTGGGACACGTCGCCGTGCCAGTGCCACACCGGAATCTGCGCTTCTTCACAAAGTTCGTTCAGCCGCAGAAACTGGTCGTTGATCAGCGCTTTCAGCGGGCCGATATAAAGGGCGCCCACGGAACGGGGCATATCTTCGGAAAACAGCGTCAGAATCGGAAAAAAAGCCGCTTCGGTTTTCCCGGAAGCGGTGGACGCTGAAAGCAGCAAATGATCCTCCGAGTTGAAAATCACATCGGCAGCGGCCACCTGTATGGCGCGCAGATTCTGCCATTGATTGCGGTATATAAAGTCCTGTACAAAAGGCGCATAACGGTCAAACAGATGCATGGCACTCCTCCGGAAAGAAAGCGGCATTTCCTATAGTGTAAATTCTGCAAATGCTTCCGGTACGGACGCGTCGCCGGAGGCAGCAGAAAAGGGAAAATCCGATGCGTTCAGCAGTTCGGCAACGGAAAGGGACGGATTTTGCAGGAGGATATCCAGCAGTTCGATGAAATCCCGGATGATTTCCCTGGGGGTAATATTGCTGTCGGCGCCGACCCGGCCGAATTCAATTTTGATAAAGCAGATCAGATCTTCCTGCGAGATGGTTCGTTCGTAATCGAAAAGCACCGCGTGGATGTCAGCCAGCTTTTCAATCAGAATCAGCATTTCTTCATAGGTCAGCGGCACCAGACGAATCACCGGCGCCAGAACATCCTTGATATTTTCCCGGCCGAATCTCCCTTCACAGAGACGGGAACGAAGGGCTTCATAGCTGTAAACCCCCCGTCTCGTATCTTCAATGCACTGGGGCGTACCGCACATGATCACACCCAGATGCTTTGCGCGGCCCTGCAGGGTGTCATTGTAAATCGTAAGCAGTTTTTCGTAATTGTACTGCCTGGTAATGCTGTTGGGGATTTTGTAAATATTTACCAGCTCGTCAATCAGAATCAGAAGCCCCTGATAACCGGCGCGCTTCAAAAACGCGGCAAAGAGCTTGATGTATTCGTACCAGTCGTCGTCCCCGATCATGATATGGATCCCCAGTTCCGACCGGACTTCGGCTTTGGTGGCGTATTCTCCCCGAAACCATTTGACGACCCGGGCTTTGCCCTCTTCGTCGTCGCTGATAACGGCATGATAATAAAACTGAAGGAGCCGTGCGAAATCAAAACCGTGCACCATTTCATTAAGCGCCTGCATCACTTCGAATATTTTGTGTTCCACCAGACCGTTAAATGCGGGATCGGCAGGATCCAGTCCGTTTTCCATGGCAACGCTGCTCTGAATACCGCTGATCCAGCGGTCTAAAATCAGCGAAAGCGCCCCGCCTTCGGGCCTGGTTTTGGTAGAAAGGTTGCGGATCAGTTCCTTATAGGTGGCAAGACCCTGTCCTTTGGTGCCCTGCAGGCGCCGCTCCGGCGAAAGATCCGCGTCCGCCACCACAAAATTGCGGTCCATACAGTAGTTGCGGATCGTCTGCAGGAGAAAGCTTTTTCCGCTGCCGTATTTTCCCATAATGAAACGGAAGGTAGCGCCGCCTTCTGCGATGATATCCACGTCATGCAGAAGCGCTTCGATCTCTGTGCTTCGCCCCACGGCGATGTACGGCAGTCCGATGCGCGGCACCACGCCGCCTTTCAGAGAATTGATGAGCACAGAGGCAATTCGTTTGGGTATTTTCATAACAGCAGTCCTTTCAGATCGTCAATATAATCGTCGATCAGCACCGGCGCGTCTGCTTCAAACAGCACCGGTGTATCCTGAAACAGATCAAACAGTTTTTCATTTATGGTATCTACCATAATGGAAAGCGGTATTGAAATTTCCCGCAGCATCGGCTGAAACGGTTTCTCTTCCAGCAGACAGCGCAGAAAGCGGCATTCGTTTTCATTTAAAACAGGCACGGCGTCCTCTGCCGCGGCTGCATCGGCGACGGTATCTGCCGCAGACGGCGCAGTCGGCGCGGGAAGCGGATCCTCCTCTCCCATCTCCGCTTCCGTCATCAGCCGGTCCCGGGTCTGGGCGGCGGCGGAACGGATGTCCGAAAGCAGGGACAGGTCGATATCGATGCGGGGCGCGGCCAATCGCTTCTTTTCTGCAAGAAACGCTTCGATTTCCGACCGGATCAGTTCTGTGGTTTTCGCAGGCAGCGCAGGCTGTTCTAGAAGATGCGAATAAAGGCAGGCCTGCCGCAGCATGGCATCGACGGATTTGAGAATCAGTCCCAGTTCCGTGTTTTTTTTGCGGATGGAAGGGTAGGTTTCAAAGGACCAGCGGCCGTTGCTGCAGTGATACTTTTGTGTGTCGCTGATCTTATATTCATAGGAAACGTAATGTTTATGGTCATAAAATATCGCAAAGCTGAACATTTTCCGGGGAAAAACCATCTGCGTGCCAAAGAGATGCTGAAAATACGAGCATTTTTTGTGCGTATCGTATTCCTCGCACAAACGCCGGTAAACATTGCAGCAGACGTCGGCCACATCCGAAGGATAAGCTTTGTAAAATCTGGAATTGCACAGATTATAGGAAGAAAGCGTACACAAAGCGGAAAACAGCGTCTCCGTATCCACGGGAAAATCCCTGGCCAGCGTGTTGAGCGCTTCTTCTAAAGAAGAAAGGGTGTCATATTCCGGAATCAGGGATACCGGCAGATTGTTGTAGATAACGTAATCTTTCATCCAGGCGTTCAGAAAGCTTTCAGCCCGGGTGTCCAGACTGCGGTAGGCTTTCCGGAACCGCTGCAGCGCGGCGTATCCTTCTTCTGCAGAGCTGACACCGATTTGATTGAGCAGTTCATAGATATAGACGTAAACAAAAGAAAGAGAAGTTTTTCGGACGTCGCCCCGGCGCAGTTTCGTCCGCCATGAAAAATAACCCCGAAGCTGCTCGTCATTCATGGCCTGATAGGTGGGGTAATACCGGACAAAGGTTCCGTGAAACGCATAATCGTCCTCATAATCGGCCATAAGCATGCCCTGTTCATAAAAAAGACGTTCGGCGGAATGCACGGAGGCGGCCAGCGCTTTCATTTTCCGGTATGGTTCCGGAAGCGCCGGTTTTTCCACGGCTGGAATATAGGAAGCCGGCCGCCGGATCGGTTCATCATAGTACAGCTTCATCGGAATCTCCTGTCAGCATACAATACCTGCGGCAGGCAGCGAAACGGCCGCCGCGAAAAACTATGTTCCCATTATAGCAATGATGGATGTGAAATTCAATAGAAAGCCCAAATTTTTTCGAACATATGTGCGAACAGATCAGCAGAACCGGCAGAAACTGCAGAGCAGTTGTCCGAAACAAAGTCCCATGCAGAGTCTGCGCATGTCCATCACTTCCATATTGAAGCCCCGGCCGTTTTCCTGATAGGCGCCGGAAGACCGGGTCATCTGACTTAAAATCTGACGGTACAGCGGATTCTGCGGATCCATGGACGCAGCCTGATTCATATACTGGGTGGCCTGAATCAGATTGCCGGTGCCGTAATTAGAAATGCCCATCAGATAGTACCACCGGGCACCGCGGCTGGCCTCCGGAATATTGATCAGAATATTGATGGCCGAACGATAGTCGCTGCTGCGGATGGACATGACCGCGCTTTTTACGGCGGGACTGTCCCCGGAAAGGATTTCCGGCATGGGAATACTGCCGGCAAACCCGAAACCAAACAGATCGTCAAAAGAAAAGCCGCCGTAAGGACCGCCGGAACCGCTGCCGCCATAGCCATACCCGCCGTTTCCATACCCGCTGCCGCCGGAAGTGCTGCTTCCGCCGGTATTGTAGCCGCCGAAGGATTGGGCGCGGCGGTATTTTTCGGGATTCATCAGCATGTCGTAGGCTTCATTGATTTCATTCATTTTATCTCCGGCATCCGGGTCGTCCGGATGCAGATCCGGATGGTACAGTTTTGCCTTTTGCCGGTATGCTTTTTTAATCTCCTCTTTGCTTGCGTTTCTGGAAACGCCGAGGACTCTGTAAGGATCATCGATCATTTTTTTCCCTTTCCCGGTTATAACGGAGCCATATACCGGAATAAAAGATATTTCGCAGAAGATGGACGTCGGAAACCAGCGGAAGCCGTTCAAAGGCTTCGGAGGCACTGCCCAGCAGCTGCATCAGCAGCGGTTTCATGGCTGCAGGGTCTGCGGACAGCGCGTTTAAGGGATTGTAGACGCCCTTCTTTTGGTCTTTTGTATAATCCGCCGCCGCGTCTGCCAGATAGATAAACTGTCCCAGACCAAAGCCCAGCTGGTACAGGTCCGGCGCCCAGCGGTCTTTCCGGACGATAAACAGCGCCGCCATCAGCCGACCGAAAGCTGCCGCCGCCGCATCGGCGTCAGGAATATTTTCCTTTTCAATGGCCGACAGCACAGCCAGTTCCGTTTCGATGGCCTGTATGGCCCGGGGCTGCCGCAGCCGGATCTTTTTGCAGGTCTTTTCCAGCGCTTTCGCATAGAGCCGGCGATCCGCCCGGTGTTCGTCTTTCCAGTCGTCCATACATTTGTGATAGACCAGCGCAATATTGATATCTGCGGCATATTCCGTAAAACAGTTTGTGTCTGCGGCGTGTTTTTTCAGCGGGTGCACGAGGCAGCGAAGGTCTGTATGGGTTTCCGGCGGTTCATATAAAGAGGAAAGTAAAAGAATCAGAAAGGTCAGATCGTAGGTGAGACTCATTCTGGCCAACCTGCCGCCGCGCTCCTGCAGCATGCGGCAGAGACCGCAGTAAACGGCGCGGTAGCGCAGACGTTCCTCCTCTGTCAGATCCTTGATATTTGCCTGTATATATCCGAACATCGCGTAAGCCTTCCTTCATTAAGGTAGCGGCACGCGCGCTTGGGGAGCGCACCTGCCAAGTCGTCGGAAGGCATGAAAAGTTATGCTTCGCATAAGCCTTCCTCCTCATTAAGTGTTGCGGATGGTTTTATTGCCGCATTTGGGGCAGCTGACTTCAATCCTGCCCTTTCCTTTTGGTACGCGGATCATGGTTTTGCAGCTGCTGCATTTGAAATAGGTATGGGTTTTGCGCTCTGTCCACATACGCCTGCGCAGGGAGAAAAATTTTTTGCATCTGTATTTTGCATTTCGGTAGCGCTCCAGTTCCTGATTTCGTTTCGCCAGGTTTTTGGAATAAATGCGGAAACAGGAATAAAACAGCAGCAGAATCGCTATCAGATAAAGAAACCTTAAAATGCGAATACGGGAAAGCAGCATCAGCGCAAGAGAAGCCAGCACCAGAAACAGGGAAAATTCATCGTTTCCGTGTCTGCCATACATGAATTTTTGAAATCGGTAAGCCAGTCTTTGCAGAAAATTTCTCATAAAGTTTCCTCCGAATCAGGTATACAGTATAAAATGATTCGTGCGTCAAAAGTGATTACGGATTGTTACGCTGCTTCGCAGCTCTCACAATCCTGCCCAACATTCGGAATCCATGGGGCCCTAAGCCCCACTTCTTCCTCATGTTGGGGCGCGTCATAAAGCTTCTCACCCATCGGTATGCTTGCATACCGTGGATTCGAGCTTTTGACGCTGTAATCAAAAACTGTTAAAAATACCTGCCTGTTTCATCAGGCAGGCATGAAAACATGCAAATGTCAATCGACGGAAAGCGCGTCAGACAGACAATCCGTTGTCTGCAGCTGCGGCAAATGCCCCGCATTGGGCAGCATGGAGACAGTAATCTGCGGATTCAGACGGCGATAGGCGGCTGCTTTTGCCTGACTGTCCGCCTCTTTTTCTCCGAAAAGAACGGTGAGGGGAACGGAAAGGGCCGGCAGTATCTGCTTCACCGGCAAAATACCGTAGCCGAACAGCTCCGCCGCAAACATGCATCTGGCGTAACGAAGGGATTTGTGGGCGCTTTCGTGGTAAATTACCGTCAGATTTTGGATATCTTCGGTTGACAGGCCGTAGGTTTCCAGAAAACGATTTTCAATGGCTGTCAGACTGACGCAGTGATTATAATACAGTGTGCCGAAGACCGGAATGGAAAGCAGCAGCCGGAGCAGTTTGCCGTAAACTGTCAGCGCATGGGTCTGTCCTTTGGGCGCTGCAGGATTAACGCAGATGATTTTGCAAATCCGTTTCGGCGCAAGCTGCGTGGCAAGCAGGGCGAAGGAACTGCTGTCTCCGCTGGTAATAACAACGGCGGGTTCATCCACGACTTCTTCCAGAAACTGCGTCAGGAACTTTACATAGAAGTAACCGGAATACAAAGCATCGGGCTTGCTGCTTCTGCCGCAGCCAGGAAGATCCGGAATATATACGGTATGCGTTTTGCCGAGCTGCTTTACCACCCTGTTCCATTCGTAGCCGCTGGAAGCGGCGGTAAGATCATGCAGCAGAACCACCGGCGTGCCGCTGCCCTGCTTTTCATACCAGACTTTTCCATAATTCCACAGAAAGAAATGCCCGCGCGCTTCTTTAAGACAGGACGTATCAGCCAGAAAAGCAATTGTTTTATTATAAAGGGCGGTCAGGCAAACCGAAGAAAAAAATATTTTAAAGAATTTTTTAAAATGCATTTAAAAAGTCTCCAAACCGTTGTATGATAAGAACAGGGGTTTCCGCGCTGTTTGCCTTTCGGCAGAGCGCTGGAAAAATCTGTGCTTTCACTAAATAAGTATAAACAGTTTTGGGCGAAGTATCAAGACAAAACTGATATCTGTTTTAAAAAGACGGGCGAATATGTACCGGTATCCGTCCGGCGGAAATCATGCAGGGGAAATGACACCATGGTCAGAGAAAATAATGCGCTTGCAAAATATCTGGAGAGTGAAATCGAACGCTTAAAAAAAGAGATCGAAAACAAAAAAGAAGTACATTATGTAAACCAAAAAATTATCGAAGAGTGTCAGGAACGAGTCAGATCCTATCGCGATAAGGAAGACAGTATTTTTGGACTCCTCTCTCCTATTGCGGTGGAGTCATCCTACCAAGAACAGATTGATGCCGAAAATCAGATGATTGCACAGACCAATGAAGAAAATATGACACTGATTGCGGGAATTGCGGAGTGCAATGACAAAATCAATGAGATTCAGAAGCAGCTGAAAGCCCAGACGGAGGAGGAATTGGAGCCTCTTTCGTCCAATGAAAACGAAAGCGCTGCTGTTTCGGCGGAGGATGAAGCCTTCCAGCAGGAATGGACACAGTTTATTCAGGATATATTGGAGGAACTGAAGCAGGCGGAGGAAGAGTTCTATACAGATCCGGCAGCCTGCAAGCGGCGGATTTCCGGATTGCGAACCTATATTATCGATAAATGTTACGGCCGCTGATGTTTCACGTGAAACATGCGGCGCCGACAGGACGGTGAAATTGAGACGGCGTTACGCGCACACAGAAAAATCAGGAATGTTTCACGTGAAACAATGAAACGCAGGACGAGTTTGCGCAAAGAAAGGTTGAAAATCCGCAAATAGTCTGATATAGTGAAAAAGACCGCAGGAAGGCGAAAGGAGGCACAGCCGATGGGAAGAATCATAGCAATCGCCAATCAAAAAGGCGGCGTGGGAAAAACAACGACGACAATCAGCCTGTCGGCCTGTCTTGCAGAAAAAGGGCAACGGGTACTGGTAGTTGATGCAGATCCCCAGGGAAATACCACAAGTGGACTGGGGTATGAGAAAGACGAACTGCCATACACGCTGTATGAACTGCTTCTGGGAAACTGCAATGTGGTGCAGTGCACCTATCAAAATGCATTTGTGGAAAATCTGGATCTCTGGCCTTCCAATATCAATCTGTCCGGGGCGGAAATCGAGCTGATGGATTATGAAAACAAGGAATACCTGTTAAAAGAAGCCATCCGGCAGGTGCGCGGCAACTATGATTTTGTATTGATTGACTGTCCGCCGTCGCTGACGATGCTGACGGTCAATGCCATGACAGCGGCAGACACGGTGCTGGTACCGATCCAGTGCGAGTATTACGCGCTGGAAGGCCTGACACAGCTGATGCATACCGTGGATCTGGTCAGAGAGCGGCTGAATGAATCCCTGGAAGTTGAGGGCGTTGTGTTTACAATGTACGACGCCAGAACCAACCTGTCTTTGCAGGTGGTAGATAATGTAAAAGAAAACTTAGACAAGAACATTTATAAAACCATTATACCAAGAAATGTCAGACTTGCGGAAGCGCCCAGCTACGGCGTTCCGATTACGGTTTATGATCCGAAATCCGTCGGCGCGGAAATGTACCGGACGCTGGCGGAGGAAGTTCTAAGCAGAAAGGATGAATCATGGCAGTAAAAGGCGGCCTGGGAAGAGGCCTGAACAAGGGCGGCGGCATTGATGCCATCATTGCACCGAAAAAAAACGGCGGAGAAAAAAATAAACACACGGAATCTGCTGCAAAAAAAACGCCGTCGGCGGAAAAGCAGCCGCAAAACACCGCAAAAACAGCGGAAGCGGCAGAGCTTTTTGCTGATATTTCATTGGTATTGCCCAATCAAAATCAACCGAGAAAAGAATTTGACGAAGCAGCCTTACAGGAACTGGCCGAGTCCATCCGGCAGTATGGCGTGATCAGTCCGCTGATTGTCAGAAGCAGCGATGGATTTTACGAAATTATTGCCGGTGAACGCCGGTGGCGTGCGGCAAAGATGGCAGGCCTGAAGAAAATACCGGTAATTGTCCGGGATTACGACGCGCAGATCGCCGCAGAGGTCGCTTTGATTGAAAATATACAGCGGGAAGATTTGAATCCGATTGAAGAAGCAAAGGCGTATCAGCGTCTGATGGATGAATTTTCCCTGAAACAGGAAGAAATTGCGGAGAAGGTTTCCAAAAGCAGAGTTTTTATTACAAATTCCCTGCGTCTGCTTCGGCTGGATGCAAAAGTACAGCAGATGTTGGAGGACAAGCTGATTTCCGCCGGACATGCCAGAGCGATTCTGGGTCTGTCGGATCCGGAGGCGCAGTATGCCGTAGCGCAGCGCGCTTTTCATGAGAACTTAAGTGTGCGGGAAGTGGAAAAGCTGGTTAGAAACTACGGAAAAGTACCGGCGGTCAAAAAAGAAATGCCGGCTTCCGTCATGGCAGTTTATGAGGATTTGACGGAGAAACTGATGGAGGCTTTGGGAACAAAGGTTTCCATTCACCGCAAGGACAATGAAAAGGGGCGGCTGGAAATTTCCTATCATTCCCCACAGGAACTGGAAGACATCGCCGCACGTTTGATAAGGGGATACAACAAATAATAAAAATGTCTTATAATCAATAAGTAATTGCAAGGAGGATGGTATTATGATCAGAATTATCTTCGGCATACTGCTTGGGCTCCTTTTAATTGCTCTTGTTTATCTTTTCTATGTACTTCAGCAGACAAAAGCAAAGGTAAGCTATCTGGAAAGACGGTATATGAAACTTTTACAGGGAAATTCTGTAGCTAATATGGAAACGATTATTCTGAAACGGTTTGCAGAAATTGATATTCTGAAAAAAAGCACAAGAACCGTGGCGGATTCCCTGGACGCCATCGGCGACGCCTGTGAAAATGCCATTCAGAAGGTGGGACTGGTGAAGTATGACGCATTTGAGGACATCGGCGGCAACCGGAGCTTTGCCCTGGCACTGCTGAATCGCAATTACAGCGGCGTTGTGCTGAATGCGATTCACGGCAAGGACGGCTGCTATACCTATGTGAAAGAAATTACAGAAGGAAAACCTGTGACGATGCTGACAGAGGAGGAAATGCTTGCTCTGGAAAAGGCACTGCGTGGGGGAAAGACTTTGAAAACAGATCAGCAGGAGGTCAGATAGATCATGTTGGATATTAAGTTTGTGAGAGAAAACCCGGAAATTGTAAAGCAAAACATTCGGAATAAATTTCAGGATGTGAAGCTGCCGCTGGTAGACGAGGCCATTGCGCTGGACGGCAGAAACCGTGAGATCAAACAGGAAGTGGAGGCCCTTCGTTCGGAGCGCAACAAAGCGTCGAAGCAGATCGGCGCACTGATGGGTCAGGGAAAACGGGAAGAAGCCGGGCAGATCAAGCAGGAAATTGCCGCAAAAGGCGCGCGGATCGACGCCCTTTCCGCAGAGGAAAAGGAAGTGGAGGAAAAGTTGCTGCAGGTGATGATGCGGATTCCCAATATCATTGATGCATCCGTTCCCATCGGAAAAGATGACAGTGAAAATGTGGAGGTGGAACGGTTCGGTGAACCGGTGGTGCCGGATTTTGAGATTCCGTATCACACGGAAATCATGGAACGCTTCAGTGGCATCGATCTGGATGCGGCCAGAAAGGTGGCCGGCAACGGATTTTATTATCTGATGGGAGATATTGCCCGGCTGCATTCCGCAGTGACGGCCTATGCCCGGGATTTTATGATCGGCAGAGGGTATACTTATTGTGTGCCTCCGTTTATGATCCGCGGCAATGTGGTACAGGGTGTGATGAGTTTTGCGGAAATGGACGCCATGATGTACAAGATTGAGGGAGAAGATCTGTATCTGATCGGAACCAGCGAACATTCCATGATCGGCAAATTTATTGATACGATTCTGGAGGCAGACAAGCTGCCCCTGAAGCTGACCAGCTACAGCCCCTGCTTCCGGAAGGAAAAAGGCGCCCACGGCATCGAAGAACGGGGCGTGTACCGGATCCATCAGTTTGAAAAACAGGAAATGATTGTGATCTGCAAACCGGAAGACAGCATGAAATATTATAACGAAATGTGGAAAAATACAGTGGATTTCTTCCGGAGCATGGATATTCCGGTGCGGACGCTGGAATGCTGCTCGGGAGATCTGGCGGATTTGAAGGTTAAGAGCGTGGACGTAGAAGCATGGAGTCCCAGACAGAAGAAATATTTTGAGGTGGGAAGCTGCTCCAATCTGGGAGACGCCCAGGCAAGAAGACTGAAAATCCGTGTTGTGGGCAGTGACGGCAGCAAATATTTTGCGCATACGCTGAACAATACCGTAGTTGCGCCGCCCCGAATGTTGATCGCATTTTTGGAAAATAATCTGCAGGCAGACGGAAGCATCCGGATTCCTGCGCCGCTGCAGCCCTATATGGGCGGCATGGATGCCATCAGATAACAGGAGACAGGCAGGATTATGCATAAATATATGAGAGCCATCGGCTTTTCCGAAAAGCTGAACAAAATCGAGCAGGAAGCGCTGCTGGCGGTGATTCTCAAGAACCCGGACGAAGTGTCGGTGTGGAACCGGAAGGACGGGCTGTGCTTTTCGGAGGTGGAAAAGGATATTGCCTATCACATCGGGATTTGTCTGCGGGGCGAGGGAATCCTCGGAAAAGATTTTGAGCCGGAATATTATTTTCCTTATATAAAAAGCACAAATATGAAAGCTTTTCGGGAAGTATCGGTGGAACGGCACGCGGATAAGGAATCCTATGCGGCGGTTTGTGAAGAAGAAAACATGAACCTGAGTATTATCTTTTATCTGCAGAATGCTTTCGGCTATTTGAGCAGTATGGAAAATGCCGGATACGGATCTTTGTTTCCGACGGTCAGTTTTTCCGGGCTTTGCACAGAAGGCAAAATTCTGTGCCCGGTGCACAGCAATGTGAAAGCGTCCCAGGTGGCGGGCACATCGGCCCGCAGCGAAATGGCGGAGCTGGCCCGAAACGGGGATCAGATGGCAGCGGAAGCGCTGGCCATGGACAATATTAACGAATATCAGATGTTATCAAAACGCCTGATGAACGAGGACGTCTACAGTATTGTGGAGCGTTCGTTTATTCCCTATGGCGTAGAGTGCGATAATTATATGGTGATTGGCGATATTTTAAACGTCGCCGGGGTGGAAAATTCCATTACCAAAGAAAAAATCTGGATCCTGAACGTCAGGAGCCGGGAGCTTGTGATTGATATCTGCATCAATCAGAAGGATCTGATGGGAGAACCTGCAGTAGGAAGACGGTTTAAGGGGGATATATGGCTTCAGGGCAGTATCACGGCGGACTAGCGGCAGGCGGAAAGAAAAAAATGTCGAGAGAATTCGCCTACTGTATGGGCCTGCTGACGATGCCTTTTGCCATTGCCCTTTCCACGAAGGCCAATCTGGGACTGTCCATGATTGCGGCGCCTGCCTATATCATCAGTGAAAAGGCGGAGGCATTAAGTTACGGACAGGCAGAGTATATCGTGCAGACGCTGGTATTGATTCTGATGTGTCTGATTGTGAAAAAGTTCAAGCTTTCGTATTTGTTTTCGTTTATTACTTCGATTCTCTACGGAACGCTGCTGGATGTGGACCTTTATCTGCTGCGCGGGCTGGAACCAAAGACTTTGTGGTTTAGAGTAATCCTTTTCTTATTGGGAATGATAATAACCTCTTTGTCGGTTGCATTTTTCTTCAGAACCTATATTCCGCCCTGTTCCTATGACTTTTTTGTCCGGGATGTGGCGGCGGAAAAGCATGCGGATATGCGAAAATTTAAAACCGGATTTGACGCGGCATTTCTGCTGTTGTCGCTGCTGCTGTCTCTGCTTTTATTTCACGGATTCGTGGGCGTCAGCATCGGTACCCTTGTAATAGTCTGCGTCAACGGCAGTCTGATTTCCGCAATTGACCATTTTATGGAAAAACATTTTGAATTTTATGACCGGTTTCCGCTGCGGAAGTATTTTTAACCGGTGTAGATATTGTTTTACGCGTTACAGGAAGGAAAATAGAATTTGAATTATATAGTTCTGGATCTCGAATGGAACCAGTGCCCTTACGGAAAAGAGTATGGAAAAAAAGCGCTGCCCTTTGAGATCATAGAGATCGGCGCTGTCAAGCTGGATGAAGACAGAAACATGGTGGACGAATTTCACCGTGTGATCAAGCCGAAGGAGTATAAAAAGATCCATTATAAAACACAGAAAGTAATCCATCTGACACAGGAGCAGCTGAAAAGCGGCGTGGGTTTTCCGCAGGCGATGGAAGAATTTTTTGCATGGTGCAGTCCCCAGGATACCTTCTGCACCTGGGGCATCAGCGATCTGACGGAACTGCAGCGGAATATGGATTACTTTAAGGTCAAAAACGTATTTCCGAAGCCGCTGTATTATTATGATATACAGGAACTGATGGCGGTGGATCTGGATGAACGGGATAAACGGCGGACGCTGGAGAGCGCAGTGGAATATTACCGGATCAAAAAAGAACGGGAATTTCACGGTGCGGCCGGGGACGCTTTTTATACGGCAAAGATTCTGCAGGCGCTACACTGGGAAAAGGTCAGAATCTACTACACCTTTAACTGTTATCGAAATCCCCGGAACAAGGAGGAGGAGATAACGGCGATTTATCCGGATGGCTCAAAATTTGTTTCGCGGGAGTTTGCCACAAAGGAACGGGCCATGAAGGATCGAAGTCTGCTGACGATGCAGTGTTTTCAGTGCGGCAGAAACTTGAGAAGCAGGATCAAATGGTTTGCATCACAGCAGAAAGTGTACGAAAGCATTTACAAATGCCCGAAACACGGACTGATGCTGTGCAAGATCCGTTTCAAAAGTCTTTCCAACGGAAATTATTTTGCGGTGCGGTCGATTGAAGCTGCCGACGATGCGGCGGTACAGGCCGTGCTGGACAGAAAAGAGCAGATCAAGATTCGCAGAAGACGGCGGAACGGACAGTTAAGGAGGCGATCTGTTGGAAAAAGAGTTTGATACAACGCTGCGGGATTCGCAATCTACAACGGTAGAACCCGTAGCGCCGGAGAAGTTTGATCTGGATGCTTATGCTGCCTATGAAGCATCTATGGGAGCGCGGCAGGAAGCGTTTCTGCATGGCGACGCGTCCCTTTTGGTATACAGAAGAGTCCGTGCGGACGGCGTGTTTTACGATAAGTGCAGAGATTACAGGGAATCCCTGGCGCTGCAGCTGGGGGCGCTGAAGACAAGTATGCAGTATAAGGCGGATATTGCCAATTTTCTGGAACCCTGGTACGGAATCGGGTATATTGCTTCCTGCTTCGGGGCGGAATACAAATGGCTGCCGGGACAGGCGCCGGCGGTAGAACCTATGTTTCACAGCGCGCAGGAAGTATTGGATGCGGATCGAAAGCCCATTCATGAAACGCCGGCGGGGAAACATATTCTGGAAATGGAGGAGTATTTCCTGGAGAAAACCAAAGGAAAACTGCCGATTTCATTTTGCGACGTGCAGTCGCCATTAAATATGCTCTCCTATCTGCTGCCGGTCACAGATCTGTTTATCGAGGTCTATGACGATCCGGAGGCGCTGCAGCAGGCGGCGGAACTGGTGACTTCGCTGCTGCTGGAATTTCTGCAGAAGCAGAAAACGCTGCTGGGACCGGCACTGGCGCTGCCGGGACACGGCTTTGCCAGCAGTATCCGTTTCAAGGGACTGGGCATGAGCGATGACAATTCCATTATGCTCAGTGCAGAGGATTATCTGGATCTGTTTGCGCCATCCGACACGAAGGCGGGAGAAGCTTTCGGCGGATTTGTTTATCATTCCTGCGGGAACTGGACGCCGAAGATTCCGATGGTGCACAGCATTTCCGGCATTGTGGCGGCAGATGGCGCGTTTTCTCTGCAGACAGACCCGGATCCCAACGATCCGGCAGCTTTTGCCAAAGCATTTTCCGGTAAGGGTCTTGTGCTGAATGCCCGGGTTGTGGGAGATCGGAAGGAAGAGGTTGCCGCGGTCTTTCAGACGCTGGCAGCCGGCGGACAAAAGGTGATTGCGGTTACATACTGTAAGGATCCGAAGGAACAGGCAGCCTTGTATGATGTTTTACACGGAGGAATCAGGGCATGAAATACGACATTACGTTTCACCCCAGCTGGTGGCACAAAAATGCAGACGTGGATTTCACAGAAGAATTTTTTGAAAATCCGGTATACCGCATGGAATGTGATGTACGGATGCGCAAAGTGCTGTATGAAAATTTCGGCGCCTACGGGATTGGTGAAAAAAATCCCGAAAAGCGGCCGATTTTGGGCTCCGATCTGATTGCTTCAGGCTATTTTCACTCCGCGCTGGCAGGCTGCGAAATTATTTACAGCAAGGATAATGCACCCCAGGTCAAATGCATGGAGCTGGACGAGGAAGATCTGGAAGATTTTTCCATCGGAGATTATAAACAGCATCCCCTGTACCGCAATATGGTGGAGCAGGTGACGTATCTGAAGGAAAAATTCGGTTACGTCTGTCCGGCGGTGAACCTGATGGGCATACAGAATATTGCCATGGACCTTATGGGACAGAATCTGTTTCTGGCGTATTATACGGAGCCGGAACTGGTAAAGAAGCTGCTGGCGGAGATTACGGATATGAGCATCGATCTGGGCCGGTACTGGAAATCCCTGTCGCCCCAGATTTCCGGCGGCGTAACGGCGATTGTCAAACAGACGGTACCGGACTGCTATCTGACGTCCAACTGTTCGGTGGAAATGATTTCCAACGATTTGTATGAATCCTTTCTTCTGGACTGCGACCGGCGGCTGGCGAAAGCCTTCCCCTGTTTCGGTATTCATCATTGCGGACAGACCATGGAACATGTGGCGGAAGGATACGCGAAGGTAAAACCGCTGGCGTTTGCCGAAGTGGGCGCCGGATCCGATATTGCGGCTGTGCGCCGTGCCCTGCCCGGCGTCTTTTTAAACGCGCGGTTTTCTCCGGTCAGCCTGAAGGAACTTTCCGAAGCGGAAATCACGGAAAAAACGAAAGAGCTGCTGCGAGCCTGCGATCAGAACATGTCGGTTTCCTGCGTGGGGATTGACGCGGGCGTAGATCATGCAAAAATCTGTGCGTTTTTAACAGCTTGTATGCGATAGAAAAAAACGGTTTACAAATACAAAACTATGTTATACAATGAAAAAAATATTTGTTGCAAAAAAAACAGGAGGTATGAATATGAATTGGGTGGCTCCGATTAGAGATGAAGAAACACTGAATGCATTTCGGAAAGCACTGAGACGGTATGGAGACAAATATTATATCATGTTCGAAATCGGTATCGGTACAGGAATGCAGCTGATGGATATCCTGAAGCTTCACATTGGCGATATCCGTGACAAGGACGGTCTGACAGGTTATATCGGCGTCCATAGATATCCTGTTGAAATGACATTTTCCGATGAACTGAAAGAAATCATTGCCGAATATGTCAAAGACAAGAGGGACGACGATGTGCTGGTAACTGGTTTTGAAAAATCCAAGGCCATGGTTTCCAGAGAGCAGGTTTACCGGGTCTTCAAGAGTGCGGGCCGGGAAGTAGGACTTTCTTCCATCGGCGCACAGACGATGCGGAAGACTTTTGCCTGGAATCATTACAAAGAGCACAACGATATTCAGTATCTGCAGGAACTCTTTTCTCATGCAACGCCGTCAATTACATACCGGTTTATCGGTGAAAAACCGAATCTGGAAATCGTTTTCAAAAAACAGACGGCGGAGGAAAATTCTCTTTCCAGAAGACTGCTTTACAAAGACAGGAACGGTGAGAAGCGCATCGATGCGATTATTGATCTGATGTCGGAAATCAAAGATGGTCTGAACGATCCGGTGAATCCGGACGTTTATTACGGTCAGGTGGATACGCTGCTGAAGGAACTGGAATCGGTAATCAACAACTACAAGAGCGAAAGAGACGCGATGTAATATATGCGGCTTAGAAATATCAAAGGTTCCCGGGAGACCATCGCAGCCAGCTCCTTTGCCGTCTGTGAAGAAGCGCTTGCCGCTTACAAGGGCAGATGGCGGACACGATTCGGCGGCAGACGTCTTTTCGTGGAAATTGGTATGGGAAAAGGCCGGTTTATCATGGAACTTGCCAGACAAAATCCGCAGGATCTGTTTATCGGCATCGAGAAGTATTCCAGTGTGCTGCTGCGGGCGATCCAGAAGCAGGAGACAGAGCAATTGCCCAATCTTGTTCTGGTACGCATGGATGCGGAAAAGATTGCGGACGCCTTTGCGGAAGGCGAGATCGATGGAATTTATCTGAATTTCTCCGATCCCTGGCCCAAAGACCGGCACGCCCACCGGCGGCTGACCTCTGTCAGATTTCTGGAGCGATACCGGCCGCTGCTTGGCAGAGCTGCGGTCATTGAATTTAAGACAGACAATGCGGCATTGTTTCAGTTTTCACTGGAGCAAATCACGGAAAGCGGATGGAAGCTGCTGTACTCCACCGAGGATCTGCACCGGGATGCACGTCTGATGGAACAGAACATCATGACGGAGTATGAGGAAAAGTTCTCTTCTCTGGGACATCCCATTTATAAATGTGCATTTACGAAAGATGTTTAAAAATACGGCGAACAGGTCTATAGAACCGGTTCGCCGTGTTTTTTTCGTTTGCATTTTCCTTCCAGCAGGACATAAAGCAGTGTATAGACGGCCATGATACCTGAAACGAAGGGAGCGATTTTACCCAGCATACGTAAGTCGTCTGCAAAGTGATGTCCGGCATACCAGACCAGCGGAATCCGCAGAAACAAGGCGCCAAAGGAGCTGCTTAACATGGTCCATAAGGTTTTCTGTTTGCCGTTCAGATAGCCGTTCAGGCAGAACACAAAGGTAACCATGACGTAGTCAAAGCTGCAGGAACGAAAGAAAGGGATACCGGCAGCAATGATGTCTTTATCGTCGGAAAAAACACCGATCATGGAAGCCGGAGAGACCTGCGCCCAGATCAGAAAGCAGGCCGCGATGGAAAGGGCGATGCCCAGACCATACCAGAGGGATTTCCGGGCCCGTGCCGGTTTGCCTGCGCCGATATTTTGCGCCGTGATGGCGGCCAGCGCGCCTGCCATTGCAGTGGCGGGCAGCATGGCAAAGACGTCATATTTGCTGCTGATACCTACGACGGCCGCAGCGGCCACGCCGCAATTGTTCATCACGGCCATCAGATACAGAAAAGAAATCCGGATCAGCAGTTCCTGAAACGAAATCGGAATGCCGGTGACGGCCAGTTCCTTTGCGATGGAGAGCACCGGCCGGAAGCTTTTCAGACGAAAATCAAAGATAAATCTTTTGATTTTCAGATAAATCACGGCGGAAAACATACTGACGCCCTGAGAAATAATGGTGGCCAGGGCAGTTCCAGCCACATCCAGCTGCAGAAATTTTACAAAAATGTAATCCAGCACAATATTGATGATACAGGCGAGACCCACAAAGAGCATGGGCCGGACGGAATCGCCGTAGCCCCGCAGGATGGCGCTGATGGCGTTGTAGCCGCAGATAAAGAAAATGCCAAGACTGCAGATCTGTACATAAGTGACTGTCAGCCCAAAGGAAGGCGCCGGGGTCTGCAGCAACCGCAGCAGCGGTTCTTTGACCAGCAGCATTACCGCCGTCAGCAGCAGGGCAAAACCCGCAAACAGGGTCAGGGTGGTGCCGATGGTCTCTTTGACCCGTTTCATATCCTGCTTGCCGGTGTACTGGCCGATCAAAATCGTGCTGCCAAGGGTAAAGCCGGTGATCAGGCTGGTGATGATCTGCGTCACCTGGGTGCCGGTGGAAACCGCAGCCACGCTTTCCGCGCTGCAGAATTTGCCGATGACAAACAAATCCACCGCACCGTAGAGGGATTGTAGGATATTTGCAACGAAAAAAGGAAATGCGAATTTCAGAAGGACTTTTAAAATGCTGCCTTCTGTAATGTTCATTGATTTCATATATAGATCCTTTGTATAATACATTTCAGCCATGCCGTTTGGGATTCATTGTACCACAAAGCAGCGTAAGATTGTAGCTTTTTCTTTTCTGTTTTGGCAGAATATAAGCCGCTGCCTGCATATACTGATAAAAACGGAAAAGAGAGAAGCAAAATGGGCGGGAAAATGGAACGGAACCTGCATCGAAAGATCTGGCAGTGTAAACAAAATCCCCTGTTTCACCGGCTATGTACCTGTCTGAAAGAAGCCAATCGGGCATTGAATCAAAAAAAGTGCGGAAAAAAAAGGAAAAAGAACAAAGAAATATAAAAAAAGCTTGCATTTTATAATAGGTTGAGATATAATAAATTTTGCGTCGAACAAAACGCTGAATTTAATACATGCTTCTCTAGCTCATTTGGTAGAGCACCTGACTCTTAATCAGGGTGTGCACGGTTCGAGCCCGTGGAGGAGCACTAAAGCACTGATTTTGGAGACGGACGAGCTTTGGGGTTGGTGCTTTCTTTTTCAAAAGACGATGCGTGGCTCAGTTTGGTAGAGCGCTGC
Source organism: uncultured Lachnospiraceae bacterium (assembly GCA_947630875.1). Lineage (GTDB taxonomy): Bacteria > Bacillota > Clostridia > Lachnospirales > Lachnospiraceae > CANRIM01. Next base: position 38,341 of record CANRJG010000020.1, read on the forward strand.
GTTCGGGACGCAGAGGTCGCAGGTTCAAATCCTGTCGCATCGATGATACGCCGGCAATCCGCACATGGATTGCCGACGATGCTTTTCGGAGAAAATCTGCGGTTATGGCCGCAGAGAGAACAAAAAAGTCCAGCGGTGATATGTCAAGTATAAATTAAAATTATTTTTGAGCTATTTTCATATCATTTTCTGAAAAAAGGG